>NZ_JAAGMH010000088.1:0-25547 GCF_010548505.1 Streptomyces sp. SID14515 | reverse complement strand
CGGGCCGGGGCGGGCGGTACGGCCGGTGCGGGCGCGGCCGCCCGCCGCCCTCAGCGCCCCTGAGGCCGCCTGCCCCGTTCAGCCGCCGCCCCCGGGCCCCGCACCCGCCCCCTCCTGGCTCTCAGCCCTTGTCGTGCCCCGTGCCCGCCGCCGCCATCGCCGCTCCCACGATGCCCGCGTTGTTCTGGAGCTGGGCCGGGACGATCTCGGCCCGCACCTTCTCGATCAGCGGCAGGAACTTCTCCGCCTTGCGGCTCACCCCGCCGCCGATGATGAACAGCTCCGGCGAGAACAGCATCTCCACGTGCAGCAGATACTTCTGAACCCGGTGCGCCCAGTGCTGCCAGCTGAGGTCCTCGTCCTCCTTGGCCTTCGTGGAGGCGTGCTTCTCCGCGTCGTGGCCGTGCAGCTCCAGGTGGCCCAGCTCGGTGTTGGGGACGAGCCGGCCGTCGGTGAAGACCGCGCTGCCGATGCCCGTACCGAACGTCAGCAGGATGACCGTGCCCGTACGGCCCTTGCCCGCGCCGAAGGTCATCTCGGCGACCCCGGCCGCGTCCGCGTCGTTCAGGATGGTGACGGGCTGACCGATCCGCTCGCCCAGCAGGGTGCGGGCGTCCGTGTCGATCCAGCCCTTGTCGACATTGGCCGCGGTGCGGGTGACGCCGTCCGTGACGACCCCGGGGAAGGTGATGCCGACCGGGCCCGACCAGGCGAAATGGCCCACGACCTCGGCAACGCCGTCGGCCACGCCCTTGGGCGTGGCCGGATGCGGTGTCAGCACTTTGTGGCGCTCCCGCGCCAGGTCTCCGCGGTCCAGATCCACGGGAGCACCCTTGATCCCGGAACCGCCGATGTCCACGCCGAAGATCTCCATGGAACCCACGGTACGGGCAGGCCGGGCCCCTTGCGCGGCTACTCGGCGGAAAGGGCGGCGGCCTCGGCGCGCAGGTCGCGGCGCAGCTCCTTGGGGAGCGAGAAGGTGATCGACTCGTCGGCCGTCTTGACCGTCTCCACGTCCTCGTAACCGCGCTCCGCGAGCCACTCCAGGACCCCGTCGACCAGGACGTCGGGGACCGAGGCGCCGGAGGTCAGACCGACCGTGGACACGCCTTCCAGCCATGCCTCGTCGATCTCGCTCGCGAAGTCGACCAGGTACGCGGCGTCGGCTCCGGCGTCCAGGGCGACCTCGACCATGCGGATGGAGTTCGAGGAGTTCTTGGAGCCGACCACGATGACCAGCTCGGCCTCCTCGGCCAGCTTCTTCACCGCGATCTGGCGGTTCTGCGTGGCGTAGCAGATGTCGTCGCTGGGCGGCGAGAGGAGGTTGGGGAACTTCGACTTGAGCGCGCCCACCGTCTCCATCGTCTCGTCGACGGACAGGGTGGTCTGGGAGAGCCAGACGACCTTCGACTCGTCGCGGACCTCGATGTTCGCCACGTCCTCGGGGCCGTCGACCAGCTGGATGTGGTCGGGGGCCTCGCCGGAGGTGCCGATGACCTCCTCGTGACCCTCATGGCCGATCAGGAGGATGTCGTAGTCCTCCTTGGCGTACCGGACGGCTTCCTTGTGGACCTTGGTGACCAGCGGGCAGGTCGCGTCGATGGTGGCGAGCTTGCGCTCGGCGGCCTCCGCGTGGACGGTGGGCGCGACTCCGTGCGCGGAGAACATCACGATGGAGCCCTCGGGCACCTCCGCGGTGACGTCCACGAAGATCGCGCCCTTCTTCTCCAGGGTCTGCACGACGTACTTGTTGTGCACGATCTCGTGGCGGACGTAGATCGGGGCCCCGTACTGCTCCAGGGCCTTCTCGACGGCGATCACGGCACGGTCCACGCCCGCGCAGTAGCCACGGGGCGCGGCGAGCAGGACACGGCGGGCAGGCGTTGCAGTCATGCGTCCCATCGTAAGGCCGTGCCGAACGGGCGCGCGGACCGTCGGGTCGGGAGACTGGTCGCGGTGCGCGTGTGAAGCGTGGCGGACGGTGATGGAGGGGCGATGGCTTCGGTGTCGGAGAGCGGTTCGGGCAACGGTTCGGGCGGCGGTCCGGGTGGTGGTCCGGGTGGTGGTCCGGGTGGTGGTTCGGGGAGCGGTGCGGAAGAAGGGAAGCTGCGGCGGACGCTGGGGTTCCGGGATCTGGTCGTCTACGGGCTCCTCTTCATCGCCCCGATGGCCCCCGTCGGGGTGTTCGGCACCCTGGACGCGAAGTCCGACGGGGCGGTCGCGCTGGTCTATGTCGTGGCCACGGTGGTGATGGCCTTCACCGCCTTCAGTTACGCCCAGATGGTGCGGGTCGCCCCGTTCGCCGGTTCGGTCTTCACGTACGCCCGCAAGGGGCTCGGGGAAGGGCCGGGGTTCATCGCCGGGTGGATGGCCATGCTCGACTACCTCCTGATCCCGGCGGTCGCCTATCTCTTCTCCGGGATCGCGATGAACGCGCTGGTCCCGGAGGTCTCGCGGTGGGTGTGGACCGCGATCGCCGTGCTGATCACCACGCTGCTCAATCTGTGGGGCGTACGGGCGGCCGCCCGGGTCGGTTTCGCGGTGCTGGCCATGGAGATCGTGGTGCTGCTGGTCTTCGTGGTCTCGGCCCTGGTCGTCCTCGTACGGGACGGGGCGCAGCGCGGCTGGCTGACGCCGCTGACCGGGGACACCGGGTTCTCCATGGCGGCGGTGCTGGGTGCCGTGTCGATCGCCGTGCTCTCCTATCTGGGCTTCGACGCCATCGCCTCGTTCGCCGAGGAGGTGACGGGCGGCTCGGCGAAGGTGGCGCGGGCGGTGCTGTTCTGCCTGGTGCTGGCCGGTGTCCTGTTCGTGGCGCAGTCGTACCTGGCGGCGCTGCTGGAGCCGGTGAGTTCGGCGGAGCTGGCGGCGGACCCGGCGGCGCAGGGGTCGGCGTTCTACGACGCGGTGGACGCCTCGGTGGGGACCTGGCTGCACGACCTGGTGGCGGTGAGCAAGGCGATCGGCGCGGCGTTCGCCGCGCTGGCGGGGCAGGCCGCCGCCGGGCGGCTCGTCTTCGCGATGGCCCGGGAGCGGCGGCTGCCGCACCTCCTCGCGAAGGTCGACCCGAGCTCGGGGGTGCCGCGGGTGGCGATCCTGGGCGCGGCGATCGTGACGCTGGTGGCCGCCGTGTGGGCGGCCCGGCGCGACGACGGCCTGGACCATCTGGTCTCCGTGGTGGACATCGGCGCGCTGACGGCGTTCATCCTGCTGCACGCGTCGGTGGTCGGCTGGTTCGCCGTACGCCGCATGGCGGGGCCTCCGGTGTGGTGGCGGCATGTCCTCGTCCCGGTGGTGGGCGCGGGGGTGCTGGTCGCGGTCATCGTGGAGGCGACGACGTCCTCCCAGGTGGTGGGCCTCTGCTGGCTCGGGGTGGGGCTCGTGGTGCTGGCGGTGCAGGGGACGGGCCGCCGGGACGGTGCGGCGGGTCCGGGCGGCACGGGCAGGTGAGCCCTCGGGTGTCCCCTGCTGTCCTGGGCGGCGCCGTCGTCCCGGACATCGCCGCCGTCCCGCGCGTTCTCCGCTGTCCTGCGCGGGGCGGGTGTCCTGTCGGTGGCTGCCGATACGCTCGCCCGTATGGCTCTCAACACGTCCGCGGAAGCGCCGCTGCCCGTCGGTGAGGTGTCCCGGCTCATCGGCGGGTGGATCGACCGGCTCGGCGCGATCTGGGTGGAGGGGCAGATCACCCAGCTCTCACGGCGGCCGGGGGCCGGGGTCGTCTTTCTGACGCTGCGCGACCCGTCCCATGACATCTCGGTGAGCGTGACCTGTTTCCGGCAGGTCTTCGACCGGATCGCCGATGTGGTGACGGAGGGCGCGCGCGTCGTCGTGCTGGCGAAGCCCGAGTGGTACGCGCCCCGGGGGCAGCTGTCGCTGCGGGCCACCGACATACGGCCGGTCGGGATCGGCGAGCTGCTGGTGCGGCTGGAGCAGCTGAAGAAGTCGCTCGCCGCCGAGGGGCTCTTCGCCCTGGACCGCAAGAAGCCGCTGCCCTTCCTGCCGCAGCTCATCGGGCTGGTCTGCGGGCGGGCCTCCGCCGCCGAGCGCGATGTCCTGGAGAACGCCCGCCGCCGCTGGCCCGCCGTGCGCTTCGAGGTCCGCAACACCGCCGTGCAGGGGGTGAACGCGGTCGCCCAGGTGGTGCAGGCGGTCGAGGAGCTGGACGCGCTGGCCGAGGTCGATGTGATCGTGGTGGCCCGGGGCGGCGGCAGCGTGGAGGATCTGCTGCCGTTCTCCGACGAGCAGCTGATCCGGACCGTGGCCGCCTGCCGTACGCCGGTGGTCTCCGCGATCGGCCATGAGCCGGACTCGCCGCTGCTGGACCTGGTCGCCGACCTGCGGGCCTCCACGCCCACGGACGCGGCCAAGAAGGTCGTGCCCGACGTGGGCGAGGAGCTGGAGCGCGTACAGCAGTTGCGGGACCGGGCGCTGCGGACCGTACGGGGGCTGCTGGACCGCGAGGAGCGGGGGCTCGCGCACGCGCTGGGCCGCCCGGCGATGGAGCGGCCCCAGCGGCTGGTGGACGAGCGCGAGGCGGAGGTGGACGCGCTTCTCGGGCGCAGCCGCCGGGTGCTGGGCCATCTGCTGGACCGGGCCGATTCGGAGCTGTCGCACACGCTCGCCCGGGTCGTCTCGCTCTCGCCCGCCGCCACGCTGGAGCGGGGGTACGCGGTGCTCCAGCGGCCCGACGGGCATGTGGTGCGCTCCCCCGAGGAGGCCGGGGCGCCCGGCGAGCCGCTGCGGGCGCGGGTGTCGGACGGCGAGTTCACGGTGCGGGTGGACGGGGCCGGATGAGCCGGCCGACCGGCGGCCGGGGCCGTGCCCACGATGACGTAACAGCTCACATTTAGGGTGGATCACATGACGGACGACGACGGCACGGCGGCGACTGCCGCCGCCACGGGCACGCTCGGGTACGAGCAGGCGCGCGACGAGCTGATCGAGGTCGTGCGCCGGCTGGAGGCGGGCGGCACGACGCTGGAGGAGTCGCTGGCGCTGTGGGAGCGGGGCGAGGAGCTGGCGAAGGTCTGCCGGCACTGGCTGGAGGGCGCCCGTGCCCGGCTGGACGCGGCTCTGGCCCGCCCGGAGGGCGCCGAGGAGGGCTGAGCCCAGGCCTCGCACGAAGTAGCTGCATTGTGCAATGGATCACTCATCGCCGCTTTTAGTTGAAAGTTAACCTATCTCTGGAGTACCTTCGAGCTCTCCCCACCGCGTTCGTTCGGAAGGTTTGCACCAGATGTCCCTCGTTCTCGACCTCGCCGCCCAGGACCTCCTCTTCCGTGAGGCCCGCACCGCCAACACCTTCACCGACGAGCCGGTGACCGACGAGCAGGTCCAGGCGATCTACGACCTGGTCAAGTTCGGCCCGACCGCCTTCAACCAGTCGCCGCTGCGCGTCGTGCTGGTCCGCTCCGCCGAGGGTCGCGAGCGCCTGGTGCAGCACATGGCCGAAGGCAACCGCCCGAAGACCGCGACCGCCCCGCTCGTCGCGATCCTGGCCGCCGACAACGAGTTCCACGAGGAGCTCCCGGCGCTGCTCCCGCACTTCCCGCAGGCCAAGGACATGTTCTTCTCCGAGCGCCCGGTCCGCGAGTCCGCCGCCGGCCTCAACGCCGCGCTGCAGGCCGCCTACTTCATCATCGGCGTCCGGGCCGCCGGTCTGGCCGCCGGCCCGATGACCGGCTACGACGCCGCGGGCATCCAGAAGGAGTTCCTGGACGACGACCACACGCCGCTGATGGTCGTCAACATCGGCAAGCCGGGCGAGGACGCCTGGTTCCCGCGCAGCCCGCGCCTCTCCTTCGACGAGGTCGTCACCACCGTCTGAGTCGTACGGCCGAGCCCGCGCGGCTCCCGCCCGACGCGAAGGGGCCCCGGAACACCACGTGTTCCGGGGCCCCTTCGCGTACGCGCGTCAGGAAGCGGGCGTCGCGGGCGGCGTCGTCTTCAGCGCGGCGGCCATCTCGACCAGGCTCTCCTTCGGCGCCGAGCCGGTCACCACCGTGGTGTGGCCCTTCCCGGGCAGCACGAGGGCGTTGTACTTCGCGCCCTCCCAGACCTGCCACTCCCGGCCCGCCACCGTCTCCGTCCGCCCGGTGTTCTCGGCCTTCTGGCTGACCTCGGGGACGTACGTGCGCGCGGCGGCGGTGGACTGCTCGACCGCGACGTACTTGCGGTCCGCGTCGAGGAAGCCCAGGTGCCAGGACTTGCCCTCGGCCTCGTCGTACCGGACGGAGGTCGCCTTCCACTTCTCCGGCAGGCCCTCCGGCGCGGCCACCGGGTAGGGGGCGGCGGTGCGTACCGTCGCCAGCTCCACGGTGAAGTCGACCGCCTTGATCGGGTCGGCGTGCTCGTCCTTCGGGATGAAGAGGTATATGACCCCCGCGCAGGCGGCGATCACCAAAGTCGACAGGAACATGTCCCGGACTGTCTGCTTGCCTCGCTTGCTTGCCACGGCATCCATGGTGGCACGCGGCCTGACACGCCCGGCCGCAGGGTACCGGTCACGGCCGGGACACCGGGGTGCTCATGCGTGACCCGCCCTGCTCATTTTATCGACCTACCGATAGAGTCACAGCACCCTCATATCCGGTCGTCGCCGTACAGAAAGGTGCGCTCCGATGTCCGAGCATCATCTGCCGTCCCAACTGGAGGTCTCCCCGGAGGCCCCCGACCGCAACCTGGCCCTGGAGTTGGTCCGGGTCACCGAGGCCGCCGCCATGGCGGCCGGGCGCTGGGTGGGCCGCGGCGACAAGATCGGCGCCGACGGCGCCGCCGTGAAGGCCATGCGGACCCTCGTCTCGACCGTCTCGATGAACGGCGTCGTCGTCATCGGCGAGGGCGAGAAGGACGAAGCCCCCATGCTGTTCAACGGCGAACGGGTCGGCGACGGCACCGGTGCCGAGGTCGACATCGCCGTCGACCCGATCGACGGCACCACGCTCAACGCCAAGGGCATGCCGAACGCCATCGCCGTGCTGGCGGCGGCCGACCGCGGCGCGATGTTCGACCCGTCCGCGGTCTTCTACATGGACAAGCTGGTCACGGGGCCCGAGGCGGCGGACTTCGTCGACATCGACGCGCCCGTGTCGGTGAACATCCGGCGCGTGGCACGGGCGAAGAACTCCACGCCCGAGGACGTCACCGTCGTCATCCTCGACCGCCCCCGGCACGAGGGCATCGTCAAGGAGATCCGGGAGACCGGCGCGCGGATCAAGTTCATCTCCGACGGCGATGTCGCGGGCTCGATCATGGCGGCCCGCGAGGGCACCGGCGTCGACCTGCTGATGGGCATCGGCGGGACGCCCGAGGGCATCATCTCGGCGTGCGCCATAAAGTGCCTCGGCGGCGTCATCCAGGGCAAGCTCTGGCCCAAGGACGAGGCCGAGCGGCAGCGGGCGCTGGACGCGGGCCACGACCTGGACCGGGTGCTGTCGACCGACGACCTGGTCAGCGGCGACAACGTGTTCTTCGTGGCGACGGGGATCACCGACGGTGAGCTGATGCGCGGTGTGCGGTACCGCGCGGAGACGGCGACCACCGAGTCGATCGTGATGCGGTCCAAGTCCGGCACGATCCGGACGATCTCCTCGACCCACCGGCTGTCGAAGCTGCGCGCCTACAGCGCCATCGACTTCGACCGCGCGAAGTAGTCCACGGCCGGGGCACGAAGGGCGCGCAGAGGGGGTGCGGGGAGCGAATCGACGCTCCCCGCACCCCCTCTGCGTATACGCGTGTGCGTTCAGCCCGCCGCGGCTATGTGCTCGGCCGTCGTCGCGGCCGTGAGCTCGATGTCCCGCCGTCGTCGCCGGGCCAGCGCCACCCGGCGCTCCGCCGCGGTGAGCCCGCCCCACACCCCGTACGGCTCGGGCTGCATCAGCGCGTGCTCCCGGCACTCCACCATGACCGGACACCGGGCGCAGACCCGCTTGGCGGCCTCCTCGCGGGCCAGCCGGGCGGCGGTCGGCTCCTTCGACGGGGCGAAGAACAGGCCCGCCTCGTCACGGCGGCAGGCCGCCTCGGAATGCCAGGGGCCCGCATCGTCCTCCCGAGCGGGGGTCCGCTGGGCCGGAACGGCGGCGACCTGCAGAGGCTGATGCGGCGGTTGCAGCACGGTCTACTCCTGACGACGGCTACGGCTTCGCGAGCGAGAGACGATGCAGCACTCCCTACCCGCTGTGCGTACGCCTATGCACTGAGTGGCACCGGCGCGCGACGCACCGCAATGCGCCCCCGCGGCATTCTGGCCGATTACCGATTACCGGAGATCGTCAGCCCTGCTGTATATCCATGGCCGATTCAGTGGCCGAGATGTTTGCGCAACCGCCGCTGGAGATCCGCGACGAACTTTCCCCGCTTCGGCTTCGCCTCCACACTCCCGAACACGGCGTAGCCGTTCACCACGACGACCGGCGCTTCCGGATCCGCCGATTCGAGCGACTTCACCTCGAAACCGCCGAACACACCGGTGCCGTTGCCGCGCAGTGAGATGTTCTCCGGGACTCGGACCTCGACGCTGCCGAAGATGGACGTCGCATTGATGACGGTGAAGCGTTGGCCGAAAAGCGCTTCGGTCAGATCGATCTCCACGCTGCCGAAGAGCGCGAAGGCGTTCGTCCGGCCGCCGACCCGCCAACGCCCCTTGCGGACCGAGCTGCTGAAGACCGCGACGAGATTGTCCGCGGGGCCCTCCGGGGCCTCGGGGCCATAGCCGTACGGGCGCGGGCCCGGGTTTTCGGCGGTGGAGCCGGAGGACACGGGCAGGTCCCGGACCAGCGGCTGGAGTTCGCCGACGGTCTTGGCCCGGTAGACCAGGTCGATGCGCTCCGCGTGCTCGTCCGCCGTCAGGCGGCCCTCGGCCATCGCTTCCCGCAGGATGTCCGCGATCCGGTCACGGTCGGCGTCGGAGGCGCGGATGCCATCGCCGCCCAGGACTTCGGCGGGCGGCGGGACGGCCGGCGCGACAGGCTGCTGGGGCTGCTTCTCTAGGTCCACCGGCCCAGCGTACCCAAACGCGATAGATCGCGACTACCCCTCGACGCGGCGTGCCCCGGTCCTCCGGCGGCCTCCGCGGCGGAACGTCCAGGTGAGCCTTACCTCACAGGATCCTCCGGAAGGGGGCGCTCTACCCTGGTGGATGCGCTGCCCGAGGGAGGTCAGCCGCCGTCGCCGAGTGAGGAATGGCCGTCATGGCAGAGTTTGCGTACTCCGATCTGCTCCCCCTGGGGGAGGACACCACGCCGTACCGTCTGGTGACCGCCGAGGGCGTCTCCACCTTCGAGGCCGACGGGCGTACGTTCCTCAAGGTCGACCCGGAGGCGCTGCGCACGCTGGCCGCCGAGGCGATGCACGACATCTCGCACTATCTGCGCCCGGCCCACCTGGCGCAGCTGCGGCGGATCGTCGACGACCCGGAGGCGTCCTCCAACGACAAGTTCGTGGCGCTGGACCTCCTGAAAAACGCGAACATCGCCGCCGCGGGCGTGCTGCCGATGTGCCAGGACACCGGTACGGCGATCGTCATGGGCAAGCGCGGGCAGAACGTGCTGACCGAGGGCGGTGACGAGGAGGCCCTGTCGCACGGGATCTACGACGCGTACACCAAGCTCAACCTGCGCTACTCGCAGATGGCCCCGCTGACCATGTGGGACGAGAAGAACACCGGCTCCAACCTCCCGGCCCAGATCGAGCTGTACGCCACCGACGGCGGCGCGTACAAGTTCCTGTTCATGGCGAAGGGCGGCGGCTCGGCCAACAAGTCGTTCCTCTACCAGGAGACGAAGGCCGTCCTGAACGAGGCCTCCATGATGAAGTTCCTGGAGGAGAAGATCCGTTCGCTCGGGACCGCGGCCTGCCCGCCGTACCACCTGGCGATCGTGGTCGGCGGCACGTCGGCGGAGTTCGCGCTGAAGACCGCGAAGTACGCCTCCGCGCACTACCTGGACGAGCTGCCCGCCGAGGGCTCCCCCACCGGGCACGGCTTCCGGGACAAGGAGCTGGAGGAGAAGGTCTTCGAGCTGACGCAGAAGATCGGGATCGGCGCCCAGTTCGGCGGCAAGTACTTCTGCCACGACGTGCGCGTGGTGCGGCTGCCCCGGCACGGCGCCTCGCTGCCCGTCGCCATCGCCGTGTCCTGCTCGGCGGACCGCCAGGCCACCGCGAAAATCACCGCCGAGGGCGTCTTCCTGGAGCAGCTGGAGAAGGACCCGGCGCGCTTCCTCCCCGACACCACCGACGAGCACCTCGACGAGGCGGGCGGGGACGTCGTGGAGATCGACCTCAACCGGCCGATGGACGAGGTGCTGGCCGAGCTGACGAAGTATCCGGTCAAGACCCGCCTCTCGCTGACCGGCCCGCTGGTCGTGGCCCGTGACATCGCGCACGCCAAGATCAAGGAGCGCCTGGACGCGGGCGAGGAGATGCCGCAGTACCTGAAGGACCACCCGGTGTACTACGCGGGCCCGGCGAAGACGCCCGAGGGGTACGCCTCCGGTTCCTTCGGCCCGACGACGGCCGGCCGCATGGACTCCTACGTGGAGCAGTTCCAGGCGGCGGGCGGCTCGAAGGTGATGCTCGCCAAGGGCAACCGCAGCAAACAGGTCACCGACGCCTGCGGCTCCCACGGCGGCTTCTACCTCGGCTCGATCGGCGGCCCGGCGGCCCGGCTCGCGCAGGACTGCATCAAGAAGGTCGAGGTCGTCGAGTACGAGGAGCTCGGCATGGAGGCGGTCTGGCGCATCGAGGTCGAGGACTTCCCCGCGTTCATCGTCGTCGACGACAAGGGCAACGACTTCTTCACCGAGCCCGCCCCGGCGCCGACGTTCACCAGCATTCCGGTGCGGGGCCCGGGCCTCGGCTGACCCCGTCCCGTACGCGCAGGAGGAGGGCCCGTCCGTGCGGACGGGCCCTCCCGCGCGTCCTCAGCCGTCCAGCAGGCCCGATGTCGCGACCAGATAGCCCAGCTGCGCCCGGCTGTTGCTGCCGAGCTGCTCGGAGACCTTGCGCATGTGCTCGGCGACGCTGCGGCGGCTCATGCCGATCCGGCGGGCGATGGAGGCATCCGTCTCGCCGTTGACGACGGCCTGGAGGATGGCGCGCTGGAGGTCGGAGGTGACGACGGGGGTGCGCAGCGGGGCGCGTTCGGGGCGGACCGGGACCGCGCGGGACCACGCCTCGTCGAAGTGGCGGACCAGGAAGCGGACCAGGGACGGGTGCTGGACGCGCAGGGCGCTGTTCGGTTCGTCGGAGAACGGGATGAAGGCGAGGTCCCGGTCGAAGACGATGAACCGGTCCACGACCTCGGCCAGCGTCCTGATCTCGGCGCCCTCGGCGGTCACCTGCTCGATGTAGGCGAGCGTGGTGCGGTCCGAGCGGACGGTGTGCTGGTAGAGGGTGCGCTGCCGGATGCCGCGGCGCAGGTTGCCCAGGTCGCGCGGGAGCGACTCCTGGAGGATGTGGGCCGGGCGGCCGCCGCCGGGGTGGGCGGTGCGGACCTCGGCGCGGCAGCCGCTGACCCCGGCGTCCAGGGCCTTGCTGATGACGGCCTGGCCGGAGAGCCGGGTGAGGGCGGGCCGTTCCCGCCGGTGCATCTCGGTGTAGAGGCCCTCGAAGGCGGCGAGAGTGGCGCGGGCGGAGCGCAGCGTGCGGCGCTGCTCGACGATCGCCTCCTCGATCGGGGCGAGGGCGGCGAACGAGGCGGTCTCCGGTGGTACGGGGATGAGGTCGCCGGGCGACTCCTGGTCGGCCACCATCAGATGCAGGGAGCGCAGGCAGCGGGGCGCGGCGCCGGCCGGGAGGCTGCCCTCCGTCAGCGCACGGCGATAGGCCGCGAGCGCCGCCTCGCAGGGTTGTTCCGGTATCGACCGGTCCGAGGGTGATTTACGGCAATCACATACCGGTGAGGGGGAATGATCGTCCTTCACAAGGATGCAGATTACCTTTGTGCAATCGGCAGCGTTCCGCCCGGCGCCCGTGCTCGACGAGTATGTGCGGGTGACATCAGGAATCGACGAAGCGGACGGGCCGAAGGCGAACGAGGCGGACGGCGGTACCGGGAAGGACCGGGACACCGCGGTCTCCGAGCGCCGTTTCCGATTCCTCGTCGCCGGATACGCGGTGTCTTCCTACGGCACATTCCTGAATATGGTGGCGCTCAATCTCTTCGTCTACGAGACGACGGGCCGGGCGCTGGCCATGGGGCTGTTCATGGCGGTGCGGCTCGCCTCCGGATTCGTCGCCGGTCTGGTCGTGGGCGGTCTGCTCGCCCGGTTCAGCGCGAAAAGCATCATGCTGTGGGCGAATGTCGGACAGGGCTCCGTGATGCTGGTGCTCATCCTGGCGCCGGAGAGTCTGGTGACCGGGGCGCTGATGGCCGTCTCGGTGGTGATCGGGGCGTGCGGGACGCTGTTCATGGTGGCGTTGCGCAGTTCGATCCCGGAGATGGTCGGCGAGGACCGCAGGGCCTGGGCCAACTCTCTTTCGATCACCGGGCGTTCGCTGGCCATGGTGGCGGGGTTCGCCTCGGCGGGCGTGGTGGTGTCCCTCGTGGGGTACACCGCGGCCTTCCTGCTCGACATGGCGACGTTCGTGGTCTGCGCGGTCACGGTGGCCCTGCTGCCGATCGCGGGCGGCAAGGGGGCGGCGAGCGCGGTCGGGGCGCCCGGCGCCGAGAAGGCCGGGAAGGCCGGGAAGAGCGAGCAGGCGGAGAAGAGGGAGAAGAGCGGGCCGCGGTGGCGGCCCGTGGCCTTCGTCGCGCTCGCCGCCGCGCCCGGCCTGGGCCTGATGGTGGCCCTGCGCGGGGTCGACGCGTTCGGTTCCTCGTCCCACAACGCGGCGCTGCCGATCTACTCCACCTCGCTGGACGCGTCGAATCCGGCGGTGTTCGTCAGTGCGTTCTGGTGTGTGTGGGCGCTCGGCAACATCGGCGCCCAGCAGGTGATCCAGCGGTACGCGCAGCGCACCGGACGCTCCGTGGGGGCGCTCGGATTCGGCTACGGCACGGTGGTGATGTCGGCGGCGTTCATCGCGGCCTTCGCCGGGTTCCCGCTGGCCGTGACGGCGGTGATCGCGCTGATCGCGGGGGCCGCGGACGGTCTCACCGAGGTCGCGTACACCTCGCATCTCCAAACACTTCCGGCCACCTTGCGCGGTCACGCCTTCGGTCTTTCGGCCACTTTCGAGAACCTCGGTTTCGGCGTCGGCATGATCCTGGTGGCGGCGGCCCTCGACCGGTTCTCCCCGCTGGCCGTGGTGGGCTGGTCCCACGGCGCCGCCATCGTCGTCGCCGTGGTGTTCCTGCTGAGGGTGGCGGGGCTGCGGCGGGCGGAGCGTACGGGGCGGGCGGGGCTGCGAAAGGAAGAAGCCGTTGAGAGACGACCGGATCGCGGTGATCGGGACGGCGCTGAGGTTTCCCGGGGCTGACACTCCCGAGGCGTACTGGCGCGACATCCGGACGGGGACCGGCCGCGTACACCGGTTCACCCGGGCCGAGTTCGCCGCGGCCGGCATCCCGGCGGCGGCGTACGAGCGGCCGGGGTTCGGCGGGGCGAGCGGGCTACTGACCGGGGTGGACGGCTTCGACGCCGGGTTCTTCGGGATGAGCGGGCGCGAGGCGGAACTCACCGATCCGCAGCAGCGGCTGTTCCTGGAGTGCTGCTTCCACGCCCTGGAGGACGGGGGTTACGCGGGCGGCGAGAAGGCCTACGCAGGTGGCGGGGACCGTTACGCGGGCGGCGGCGGCGACGGCGGCTCCGTACGGATCGGGGTGTACGGCAGCTCCGGCTATCGCCTGTACTCGCTGCACAGCTATCTGGCGGCGAACCTGGCGGCGGAGGCCGGATCGGGCGACTGGATGACCGCCAAGCAGGTCCAGGTCGGTAACTACACCGACTTCACCGCCACCCGGGCCGCCTTCCGGCTCGGCCTGACGGGTCCGGCGCTCACCGTGTCGACGGCCTGTTCCAGCGCCCTGGTCTCGGTGCACCTGGCCTGCCAGGCACTGCGCGCCGGGGACGCGGACCTGATGCTGGTCGGCTCCGCCGCCCTGCATCTGCCGCAGGTCACCGGCCAGCTCCCGGTGAAGGGCTCCACGCTCTCCCCCACCGGCACGGTCCGGGCCTTCGACGCGGGCGCGGACGGCACGGTCGGCGGGAACGGGGCCGCCGCCGTCCTCCTCAAACCGCTAGAGCGGGCGCTGGCGGACGGCGACACCGTGCACGCGGTGATCCTGGGCTCGGCCGTCACCAACGACGGGGCGGACAAAGGGGGGTTCGCCGCGCCCGGGGTCGCCGGGCAGCGGGACGCGGTGCTCGGGGCGCTGCGCGCGGCGGACGTGGACGCGGCGTCGATCGGCTATGTGGAGGCGCACGGCACGGGCACGCTGAAGGGCGACCCGATCGAGTTCGCCGCCCTGACCGAGGCGTTCCGCGCGCACACCGACCGGACCGGCTTCTGCGCCCTCGGCTCGACCAAGCCCGCCATCGGCCATCTGGACAGCGCGGCGGGGCTCGCCGGGCTGATCAAGGCCGTCGAGGTGCTGCGGCACGGGGTGGTCCCGCCGCTGGTGAACTACTCCCGGCCCAACCCGGCGCTGGCGCTGGACGACAGCCCGTTCCTGCTGCCGGTACGGGAGCGGGCCTGGCCGCTGGCGGGCGTGCGGCGAGCCGGTGTGCACTCCATCGGCATGGGCGGTACGAACGCCCATGTGATCCTGGAACAGGCGCCGGAGGCCGTGCCCGCCGCGAGCCCGGAGAGACCCGTGCCCGCGCTGCTGCCGCTCTCGGCCGCGGACGAGGACGCGCTGCGGGCGTACGCCGTCGCGCTGCGGGACCGTCTGACGGGCGGGCCGGACCACCCGGCGGGCGAGGCGTACACCGCCCCCTCCCCCGCCGATCTGCTGACCACGACCGCGCTCGGGCGGCGGCTCCTGCCGCACCGGCTGGTCGTGACGGCCGCGGACCCGGTGGCCGGTCTCGACGCGTTCCTGTCCGGGGCGCCGGCGGGCGAGGCGTACACGACCGGGGTCGCCGGTTCCGTACGCCGGCCGGTGTTCCTGTTCAGCGGCCAGGGCGGCGGGTACCCGGGCATGGGCGCGGAACTGTCCGCGCGCTTCCCGGTGGTGGCCGAGGTGCTGGAGACCTGCGCCCGGGTGTACGCGGAGGAGACCGGGCGGGGCGACTTCCTGGACCGGATCGTCGACGGGCGGGGGCCCGAGCGGTGGGACACCGCCTTCGCGCAGCCGGCCCTGTTCGCCCTCCAGATCGCCCAGGCCCGGATGTGGGAGCGGCTCGGGATCACTCCGGCCCGGGTCGCCGGGCACAGCGTCGGCTCGTACGCGGCGCTGTGCGTGGCCGGGGCGCTGGACACCGAGGACGCGATGCGGCTGGTGTGCGGGCGCGGGCGGCTGATGCAGGAGCGGTCGGCCCCGGGCGCGATGGTCTCCGCCTTCGTCCCCCGGAGCCGGGTGCGGGAGCTGCTGGCCGCGGTGCCCGGTCTTGAGCTCGCCGTGGTCAACGGCGCGGCCCACCATGTGCTGGGCGGCCCTCCGGAGGCGGTGGACGCGGCGCAGGTCCTGCTGGCGGCGCGGGGTGAGGCGTACGAGGTGCTGGCGGTGGACCGGGCGTTCCACACGGCGCTGCTCGACCCGGCGCTGGAGGAGTTCCGGGTGCTGGCCGACAAGACGGAACTGCGGCCGCTGCACACGGAGTTCGTCGATGGAATCGACGGCACGGTCCGCCCCGCCGGGTGGCGGCCGGACGCCGCGTACCTGGTCGCGCAGGCCCGTCGTACGGCCGACTTCGCCGCCGTCCTGGACCGGCTGGCCGGATCCCCGCCGGCCGAACCCTCGACCGCCGAACCCTCGACCGCCGGATCGCCCTCGCCCGGAGCCGCGCCGCTGCTGGAGCTGGGCCCGTCCGCCGTGCTGACGGGGATGGTCCGCCGGTCGCTGCCGGACGCGGTCTGCGTACCGACGCGGCAGTGGGAGCGGGCGGTGGCCGCGCTGCACTGCGCCGGGGCCGGGGTGGACTGGGCCGCACTGCTCGACGGCTGCGGCGGCCGGCGCGTCCGGCTGCCCACGTACCCGTTCCGACGCCGCTCCCACTGGAGGGGCCCGGCCCCGTACACACCCCCGGCGCCCCTCACACCACGTACACCAGGTACACCACGCACGACACCACGTACACCGCTCACGGAGGACCGCATGACCGAACAGGCCGTACTGGACAGGGTGCTGGAGCTGACCGCGCGCCATCTCGGGCATCGGCCCGACGAGGTGGCCGCCGACCGCACCTTCGTCGGCCTCGGTGCGGACTCGCTCCAGCTCATCGGGATGGTGCGGCAGTTGGAGGCCGAGTTCGGCACGGAGATCAGCATGCGGGAGATCCTGGAGGAGGCGGGCACACCCCGGCTGACGGCCGAGCTGATAGCCGGGCGGAAAGCGCCCGCGATATCCGTGGAGCCGACGCCCGCCGCCCGCATACCCGCGCCCGCGCCTGTCGCGCACGTACCCGCGCCCGTTTCCGTCGCCGTGGCCTCCGCGCCCGCGCCCGCCTCCGGCGAGCCGGCATACGCCACCCGGGCCGAGGTCGCCGCTCTCTCCGAGCAGATACGTCAACTGGCCGAGACCCAGGCCGCGATGCTCACCCAGCTCTCCGAGGCCGTCGCGCTGCTGACCGCCCGCACCGGGACGGAGACGCGATGAGCGCGACGAGCGCGACCATGCGTGCGTCCGCCGACGCCGTGGCCAGAGCGGCGGAACTGTCCCGCAGGCTCACCGACCAGCTCGCGGCGGCCCGGGGCCAAGCCCCGGCGGAGAAGGCGAAACCCGCCGCCGAGACCGCGCACGGCCCTCGTCTCGTCGTCGACGCGGCGGGCGGAATGGCCGGGGCGGGGGCCGACGCGGCGCAGCGGGCCCACACCGCGTCCCTGATCCGCCGGTTCACCGAGCGCACCCGCACCTCCAAGGAGCTGGCCCAGCGGCACCGTTCGGTGCTCGCCGACAGCCGGGCCGTCGTGGGGTTCCGGGACGCCACCAAGGAGATGCTCTACCCGGTCGCGGCCCGCTCCGCGCACGGCTCCCGGCTCACCGACGTGGACGGCAACACCTACACCGACATCACCATGGGCTTCGGCGCGCTGCTCCTCGGCCATGAGGCGGAGCCCGTCACCGAGGCCGTGCGCCGCCATCTCTCCGACGGCCTGCGCTTCGGCCCCCGGTCCCCCGACACCGGCGAGGCGGCCGCCCTCCTCGCTTCGCTGACCGGCATGGAACGGGTCGCCTTCGCCTCGTCCGGTACGGAGGCGAACTCGGCGGCGATCCGGCTGGCGCGGGCCGCGACCGGGCGCGACAAGGTCGTCATGTTCCGGGGCTCGTACCACGGGCACATCGACTCCGTCCTCGGCCGCCCCGGCGGTCCCGGTCAGCACGCCGTGCCCGTGTCGCGGGGCATCCCGGACAGCGCGGTGGCGGAGCTGATCGTGCTGGAGTACGGGAGCGCGGAGGCTCTGGAGACGATCGACTCCCTCGGGGACACGATCGCCGCCGTGCTCGTCGAGCCCGTGCAGTGCCGCAACCCGGGCCTGCGGCCGGTGGAGTTCGTGCGCTCGCTGCGTGAACTCACCGCCCGCCGGGGCATCGTGCTGCTCTTCGACGAGATGCTGACCGGGCTCCGCCCCCATCAGCACGGCGCCCAGGAGCACTTCGGGGTGATCCCGGACCTGGCCACGTACGGCAAGGCGCTCGGGGCCGGCTTCCCGATCGGCGCGGTGGCGGGGCGGGCGGATCTGCTCGACGGGGTGGACGGCGGGTTCTGGCGGTACGGGGAGCCGGGCGGGCCCTCGCGCGAGACCACGTTCATCGGCGGCACGTACATGCAGCATCCGCTGTCGATGGCGGCGGCCCGCGCGGTCCTCACCCACCTCACCGATCAGGGGCCCGGGCTCCAGAGCGGACTCAACGCCCGCACGCAGGCGCTCGCGGACCGGCTCAACGCCTTCTTCCGCGACGAGGAATTCCCGCTGGAGCTCACCCACTTCGGGTCGATGTTCCGCTTCAAGCACCGCGCCGACCTGGAGTTGCTCTACCACCACCTCCAACTGCGCGGTGTGTACGTATGGGAGTGGCGCAGCTTCTATCTCTCCACCGCCCATACGGAGGAGGACGTGAACCGGGTCGCGGAGGCGGTGGAGGGCTCGCTGCGGGAGCTGCGCGACGGCGGGTTCTTCCCCCGGTCCGCCCGCCCCACGACCGCCGCCGTGCAGCGGCCCGAAGTACCGCGCCCCGCACCCGACTTCGGCCTCTACTTCTTCGGTGACTACCCGGAGACCGCCGAGGCCGCCGAGGCCGCCGGGAGCGGCACCCCGGAGGCGTACGACACCGTCTTCGAGACCGCGCGCTTCGCCGACGCGCACGGCTTCTCCTCGCTCTGGCTGCCCGAGCGGCACTTCGACTCCTTCGGCGGGATCTTCCCGAACCCCGCGGTGCTCGCCGCCGCCGTGGCCCGGGAGACCGAACACGTCCGGATCAACGCGGGCTCGGTCGTCCTCCCGCTGCACGATCCGGTGCGGGTCGCCGAGGAGTGGTCGGTGGTCGACAACCTCTCCGGCGGCCGGGTCGGCATCGGCTGCGCCACCGGCTGGCACGCCCGGGACTTCGCCCTGCACCCGGACCGGTTCGCGGACCGGCGGCGGATCGCCTTCGACCACCTCGACGAGGTGCGCCGGCTGTGGCGCGGAGAAGCGGTGCGGCGGCGCACGGGCGAGGGCGCCGAGGCCGAGATCCGGATCCGCCCGCGCCCGGTGCAGGAGGAGCCGCCGTTCTTCCTGGCCACCTCCGGGCAGCGTGCCTCGTACGAGGAAGCGGCCCGGCGCGGCCTCGGCGTCGTCACCAATCTGATGAGCCAGACGGTGGACGAGCTGGCCGAGAACATCGCGCACTACCGGCGTACGCGTGCGGCGTGCGGGCTCGACCCGGCGGCCGGGCGGGTGACGGTGCTGGTGCACACGTATCTCGGCGACGACCACGCCACCGCCCGGGCCGAGGCGCTGGAGCCGATGGTGCGCTATCTGCGGTCCTCGCTGCTGATGCGCTCGGCGGCCACGGCGGCGGGGCAGCGGCGTGAGGACGTGGCGGCGGCGAGCGAGGAGGACCTGGACTACCTGTTCCGCCGGGCCTACGACCGCTACTGCGACCAGCGGGCCCTGATCGGTACGCCGTCGAGCGTCGCGCCGTTCGTCGACGCGCTGCATGGTGCGGGCGTGGACGAGATCGCCGCGCTGGTCGACTTCGGGATGGACCGGGAGCGGCTGCGGTCGGGGCTGGAACGCCTGGACCTGCTGCGCCGCCGCACACAGGAGCGGGACGCGCGGGGACGGGACGCCGAGGAGCGGGAGGCCGGGGGACGGAAGGGCCGGGACACCGTCGCGCCCGCCACCTCGGCGCAGCGGCGGTTGTGGCTGGCCGCGCAGTTGATGCGGAACCCGGCGGCGTACAACGAGACCCAGGCCGTACGGCTGCGCGGGCCGCTGGACGTGCCGGCGCTCCGGACGGCGGTCGACGGGCTGGTCGAGCGGCACGCGGGGCTGCGGACGGTGTTCCGGGGCGAGGAGGAGTCCGGTGTCGTCCAGGTCGTCCGGGAAGGGCTCCGGATCCCGCTGACGGTCACCGACGCCGGAGGGCAGGACGCCGAGCAGGCGATCGGGGCGCTGCTCTCCGAGGAGAGCGGCCGGGCCTACGACCTGGCCGAGGGGCCGCTGTTCACGCCCCGGCTGCTCCGGCTGGCCGAGGACGACCATGTCCTGGTCCTCGGCATGCACCACATCATCACGGACGCGCACTCGGCGGCGCTGGTCGCCGGTGACCTCCGGGAGCTGTACACGGCGGCTCGCGCCGGACGCCCGCCGGTCTTCGAGCGGCCCGCCGGGACGACCGTCGGGGCCCCCGAGCCCGTGTACGACCCGGCCGACCTGGACTGGTGGCGCGAGCTGCTGGGCGAGGGCCCGCCGGTGCCGGCCCTGCCGACGGACCGGCCGCGCGGCCGTCGGGTGGCGGGGCGCGGCGGGGCGGTGGCCCGGACCGTGGGCCGGGAGCGGACGGAGAGGCTGCGGGAGTGGAGCGGCGAGCAGGGGGTGACCCTGTTCGCCACGCTGTGCACGGCCTGGCAGCTGGTGCTGCGGCGGCGGTCGGGGCAGGACGCGTTCCTGCTGGGCACGACGTTCGGGCGGCGTCGGCCGGAGACGTCGGACGCGGTCGGCTTCCATGTGGCGCTGCTGCCGTTGCCGCTGTCCGCCACGGACGCGACCCCGCCGGCGGAGGCCGTACGGAACACCGGCCGGGCGCTGTTCGCGGCGGACGAGCACAGCGGGGTGGACCTGGACGCGCTGCTGGCCGCCGTCCATCCGGACCCGGGGAATCCGCGGCCGCTGGTGACGGTTTCGGTCGATCTGGACCGCGCGGCGTTGGCCGGAATAGATCTACCCGGGCTGCGTACGGAGGAAGTGGCGGCCGGAACGGAGTCGGCGCCGCTGGAGCTGGCGCTGATGGCCACCCAGCGCCGGGACGGAAGCCTGCGGCTGCGGCTGCGCCACGACGCGGACCTGTTCGACGCGGCGACGGCGGAGGGGTATCTCGCGGAGCTGGACGAGCAGCTGGACACGCTGACGGGCCCGCGGGCGGACGTGCCGGTGGACCCGAAGGCGGACCCGGGCGCGGAGCAGCAGGTCGCGGCGGCCCCCGGGGCCACCACCACCGCCGCCCTGCTCCGTGAGGTCTGGGAGTCCGTCCTCGGTCTGCGCGACGCCCCCGCCGACGGCAACTTCTTCGACCTGGGCGGCAATTCGATCGCCGCGATCCGCCTCGTGAACCGGGTCCGGGACACGCTCGGCGTCGACTACCCGCTGGCGGACTTCTTCGCCGACGCCACCCTGCGGGCCATGACCGAGCAGCTGGCGGGCGAGGATCCCCTGGCGGCGGAAGCGGCCGTCGTCGACCGCGCCCCCGTCAGCGACCAGCAGGCCCGGATGATCGCCGGGCACCACACCATGCCCGACCCCGCCGTCTGGAACGTACCGACGCGGATCACGTTCACCGGGGCACTGGATCCGGCGGCTCTGCGGTCCGCCGTCGCCGAGGTGATCGCCCGGCACGACGCGCTGCGGACCCGGTTCACGCAGGAGGGCGCGCCGGACGGGCCCTGGTGGCAGGAGGTGCTGGCGGCGGGGCCGGTGGCGTTGCCGGTGGAGGATCTGACGGGGCTGCCGGCCGCCGAGCGGCGTCCTCGGGCGGACGCCCTGTGCCGGGCGGACGCGGCGACCCCGTTCGACCTGGGCCGGTCGCTCCAGCCCCGGGTGCGGCTGCTGCGGGTCGAGGAGGACCGCTGGGAGCTGATGTTCGTCCTGCACCACGTGTGCGCCGACGGCTGGTCGCTGTCCGTGCTGCTCGCGGAGATCGCGGCGCTGTACACGGCGGCTGCCGCGGGCGTCCCGCACGGTCTGCCCGATCCGGCGATGCAGGCGCCCGCTTACGCCCGGTGGCAGCGCGAGCACCACGATCCCGACGCCGAGGCGGAACGGGCCGCGTTCTGCGCCCGCTACCTGGACGGGGTGCCGTCCGCCGTGCCCGTACCGACGGACCGGCCGCGTCCGCAGAAGCTGAGCGGGCACGGGGACACGGTGCGCGGGGTCGCGTCGGGTGCGGTGCGGAAGGCGGTGGAGGAGCTGGCCGCCGAGCGGCGCACCACCCCGTTCGCGGTCGCGGCGGCGGCGCTCGGGGTGTTCCTGACCCGGCTGTCGGGAGAACCGGACACGTTGTTGAGCGTTCCGTACGCCAACCGGGAGGGCACCGCGTCGGAGTCGCTCGTGGCGATGACGTCCACAGCGGTGATGGTCCGCGTACAACTGGATTCAGCCAATCTTGACGAGAGTTGCGCGGACCTCGCCGTCCGTACGGGCGCGGGTGCGCTCGGCGCCATGGCGCATGTTCTGCCCACCGCGCGCATCATGCAGGCGATGCGGGACGCGGGCGCTGTCAGCGTCCCCGACCGGGTGCCGCACGTCCTGGCGTTCCAGAACTCCGTCGACACGGACATCGAGATACCCGGGCTCCGGGTCGAGGTGGCCGATCTGGCACCGCCGCTTTCCCGCAGTGAGCTGTGCTTCGGGCTTGCGCCGCGCCGTGACCCCGCGAAGGGTTATCGAACGTTCCTGGAATTCTCCACCGACCTGTGGGACCACACGACCGCCCGCGACCTTCTCTCGTCGTACACCGACCTGCTCGCGGAGTTCTGCGCCCGGCCCGACCGGCCGGTGCGGGAACTCCTCGCGGAGCGACCCTCTCAGCCACTGCCGAACACCGGAAAGGCGGACGCCGTATGACTCCGGCCCCCCACCGCAGCCACACCGACGACCTGCTCTCCTTCATCGCCGCCAGCCCCTCCCCCTACCATGTGGTGGCCAGTGCGGCCCAGCGTCTGGAGAAGGCCGGGTTCCGCGAACTGCGGGGCACGGACGACTGGACGGGGGCGACCGGCGGCTGCTTCGTCAGCCGCGCCGGGGCGTTGATCGCCTGGTACGTCCCCGAGGGCGCGCCCGCCCACACCCCGTTCCGGATCGTCGGCACCCACACCGACTCGCCGAACCTGCGGATCAAACCCGCACCGGACACCGGGACTTCGGGCTGGCGGCAGATCGGGGTGGAGATCTACGGCGGGGTTCCGCTGAACACCTGGCTCGACCGCGATCTGGGCATCTCCGGCCGGCTCGCACTGCGCGGCCCCGACGGCGTACCGCGCAGCCTGCTCGTCCAGATCGACGAGCCCCTGCTGCGGGTGCCCCAGTTGGCCATCCACCTGGACCGTTCGGTGAACGAGGGCGTGGCGCTGGACCGGCAGCGGCACATCGCGCCGATCTGGGCGCTGGGCGACCCGCGGGAGGGCGAGCTGCTGCGCCGGGTCGCGTCGGCCGCCGGGGAGGACCCGGCGGACGTGCTCGGCTGGGACCTGATGCTGCACGACATCCAGCCGCCCGGATACCTGGGCGTGGACCGGGAGTTCGTCGTGGCGTCCCGGCTGGACAACCAGGTCTCGGTGCACGCCGGGGTGACCGCGCTGGTGGATGCGGCGACGGGCTCCACGCAGCCCTCCTTCGTGCCGGTGCTGGCCGCCTTCGACCACGAGGAGGTCGGCAGCGGTTCCGAGACGGGCGCCCAGAGCCCGCTGCTGGAGCGGATCCTGTCGCGGTCCGTGGCGGCGCGCGGCGGCAGCGACGAGGACTGGTCGCGGGCGCTGGCGGGCGCGTTCTGTGTGTCCGCCGACATGGCGCACGCGGTGCACCCCAACTACGCGGAGCGGCACGACCCCGACCACCACCCGCTCCCCAACGGCGGCCCGACGGTCAAGGTGAACGTCAACCAGCGGTACGCCACCGACTCCACCGGCATCGCGGTGTTCACGGCCGCGGCCGAGCGGGCCGGGGCCCCCTGGCAGCCGTTCGTCTCCAACAACGCGATGCCCTGCGGTACGTCGATCGGCCCGCTCACGGCGGCCCGCCTCGGCGTCACCACGGTGGACGTCGGGGTGCCGGGTCTTTCGATGCACTCGGCGCGCGAGCTGTGCGGGGTGCGCGACCCGGGCCATCTCGCCGCCATCCTCACCACGATCATGGTCGGGGACTGACCGAACTCCGGTAACGGAGCAAAGAGAACAGGAACGACCGTGGCCGACGAAGAGACCGTCCTCATCTGCCTGCCCTTCGCCGGGGCGGGCCCCTCCTTCTTCACGCCCTGGCAGAAACTGGCGCCGGAGGGTCTGCGGATCCTCCCGGTGTCCCTGCCGGGCCGCGAGAAGCGGTTCCCCGAGCCGGCGTACACCTCGGCGGCCCCGGCCGTCGACGACGCGTACGCGCAGGTGTCGGCGGCGCTGGGCGCGGAGGGCGGGGGCGGCGGCCCGGTCGTGCTGTTCGGGCACAGCATGGGCGCGGTGCTCGCGTACGAACTGGCGCACCGGATCGAGCGGTCGGGCGCGGGCGGGGCGGTCCGGCTGGACGCGCTCGTCGTCAGCGGCGCGCCCGGCCCCTGGACACCGCGCACGGACCGGGCGGACGGGCTGCCGGACGAGGAGTTCGCCGCCCGGGTCCGGGCCTTCGCCGGGTACGACCACCCGGCGCTGGCGAACCCGGAGATGCGGGAGCTGCTGCTGCCGACGCTCCGGGCGGACGTCCGGCTCCACGAGACGTACGTCCCGTCCACGGACCGGCCGTTGGGCGTGCCGATCGTCTCGGTCCGGGGCCGGGAGGACACCTTGGTCGGGGCGGCGGAGGCGGCCGAGTGGGGCCGGGCGACGACGGAGAAGCTGACGGTGGCCGAGCCGGCCGGCGGGCACATGTACCTCACCGAGCGGCCGGGCGAGCTGCTGGAGCTGGTCGCCGCCGAGGTGCGCGCGGCGAGGGGCCGGTGACCGGCGAAGGCGCGGGCCCCGTGCGCGCGGGCGACGGCGGGAAGCTCGTCGGGCGGACCGCCCTGGTCACGGGGGCGGCGCGCGGTCTCGGCCGGGCCTGTGCGCTGGCCCTCGCCCGTGAGGGCGCGGACCTGGTGCTGCTGGACGTGGCGGGCGAGCTGCCCGGGGTGCCGTATCCGCTCGGCTCGGCCTCGCAGCTCGCGCACACCGAGCGGCTCTGCCGGGAGGCCGGGTCCGCCGTGCTGACCCGGCGGGCCGACGTCCGGGATCTGGCGGCGCTGGAGTCGGCGGCCAAGGCGGCCGAGGAGCGCTTCGGCCGGATCGATGTACTGGTCAACAACGCCGGGATCGCGGCCCCTTCGGGCCGCCCGGCGCACGAGATCACCGAGGCCGAGTGGCAGCTGATGATCGATGTGGATCTGGGCGGTGCGTGGCGGGCGATCCGTGCGGTGGGCGGCCGGATGGTCGCTCAGGGGTCCGGTTCGATCGTCAACATCGCCTCGACGGCGGGTCTGGTGGGCTACCGGCACTTCGCGGGGTACGTCGCGGCCAAGCACGGTCTGGTGGGCCTCACGAAGGCGGTGGCCCTGGACTACGCGCCGCGCAAGGTCCGGGTCAACGCGGTGTGTCCGGGCTCGGTGCGGGACGACGAGGCGATGGAGGGCCGGATGCTGGCGGAGATCGCCCGCTCGCTGGAGGTGCCGGTCGCCGAGCACGGGACGGCCTTCGTCCGGGACCAGCCGATGAACGCGCTGGTGGAGCCGGGCGATGTGGCGGAGGCGGTGCTCTGGCTGGCCTCGGACGCGTCCCGGCAGGTGACCGGCAGCGTGGTCGCCGTGGACGGCGGGTTCACCGCCCGCTGACAGCCGTTTTCCCTTCCGTGTACGAGGAGTTGCGTACGTGCCGCCTGCCCATCACGCCCTGACGGTGAGCCTGCCGCCGACCGTCGCCGACACCGCGCTCGCCGCCGCCCTCACGACGGCGGCGGAGCTGTGGTGGCCCGGGGACCGCCACACCCGGCTGTGGACGGAGCGGGTGCCCGCCCCGGCCGGGTCCGACGCGGCCGCCCGGCGGCGCGAGGCCGAGGCCCGCCGCCCGGTC
>NZ_JAAGMH010000081.1:0-155200 GCF_010548505.1 Streptomyces sp. SID14515 | reverse complement strand
CTTGGAGTCGCGGACGGGGACGATGCCGTGCGGGGCGGCGAGGTTGGTGGCGACCTCGACGCACTGGCCGCCATTGTTGCTGTACGAGGACGTGAACCAGCGGGGTTTTTCGGTCTCGGTCGTCACGGGTGCCCCTTCGTGGACGGTCAGTTCACCGATGCGGATGCTGCGACTCACGGCTCTTGATACCCAGGACGGAGGCGGTGGACGCGTCGTCGTGAGCGGTGCGGTCATGATCCGGTCCGCCGCTCCGGGCAGAGCACGTCGGGTGCGCTGCGGTTCGGGGAGCAGGTCACCAGGGCGACGGAGTGGAAGACCGTGCCGTTGAGGTAGTGGCCGAGGGACAGGTCTCCGCCCCACGCGAGCCGTTCGACCGCCGCCCTGACGAGGAGGACCAGCCTCGTCGCCTCCCGGTCCTGCGCGGAGGCGAACCGGGGCGCGAACTCGGTGAGTTGTCGCCCCAGCCACGCGCCGGCCTCCTTGGGCTCCTCCCAGGTGCCCCGGATCGTCGAGGCCGGTTTCATGAGCCAGTGCGCCGTCTGGATCGGCGGTACGTCGGAGGCCGGGAACACGGCCACCGCCTCCCGGTACCGCTCGTGCACGTCCTGCTCGCTGGTCGCCGTCGGCGCCTGGCCCGGGGGCCTGCGGATGCTCTCCTTGTCGAACGTCCGCTTCTCCCCGAGCCAGGCGTAGCCGTGGTGGTGCACGGCGGCTCAGGCGGAGAGGTCGAAGCGGTCGGGGTCGATGCCCGCCGCGTCCAGCTCGGCCGTCGTGAACCGCAACGGCTCGGCGTCGGGGCGCTTGCTGTCGCCCAGGGCCCAGGTGTCCGGCCCGATCCGCGCGAGGGTGACGCACGATTCGCCGTCGGGGTGGGTGTTGCCGCCGCAGGCCTTGGAGAACTCGGCGTCGTTGATGGGGAGCCTGTACAGGTCGGTCATTTCCTGTTCCCTTTCCGGTCCATGATGAGCCCTGGGTGGGCCGTTCCCGCCCTTTCGAGGGCGGCCGATGGAAATGGTGTCCGGTGAGGGAGATGAGTTCTAGTAGCTTTCCCGATTCTGCAAGAATTCGTCCCGAATCTCTGCGAGGAGGGTCCTCATGTCATCGCCGGAAACAGCAGTACTGCTGAATCCTCCGAATTTCTCGACGTACTGGGCGACATCCTGAGGGTCGGTCACGATGATCTCCGCGTGCACGGTCTCGACAGTTACGGAGCGGTCGTCCCGGATAACGAAAGAGTGGTTCGGGATATCGTGCTTCCGCCCACTGAGCGGAACAACGCGTATGTCCACGTTCGGCAGGCGAGAGATTGATGCCAGTCGGTCGAGCTGTACGACCATGAGTGCGGGAGGGACGATCAACCAGCGCAATACGGGTTCGGTGATAGTGAACTGGAGCGTCTTGGTCTCGTCGTACAGCACCTCCTGTCGCTCGATACGGACACTTGCTGTTCGGCGGACTGTCTCCTCGGTCAGATCCTTGTAGCGGGACAGGACGGCCTTGATGTACTCGGGCGTCTGAAGCAATCCGGGCACCAGAGCGGGCTGGAAAAGGCGCAGCAGGTTCATCCGGGTTTCCATGTCCCGGAGATGTTGCTGTGCCTTATGGAGACCCGCCCGCTGGATCAGACGCCATGCCGTGGCTTCTGTCGCGGCAGCACGGGCGGCATCCATGTACTCCGCCTTGACGTCCTCCGAGACGCCGATCGCCGTCATGATGCGGTCGACGTCTTCCGCGCTCGGAGAGATTTTTCCCGTTTCGATCCTGCTGAGCTTGCTCGGTGACATGACGGCACTGCGGGCCACGGTTTTGGCCTCCTTACCGGAGGCGTTCCGCAGTATCCGCAGTGCGACGCCCAGCTCGGACCGGTTCACTGGCCGTGTTCTGCCCACCAGTCGGAGAAGGGAACGGCGTGAGCGAGTGCTGTGTCCCTGATCGCGACGAACCTCTCGGCCTGCTCAGGGGGAAGCGTGTCGGCTCCGATGAACCCACCGTCATCGGTGTAGCTCATGGGGGCTGCGGTGACGGAGTCGAACAGCCAGAAATCTCCTACGTCACCCAGGGGGCTGGGTCGCTCGGTCACATCCAGGATGAAGAATTCCTCACCGGCCGTCATGTTCGTGGTGTAGCCCCAGCCCAGTTCGTACCGCAGATAGGGCGTGAGCGGGCGTGATACCACGTGCACGCGGTACATCCTCCGTCCGGCGTCGACATGCTTGCGTACCTCGTCGAGCCAGTCGGAGTTGTAGCCCTGAGGCTTCGGCTGCCCGTCGAGGAACAGCCGGTAAGCGTCCGCGTTGCCTGACCGGCCGTAATCGTCGAGCGTTTCCAGCCGGAACGCCTCATGCGTGAAGTCGTCGAACATGTCTCCCAGAGTCTTAGGCACTGATCTGGTCTCCGAACGCTTTGCGGATCAGTTCCATGGGGATCTCTACGAGAGTTTCGTGGGCCGGAATGGTGAGCCCATGGCCTGTCGGAGTCTCGCCCTGAACGAGGATGGTGTCTCGATCCGTCTTGTAGATGGTCGGGCAGTTCTTCTTCTCGCAGGTTGTCGCCAGCACGTTCACCTTCACAGGCGTTCCCCTCGGCCGGTGGTGATGTTCCTCTCGATGGTTCCGGTCTGCGGAGCCCCGGAGCAAGACCTTCTGGTTTCCGGAACGGGAAACTGGGGCGCTGCTCACTGCTCGGACGACGCCGAAGCCCCACCGCGCGTGCACGGTGGGGCTGTTGTTCTGTCGGCTCGGGCGGCTCAGACGGTGCCGAAGTCTCCGGCCCGGACGCCGGCCACGAACGTGGTGAACGCGGTGGCGGGGACGGTGAGGGCCGGGCCGGTCGGGTTCTTGGAGTCGCGGACGGGGACGATGCCGTGCGGGGCGGCGAGGTTGGTGGCGACCTCGACGCACGCGCCGCCATTGTCGCTGTAGGAGGACGTGAACCAACGGGGGGTCTCGGTTGTCACTGGATGCCCTTTCGCAACTGCCTGAACATGTCTACGGACGCGGCCTGGGAGGGCGCTACCGCCTGCATCTGATGGTAGGCCGTCAGATGCGGCACCACCGAGCCACTTTCACGCTCCAGATAGCCCTGCTGCGCCGACTCCGCGTACGACATCAGCGAGCGGTCGGGCAGGGTCAGGATGTAGACCGGCAGGTTGAACGGGCGGAGTTCGCCCATGTCGAAGGTCGCTACCTGAATCACCGTGTTGGGCTGCTCGGCGAACTCGATCAGCCGGTCCATCTGGGCCTTCATGACCTCCGGTCCGCCGACCGGCCTGCGGATGCAGCTCTCGTCCAGCATCGCGAAGACCAGCGGCGGCTTCTCCCGGACCAGGGCCGCCTGTCGTTCCGCGACCAGCGCGACCCGTTCCTGTGCCTGGTCGGCGGTGATGGCCTGTCGTCTGACGGCGCTGTCGGCGAGGACCCTGGCGTACTCCGGGGTCTGGAGCAGGCCCGGCATGACGCCGACCTCGTACAGCCGGATCTCCGCCGCCCGGCGCTCGTAGTTGAGGAACTCCGGGAAGCCCTCCAGCAGGCTGCCGTGCTTGATCTGGCTCAGCTCGCGCTCGAACGACGCCTCGGTGCCGGTAAGGCCCAGCGCCCGGTCCGTACTACGCGAAAAGCGCAAGGTCGCGAGTTTGCGACCAGTTTCCACGGACGAGATGTGCGTGCTGGAGTAGCCGTTGTGCTTGCCCAGCTCCTCCTGCGTCCAGCCTCGCTTCTCCCGTAACTCGCGCAGACGCGCACCGTAGGCCGCCTGCGCGGAGCTTTCCGGGTTCAAATCCTTGATGTTCACCGGCCCCGCCCCCGATCTTCCGTGCCGAATAGGCAAGTTGAATGACTTCTCACGGTAGGTCACGCTGAATCGCCCCGGTAGTCATACGGCTACAGAGAGGAGCGATAGGTGTACGGCGAGAACGTTTGCCCGAACGCGCAGCAGCCTCCCGAACTCCCGGCCCTCGGCGCGCTCATGGTGGACACCGGTCACGGTGACCGTGTGGGCGAGTTCCGTGGGGTCGCCGGCGCCCGCTGGTCGCTGCGGCCCGTGGGCGGCGGGGTCGAGTGGGAGGCCGAGCCACACCTCGTCCGGCCCGCGCTCCTCATAGAGCAGCTCCGAGCCAGGACCGCCCGGCTCAACGCCCGCAGCCGGGGCGAGGTCCTGTGAACGACCGGCAGCGGCACACCACTTGGTACGTCGCCGAGAGCCACGGCGGCGACGCGGCGCGGTCCGTGCGGCTCGGCGGGGTCCTCGTACCGACGCGGCGGCTGGCGCTGCGCTGGCTGCGGCGGCAGGCCCGGCGCTTCGCGGACGCGCTCGACCCGGACCCGTACACCCCATGGGTTCCGAGCCGTGCGCTGTACCCGGTCGGCGCGGCCGGCCGACGCGACGCACCGGCCGAACTCCGTTCCTGGGTGACCAGTTTCCGTGAGCACGACTACGCGCTGGGGCGGCTCGCGGACGGGCTGCCGTACGAGTTCGTCGCCCGGGACGCCACGGCCTGGTACGGGCTCGTCATGCGCCCGCTGGTCGCCGCCGCCCGCACCCCTTCCCCTTCTCACTGGCAAGGATGAGCGCCATGTTGCAGTGCACCGCCTTCACCGAACTCCCCGAGATGGGCGCGCGGGTCGCGCTCATGGGCCTGGAGGATGAGCCCGGCGAGGCGACGGAAGCCCCAGAACTGGACGACTTCCTGCTGTGCGAGCTCGGCGAGCACGAGGAGGGGGTCGAACACGCGGCCCAGCTCCCGTCGGTGTCGGCTTCCGGCGGGCGTGACCTGTGGATGTTCTGGAGGGAGGGCGACGGACGCCGGAAGTTCCGGTTCAAGGAACTGCTGCCGTGCCCGGCCGTCATCCACCGGCTGTCCGTCAAGGACGGCGAAGCCTGCGTGCTGTACGACCGGCACCCGGCCGCGCACTCCTGGGACGTCACGGATCCGCTCGCCGATCTGATGGCGGAGCGGATCCGGGAGGACGTACGGCGCGACCGGGACGGCGGCGGGGCCGCCTAGTGCTGCTTGTGGTGCTGCTTGCGGCCGACGGTGTTCCGGAGGCTTCCGGTGAGCGTGCCGGTCTCCGCACATCTGCCGATCGGCAGATGTGCGGAGGGGGCCGCGCGCGACAGCCTTGATCTTCCGACGGCAGATGCAGAGACAGATGCCGCGAGACCAGGGGGAGTTCGTCATGCCTGACACCGTCACCGGAACGTCCGCCGAAACGCCCGCCGAGGCCGTGGGGAGGGCCGCCCCGGACGTCGGGCCACGGCGTCGGCGCTGGTGGTGGTCCCGGTGGCCGGACCTGGCCGGACATCTGGCGGTCGCGTGGTCCGCGCTCTACGGGGCGGCGGCGCTGTACTGGGCCCTGGGCGGCGACGGCTACCCCTTCCAGCGGGTCGACGAGGACCGTTCGTCGGGGTCGATCCTGGAGCCGAGCCGGGCCGAGGCGGTCGCCCCGGTGCTGGCCGTGTTCTGCGCCCTCGGTGTGGTCGCCGGACTGCTGATGGTGAGGAAGCTCGGGACCGGCCGGGTCCGCAAGGCCCTCCTCGGCTACGGGTGGGTCGCCGGTATCGCCCTGACCCTCCTGATCCCCGACTACTCGCTGCTCGGTCTGCTCGCGTTCTCGCCGGTGCTGCTCGTGTTCGTCTTCACCGGGGTGCCGGGGCCGCAGGACATGGGCGACATCCTGTACTGGCACCGCGGGAACCTGATGATCGTCTTCATCGGCGGGCTGCTGTGGGCCGCCGCGACGCTCGCGTACCAGCGGCGCACCGGCGGGCGGTGCGTCCACTGCGGCCGGGCCCCGCACGGATCGGGACGGCGGAGTGACCCCGTCAGGCTGCGGACCTGGGGGCGCCGGGCGGTCTGGGTGGCCGTGCTCTCGACCCTCCCGTACGACATCACCCGTATCGCCTGGTACTTCGACGTGCCGCTCGGCATCACCGACGCGTTCCTGAAGGAGATGCGGGACACGCCGAACATGCTGGAGATCGGGCTTGGGCTGGGCGTGGTGTCGACCCTGGGCAGCCTGCTGATGCACGGGCTGATCGCCAGGTGGGGCGAGGTGTGGCCGCGCTGGGTGTGGTGGAAGAAGGGGCGGACGATCCACCCGGCCACCGCCGTCGTCCCGGCCGGGTTCGTCGCGGTGGTGCTCATTCCGGGCGGGCTGATGGCGGTGCGCGGCTTCGAGCTCGGCTCATGGGGCGTCACGGGGCCCGCGATCCTCTGGGTGGTGTGGGGCGCGGCGCTGGGCGCCGCCACCTGTCTGTACTACCTGCGTCGCCGTGGCGCCTGCCGCGGCTGCGGGCAGGGGTGACCCGGATCCGGTGCGAGGCGAGCGGGTGGGGCGGGCCTGGGCGGCCTTCGGCCTGCCGTCAGCTCGACGGTACGGAGCCGTCAGTTCGACGGTACGGAGCCGTCAGCTCGACGGTACGGAGGGGTCGTCCAGGTCGGAGAGGTCCAGGACGAACCGGTAGCGGACGTCGTTGCGGCTCAGGCGGTCCAGCGCCTCGTTCACCCGGGCCGAGGGCAGCACCTCGACGTCCGCGGTGATGCCCTTCTCGGCGCAGAACTCCAGCATGGCGGCGGTGGCGGGGCGTCCGCCGCTCCCCGCCGAGCTGAGCTTCTTGCGGCCCACCAGCAGGTCCATGGTGTTCACGTCGACCGGGCCGAGGTGCCCGAGGAGGCTGAGCGTGCCGTCCAGTGCGACCAGCCGCAGGTACGGGCCGAGGTCGTGCGGCGCGGAGATGGTGTCGATGACGACGTCGAAGCTGTCCCGGGCCTGTTCCATCTGGGCCTCGTCCGTGGAGACCACGACCCCGTGGGCGCCGAGGCGGCGGGCGTCGTCGGCCTTGTCGGGCGAGCGGCTGATCACCGAGGTGGTCGCGCCCAGGGCGACCGCCAGCTTGACCGCGAGGTGCCCGAGGCCGCCGAGGCCCGCCACCGCCACCCGGCTGCCGGGCCCCACGCCCAGCGCGCGCAGGGGCTCCCAGACGGTGATGCCCGCGCAGAGCAGGGGCGCGGCGCCCGCCGGGTCCAGGCCGGGCGGCAGCGCGTAGGCGAACGCGTCGCGGACCACGTACTCACGGGAGTAACCGCCGAGCGTGGTCGAGCCGTCCTGCCGGTCGGACCCGCTGTAGGTGAGCGTCGGGCCGCTGTGGCAGAAGTTCTCCTGGCCCGCGAGGCACATGGCGCACGTGCCGCAGGAGTCGACGATGTTGCCGACGGCCACCGGGTCGCCGGCCGCGAAGCGGGTGACGGCGGAGCCGGTGGCGGTCACCACGCCGGTGAACTCATGGCCCGGCACGAGAGCGGGGCCACGGTCGTGCCGGGTGTGCTGTGCGTGCCGGGCGTGGAGGGCGTGCAGGTCGGAGTGGCAGACGCCGCAGAAGTCGACCCGGATCGCGAGGTCGTCGGGGCGCAGGTCACGGCGTTCCAGTACGGAGCGCCGCAGCGTCTCCGCGGAGTCGTCGGGGTCGGTCGCCAGCCAGCCGGTGGTCGTACGCATGGGCCATCTCCTTAAACAGACTGTTCGGTCTATCGAGCTTCTCCCAGCGTAGGCATGGTTGGTCCCATCGGCAAACCAACTGTTCTGTTTGATAGCCTCGAAGCATGGCGGACCAGCCCATGACCACGCGCGGAGCCGCGACCTACCAGCGGATACTCGACGTGGCGACCCAGGAATTCGCCGCGTACGGGATCGCGGGCGCGCGGATCGAGCGGATCGTGTCCGCCGCGCACACCAACAAGGCGCAGCTCTACGCGTACTTCGGCAACAAGGAAAAGCTCTTCGACGCGATCTTCTACGCCTCGCTGGACCGCATCATGAACGTCGTCCCGATCGACGCGGACGACCTCGCGGACTGGGCCGTACGCCTCTACGACGAGTACCTCCGCCGCCCCGACCTCATCCGGCTGGCCACCTGGGCGCGCCTGGAGCGCCGGCCCGCAGGCCATCTCGTGGAGGAGGGCCGCCGCCGCGACGACCGGAAGCTGCGGCTCATCGCCGAGGCGCAGGAGGCCGGGCGGGTGCGGCCGGGCGATCCGTTCGACGTGCTGGCCATGGTCATCGCCATGTCGATGGCCTGGTCGCCGGTGAGCAATGTGTACGCGGCGACGGCCGACGAGCCCGCCGATGTGCACGAACAGCGCCGCACCATGCTGCGCGCGTGCGTACGGCGGGCCGTCGCCCCCGAGTGACCGGCCCGGGCCGGGTCCGGATGCCCGGTTGGGGCAGGGATCGGCCCGGGGCGGGGTTGGATGCCCGGTTCGGGTGGGGCTCAGTCCGGGCCGGGGCCGGGGCCGGTGCGGCTCAGTTCAGGCAGAACTCGTTGTCCTCCGGATCTGCCATGACGATCCAGCTCCCGCCCTGCTCGTCGACCGTACGCAGCACCCGCGCGCCCAGCCCCACCAGCCGTTCCGCCTCCGCGTCGCGCTGCCCCGGCGCGGAGTGCACATCGATGTGGAGGCGGTTCTTGACCGTCTTCGGCTCCGGCACCCGCTGGAACAGCAGCCGCCGCCCCTGACCCGTACCGCTGACCTCGTCGTACGGGTCGTCGGGATGCCGGGCCGCCGCGAGGTCGAGCCAGGCGCGGCGGCCGTGGGCGCGGGTCGTGATGGCCTCGGGCACGGCTCCGGCCGCGAGCAGCTGCTCGACGAGCGGGCTGTTGTCCTCGATCAGGTAGCCCAGGGCCTGTGCCCAGAATCCGGCCTGCGCGTGCGGATCGGCGCTGTCGATCACGAGCTTCCAGGACAAGGGCTGCGGCTGGGGCTGTGTCTGCGCCTGAGGCGGTGTCTGCGTCATGGAAACCGTTTATAGTGGTTACATGAGTGAAAAGGCAACGGACACGCCGAAACGGCCGGCACGGTCCGAGCGGCCGGGGCGGCGGGAGCCCGCGGGGCTGCTGCTGAGGCATCCGGACGGCAGTTCCTTCCGGTTCGATCCGGGTGCGCTGTGTCTGGAGCTGCTGCCGACCGGCGGACCCGGCCCGCTGGCGCACTTCGAGGTGCTGCGCGAGCCGGCCGACCTGGTGCGCTGGGCGGAGGAGAGCCGGTTGCCCGACAGGCTCGGCCCGGGGCCCGCGCTCGTGGTGAGCGCGGCGGAGGTGGCGGACGCGCGTGCTCTGCGCGATGCGCTCTGGCGGCTGACGGAGGGGCACGTGCGCGGGACGCCGCCCGGCCCGGACGACCTCGCCACCCTCAACGACGCGGCGGCGCACCCGCCTCTGACGGCCCGGCTGACCGCGGACGGCGGCCGGGCCTGGGCTCCGGGGGGCACCGGGACCGGGCTGCTGTCCACCGTCGCCCGCGATGCGGTCGACCTGTTCACCGGGGCGCACGCCCACCGGATCCGTACCTGCGGCGCGCACGACTGCCGCCTGCTGTTCGTCGACACCTCGCGCCCCGGCAAGCGCCGCTGGTGCTCGATGGAGCGCTGCGGCAACCGTGCCAAGGTCCGGGCCCACCGCGCCCGGCTCACCGCCGCCGACGAGTGAGGCTCCTTACGCCTCGCGCGGGGGAGATGGGGGAGACGCGGGGCAGGCCGGGCAGTCGTGCCGGTCGATCGCGGCGAGCAGGCGCGCGGCAGCCGTGCGTACGGCCGCCGCGCGTACGGCTTGCGCGCCGGGTGCGTCCGGTGCGCCTGGTGCGCCTGGTGCGTCCGGTGCTTCTGGTGCGCCTGGTGCTTCCGGTGTGTTCTGTGCCTCTGGTGTGTTCTGCGCTTCAGGCGTGGCGGCCAGGCGGGCGGCCGTGGCGCGGCCCGCCGCCACCGCGTCGTGCGCCGCGCGCGTCCACGCCGGGTGCTCCGCGTTTCCGGCGGCCAGGATCGTGGCGAGCAGATCCAGGACGCCCGCCCGGTCCCGGACCGTGTCCGTCGCCGCCAGCTCCCAGAGGAACGGCACCGTCGCCGCCGTCGAGTCGAAGACGGGCGGGGTGCCGATCCACCGTTCCAGATCGCTCAGGGCCTCGTCCGAGGTCGGCGCGTCCCCCCAGGCGATCCGCGACAACACGCCGGGAACCTGGGACGCGGAGCCGTACGCGTGCTGCAGCTCGTGCCACCGCACGTTCCTCATGGCCCCCAGGACAGTCCCCATCCGGGCACTCAATCAGCCTTTACCGCACGGCGTCCACCATGCCGGGTGCCCCGTCCGGCGACTGGTTCGGTGACCGGTCCGGTGACCGGCCCGGTGACCGGTCCGTGGGCGTGCCTTCGGACCGGCCCGCGGACGCGCCCGTTCCGTGGAGCCGGCGCAGATACTCCCGTACGGCATCGGCATCGTCCGCCGGTGCGTACACGCCCACATGGTGGTCGGGCCGGACGATCACGACGGTGCCCGCGCCCGTCTCGCCGGAGGTTCCCGTTCCGTACGCGGCGGCCACGTGGCCCGCGTCGTCGACCACCGCGCCCGGTTCCGCTCCGGCCCGGTCCTCGTGCGCCGCGTACACCCGGCAGGTCCGCACCCCGGCCTCGCCGTACGCGGCCGCCGCCTCGCGCAGGACCGCCGCGCTGCCGGGGCCGAAGCCGAGGACGGTGGTGCCGGGCCCCGCGAGAACGCGGTGCAGCCGGGTGCGGGCCCCGGTCGCGGCGTCGGTGCAGGGGGCGTCGGGAGCGCGGTCCCCGGCGTGCGGGGCGCCGTCCTGCGGTGCGTCGTCCTGCGGTGCGTTGTCCTGTGGGGCGTCGTCCTGCGGGGCGACGGACGAGCCGTCGTCGGCCAGGGAGCTCCAGCGGTAGCCGACGCCCAGGCCGGTGGTGTCCGAGGTGATCGCCGCGTCCAGGCCGCCGCCGGGCCGGCGGATCGCCTCCAGCGTGGCCCGCAGCCGCTCCGATGTGAGGTCCAGGGTCCGGGCGGCCACCGGAAGCCGCTCCTCCTCGTAGCTGTCCAGCAGCGTCGTGTCCGCGTGACCGGCGAGCACCAGGCCCAGCTTCCAGCCCAGGTTGAACGCGTCCTGGATGCCGGTGTTCATCCCGAGGCCGCCCGCGATGGCGTGCACATGCGCCGCGTCGCCCGCGAGGAAGACCCGCCCCGCCCGGAACCGGTCCGCCATCCGCACATTGACCCGGTACGTCGACAGCAGCTCGGCCCGCGTCAGATCCTCGCCGGGCAGCGCGGTGTGATGGGCGAGCAGCCGCCGGAACCCGTCGGCGGTGGGCGCGAGCGGCCGCCCCCGCCCGTCGCGCTCCGGCCCGGCCTGGAACCACCAGCCCGTTCGCGTACCGGGGATCGGGCAGAGCATCACCGCGCCGTCCTCGTCGAACCACTGGTGCCAGCGGGTACGGTCCAGGGCGCCCTTGGCCAGGTCGACATCGCCGCAGACCATCACCTGGTCCTCGTCGGTGGTCCCCGCGAACCCGATCCCGAGCAGCTTCCGTACGGAGCTGTGGGCGCCGTCGCAGCCGACGACGTACCGTGCGCGTTCCGTCCGGCCCTCCGCGAACGTCACGTCCACCCGCCGCCCGTGGGCCTTCTCCGCCAGCCCCACGACCTCGCGGCCCAGCTCGACGCGGACGCCGTGAGCGGCCAGCCGGTCGCGGAGGATCTCCTCCAGCCGCCACTGGGCGATCAGCCACCCCCGGTCGTAGTGAGCGTCCGCCGAGGGCGCGGAGTCCGCCCACGGATCGGCCTCCGCGACCGGCAGGCGGTCCCGGTACTTGAGCATCGGCAGCGGCGCCGAACCGGCGGCGAGCACTTCTTCGGCCACCCCGAGATCGTCCAGGATCTCCAACGACCGCGGGTTCGGACCCTTGGCGCGCGAGGTGCGCGGCGGCGCGGGGGAGCGGTCCACGATCCGTACGGCGACGCCGCGCCGGGCCAGATCGCAGGCCAGCACCAGCCCGGTGGGTCCTGCTCCCACGATGAGTACGTCGGTCATGCCCATGCCTCTCCTTCGGTCGCGCTTCCGGTCGTTCACGACCAGGAAAACGTAACCGAGTAAGAAAAGCAACTAGGTAATCTTTTATTGTGCGGGGTCCGGGGCCGTGGTCGCCGGTGTCGCGATCGTCGGCGTCGCGTTCGTCGGCGTCGCGGTCGCCGGCGTCGCGTTCGCCGGGGCGGCGGCCGCCGTCGCCAGCAGCTCCGCCGCCAGTGCCCGGTTGCGGCGAGCGGTCCGCAGCGCGTCCCAGGTCAGCAGCGACAGCGCCAGCCAGACCAGGGCGAATCCGGCCCACCGCTCGGGCGGCATCGACTCGTGGAAGTAGAGGACGCCAAGGCCGAACTGGAAGACCGGGGCCAGATACTGGAGCAGCCCCAGCGTGGACAGCGGCACCCGGATCGCCGCCGCGCCGAAGCAGATCAGCGGCACCGCCGTGACGATGCCCGTCGCCGCGAGCAGGAACCCGTGCCCCGCACCCCCGTACGTGAACGTCGACCCGCCGGTCGCGGCCAGCCAGAGCAGGAAGCCGAGCGCGGGCACGAACAGCACGGCGGTCTCGGCGGCCAGGGACTCCAGGCCGCCCATGTTCACCTTCTTCTTCACCAGGCCGTACGTGGCGAAGGAGAAGGCCAGCGTCAGCGAGATCCACGGCGGCCGGCCGTAGCCGATCGCCAGCACGAGCACGGCGGCCAGACCGGTGGCGACCGCGACCCATTGGACCGGCCGCAGCCGCTCGCCCAGCAGCAGGACGCCCATGGCGATGGTGACCAGCGGATTGATGAAGTAGCCGAGCGAGGCCTCGACGACCTGGCCGTTGTTCACGGCCCAGATGTAGAGGCCCCAGTTGACGGTGATGGTCGCCGCCGCGACCGATATGAGGCCCAGCTTGCGCGGATCGCGGGCCAGTTCGGCGATCCAAGCCCAGCGGCGTACGACCAGCAGGGCGATGGCGACGACGCCGAGCGACCAGACCATCCGGTGGGCGAGGATCTCGATCGCCCCGGACGGCTTCAGCAGCGGCCAGAAGAGGGGGACGATGCCCCACATCCCGTAGGCGCCGATTCCGTACAGCAGGCCTGCCCGCTGTTCGTTCTTCCCCTTCACGTGTGCCCTCCCGGCCCGCCCCGCGCCGGCAGGACCGCCGACGGCACGACGGTAGCGCCGGAAGAGCTTCGTGTCATAGCCGTCTCACGGAAACACTCATGACAGTGCTGGGTGCGGCGGGGCCTGGGCAGGACCTGGCGGGTGCGGGCAGGTCACCGGAGGGGCGCGGCGGCGGTGCGGGCGGAGGTGCGACCGGGGCGCGTCGGGGCTCAGGCGGCGGACAGGGCGGCGCGTACGGTCTCGGCGAGCGGCGTCGTCGGGCGGCCGATGAGCCGGGCGAGGTCGCCGCTCGTCCCCGCGAGCCGGCCGCGCCCGATCGCCTCGTCCACGTCGACGAGGATCGCCGCGAACCCCTCGGGCAGCCCCGCGCCGACCAGGACCTCCTGGTGCGCGGCGGCCGGGACGTTCTTGTACGCGATTTCCTCGCCGGTCAGCTCGGACAGCAGCGCGGCGTACTCGGCGAGTGACCACGCGGTGTCGCCGCTCAGCTCGTAGGCGGTGTTCAGGTGGCCGTCGCCGGTCAGTACGGCAGCCGCGGCGGCGGCGTAGTCGGCGCGGGCCGCGGAGGCGATGCGCCCCTCGCCCGCGTTGGCGACGACCGCGTGGTGCGCCAGGACCGGGGCCAGGTTGGCGGTGTAGTTCTCGGTGTACCAGCCGTTGCGCAGGAAGGTGTACGGCAGCCCGGAGTCGAGGATCAGCTGCTCGGTGGCCCGGTGCTCGTCGGCGAGCGTGAAGTCCGCGTCCGGTCCGCCGAGGATGCCGGTGTACGCGAGCTGAGCGACTCCTGCCGCCTTCGCCGCGTCGATGACCGCGGCGTGCTGCGCCACCCGCCGGCCCACCTCGCTGCCGGAGATCAGCAGCACCCGGTCGCCGGACCGGAAGGCTCCGGTCAGGGTCTCGGGGTGGCTGTAGTCCGCGATGCGCAGCTCCACGCCCCGGGCGGCGAGCGCGGCGGCCTTCTCCTTGTCGCGCACGACCGCGACGACCTCGCCGGCCGGAACGGTGTCCAGCAGGGCGTCGACGACGAGGCGGCCGAGCGCGCCGGTGGCTCCGGTGACAACGATGCTCATGGGGGTTCTCCGATGCAGAGGTGGGGCGGGCGGTTCCGCCCTTCGGTCGTTGCAACCCTACGCACAGCGCTAACTGTAAGAAAGTACCCACTTTGAAGTAAGGTACGGGTATGGGAGTAAGCGCAGACGCAGCCACATCACCTCGTCCGGACGTCAACCAGCGCATGTGCCCGTCCCGGCTGATCCTGGAGCACGTGACGAGCCGCTGGGGTGTCCTCGTACTGGCGGCGCTGCTGGAGCGTTCGCACCGCTTCAGCGAACTCCGCCGCGCGGTGGGCGGAGTCAGCGAGAAGATGCTGGCCCAGACCCTCCAGACGCTGGAGCGCGACGGCTTCGTCCACCGGGACGCGAAGCCGGTGATCCCGCCGCGGGTGGACTACACGCTCACCCCGATCGGTGTCGAGGCGGCCGAGCAGGTGTGGGCGCTCGCCCGCTGGACCGAACGCCAGGTGGACGCGGTGCAGGCGGCACGCGAGGCATACGACGAGGCCCGGGCCTGATCCCGTAGGGAGATCGGACCCGGGCCCCGAAAGCACTTCTGCTTCCGTTCCGTTCCGCTGGTGTTCCGCTCTGTTCCGTTTCGCTGTGCCTCAGCCGATGACGGTCCAGGTGTCGTTGCCCGCGAGGAGCGAGGCGAGGTCGCCCTTGCCCTCGCGCTCGACGGCGGCGTCCAACTGGTCCGACATCAGCGTGTCGTAGACGGGCCGCTCCACGCTGCGCAGCACCCCGATCGGGGTGTGGTGCAGGGTGTCCGCGTCGGCCAGCCGCGACAACGCGAACGCCGTCGTGGGCGACTCGGCATGGGCGTCGTGGACGAGGACCTGCGAGCGGTTCTCCTCCGTGACGGCCACCACCTGGAGATCACCGGTGGCCGGATCGCGGACGACGCCCTTGGGCTCCTGGGAGCCGAAGAGGATCGGCTGCCCGTGTTCCAGGCGGATGACGGCCTCGGCGGCCTGCTCCTTGTCCTTGAGGACCTCGAAAGCGCCGTCGTTGAAGATGTTGCAGTTCTGGTAGATCTCCACCAGCGCCGTGCCCGAGTGCTCGGCGGCCGCGCGCAGCACGCTCGTGAGGTGCTTGCGGTCGGAGTCGACCGTGCGGGCCACGAACGTGGCCTCTGCGCCGATGGCGAGCGACACCGGGTTGAAGGGCGCGTCGAGCGAGCCCATCGGCGTCGACTTGGTGATCTTGCCCAGCTCGGAGGTGGGGCTGTACTGCCCTTTCGTCAGCCCGTAGATCCGGTTGTTGAACAGCAGGATCTTGAGGTTGACGTTGCGGCGCAGGGCGTGGATGAGGTGGTTGCCGCCGATGGAGAGCGCGTCGCCGTCACCGGTGACCACCCACACCGACAGATCGCGGCGGGAGGTGGCGAGCCCGGTCGCGATGGACGGGGCACGGCCGTGGATGGAGTGCATCCCGTAGGTGTTCATGTAGTACGGGAAGCGGGAGGAGCAGCCGATGCCGGAGACGAAGGTGATGTTCTCCTTCGCGAGACCCAGCTCCGGCATGAAGCCCTGGACGGCGGCGAGGACCGCGTAGTCACCGCAGCCGGGGCACCAGCGCACCTCCTGGTCCGACTTGAAGTCCTTCATGGACTGCTTCGCCTCGGCCTTGGGCACCAGCTGCAGCAGTTCGTTGTGCCGCAGTTCGTCGGTGTCAGGCATCGATGGCCTCCTTGAGAGCCGTGGCGAGCTGCTCTGCCTTGAACGGCATTCCATTGACCTGGTTGTAGCTGTGGGCGTCCACCAGATACTTGGCCCGCAGCAGCATCGCCAGCTGGCCGAGGTTCATCTCCGGCACGACGACCTTGTCGTAGCGCTTCAGCACCTCGCCGAGATTCTTCGGGAAGGGGTTGAGATGGCGCAGGTGGGCCTGGGCGATCGGCGCCCCCGCGGCCCGCAGCCGGCGTACGGCCGCGGTGATCGGCCCGTATGTCGACCCCCAGCCGAGCACCAGCGTGGCCGCCCCGGCCGGGTCGTCGACCTGGAGGTCGGGGACCTCGATGCCGTCGATCTTCGCCTGGCGCGTGCGGACCATGAAGTCGTGGTTGGCCGGGTCGTAGGAGATGTTGCCGGTGCCGTCCTGTTTCTCGATCCCGCCGATGCGGTGTTCGAGGCCGGCCGTCCCGGGGACCGCCCAGGGGCGGGCCAGGGTCTGGGGGTCGCGCTTGTAGGGCCAGAAGACCTCGGTGCCGTCGGCCAGGGTGTGGTTCGGGCCGGTGGCGAAGGAGGTCTTCAGATCGGGCAGGGTCGCCGTCTCCGGGATGCGCCAGGGCTCGGAACCGTTGGCGAGATATCCGTCGGAGAGCAGGAAGACCGGAGTCCGGTACGTCAGGGCGATCCGGGCCGCGTCGATCGCGGCGTCGAAGCAGTCGGCCGGGGTCTGCGGGGCCACGATCGGGACCGGGGCCTCGCCGTTGCGCCCGAACATCGCCTGGAGCAGATCGGCCTGCTCGGTCTTGGTCGGCAGCCCGGTGGACGGTCCGCCGCGCTGGATGTCGATGATCAGCAGCGGCAGCTCCAGGGAGACCGCGAGCCCGATCGTCTCCGACTTCAGCGCCACCCCGGGGCCTGACGTCGTCGTGACGCCCAGCGCCCCGCCGAACGCCGCACCGAGCGCCGCACCGATTCCGGCGATCTCGTCCTCGGCCTGGAAGGTCCGGACACCGAAGTTCTTGTGCCGGGACAGCTCGTGCAGGATGTCCGAGGCCGGGGTGATCGGATACGACCCCAGGTAGAGCGGCAGGTCCGCCAGCTGCCCGGCGGCGATCAGGCCGTAGGACAGGGCGAGGTTCCCCGAGATGTTGCGGTAGGTGCCGGTGGGGAAGGCCTGCGACGCCGGGGCGACCTCGTAGGAGACCGCGAAGTCCTCGGTCGTCTCGCCGAAATTCCACCCGGCCCGGAAGGCGGCCACATTCGCCTCGGCGATCTGCGGCTTCTTCGCGAACTTCTGCCGCAGGAACGTCTCCGTCCCCTCGGTCGGCCGGTGGTACATCCACGACAGCAGCCCGAGCGCGAACATGTTCTTGGAGCGCTCGGCCTCCTTGCGGGGGAGTCCGAACTCCTTCAGCGCCTCCAGCGTCAGCGTCGTCAGCGGCACCGGGTGGACGTTGTAGGCCTCCAGCGAACCGTCCTCCAGCGGACTGGTCGCATACCCCACCTTCGCCATCGGCCGCTTGGTGAACTCGTCGGTGTTCACAATGATTTCCGCGCCGCGCGGTACGTCGTCGATGTTCGCCTTCAGCGCGGCGGGGTTCATCGCGACCAGGACGTTGGGGGCGTCGCCGGGGGTGAGGATGTCATGATCGGCAAAGTGGAGCTGGAAGGAAGAAACCCCTGGCAGAGTGCCTGCGGGGGCGCGGATCTCGGCCGGGAAGTTCGGCAGGGTGGAGAGATCGTTGCCGAAGGAGGCGGTCTCCGAGGTGAACCGGTCACCGGTGAGCTGCATACCGTCACCCGAGTCGCCCGCGAAGCGGATGATCACCCGATCCAGGCGGCGGATCTCCTTGCCGTCGCCGCCCGTGGTTCCCGTCGTACCTGACAGGGGGGCTCGCTGACCCCCGAGGACGGCGTCATTGGCCTCATCGGCCATCTCTGCCGCGCTACTGACCTGGCTCGTCACTGAACTGGACCTCCCTTGGGGCGGCGGTTCGGAACCGTCCGGCCAGCCGGCGATCCCAGAGGCCACCCTACGTCCGCGTAGGTGGCCCTCCAGGGATCGATCATATGGTGGACGCTGTTTTGAGACACCCTTTCAGTGCAGTTTGTCACCATTCGTAGGCCCCCGATCGTGGGATGGAAGCGGCTGTGCTCTGCGTCTTTGGTCCTAGGCCCCGCGGACGTTTCTCCATCGCTCCCGGTCACTCCTCGGCCCCCTGGCCCTCCCCGGTCCTCCCCGACCCCTCTGGTCCTCCCTTGATCAGGGGTGCCCGTCCGGTGCTCGCCGGACACCCCCGGGCCTTCGTCATGCCCCCGGAGCGCTCCCGGGGTGCTTCCGAAGCGCTCGGGGCGCTCAGGCGCTTCGGGCGCTTCGGGCGAGTGGCCGCCGGCAGGGCCGGCCGTCACCCTGCCAGTATCTGACAGGGTGTCAGATCGCTAGGAATTCAGATAGGTCAGCACGGCGAGGACGCGCCGGTGGTCCCCGTCGCTGGGCGAGAGGCCCAGCTTCTGGAAGATGTTGCTGACGTGCTTCTCGACCGCCCCGTCGCTCACCACGAGCTGCCGGGCGACGGCGGAGTTCGTCCGGCCCTCGGCCATCAGACCGAGGACCTCCCGCTCGCGCGGCGTCAGCCCGGCCAGCACGTCCTGCTTGCGGCTGCGGCCCAGCAACTGCGCCACCACTTCCGGGTCCAGCGCCGTCCCGCCCTGCGCCACCCGGACGACGGCGTCCACGAACTCGCGGACCTCGGCCACCCGGTCCTTCAGCAGATAGCCCACCCCGCGGCTGCTGCCCGCCAGCAGCTCGGTGGCGTACTGCTCCTCCACGTACTGGGAGAGGACCAGCACCCCGATGTCCGGATAGTCCTTCCGCAGCCGCACCGCCGCGCGTACACCCTCGTCGGTGTGCGTCGGCGGCATCCGCACATCGGCGACCACCACATCGGGAAGGGCCTGCTGCCCGTCGAGCTCCGCCACCGTCTTCAGCAGCGCCTCCGCGTCCCCGACACCCGCGACCACCTCGTGCCCGAGATCGGTGAGCAGACGGGTGAGCCCTTCCCGGAGCAGGACCGAATCCTCGGCGATGACCACGCGCACCCTGTTCTCCACGTTCTCCACGACTGCGAGTCCCCCACTGTTCCGAATATGCCGCGTTCCCCACGACCTCGCACGCACCACGCCCGACCACCGCGCACCGCGCCCCGACCGCTCAAGCATCCCAGGACCCGGACACGGATGGGGGGCCTGTGGATAACCCACACGCCCCGTCGCCCGGACCGAGGGTCCGGGCGACGGGGCGCACGTACGCGGGTGAGGCGGAGAGGCGGAGAGGCGGAGGCGGGCGGCGCGTTCGGGGTCTCAGCCCCGCCAGGGCAGCTCGGCGGTGACCGTCGTCGGGCCGCCGGCCGGGGAGTCGACCACAAGGACCCCGTCCACCGCGTCCAGCCGCTCCGTCAACCCGGCCAGGCCGCCGCCCGCGGCCGGCGAGGCCCCGCCCCGGCCGTTGTCCGTGACCTGGAGCATCAGCCGGTCGGCCGCCCGCCACACGTCGACCGTGGCCCGGGTCGCCCGGGCATGCTTGCTGATGTTCTGGAGCAGCTCCGAGACGGTGAAGTACGCGATCCCCTCGATCGCCTGCGCGGGCCGCGAGTCCAGGTCCACCTCGACCGTCACGGGCACCGTGCAGCGGGAGGCTATGGCGGAGAGCGCGGCGTCCAGACCCCGGTCGGTGAGGACGGCGGGGTGGATGCCGCGGGCCAGGTCGCGCAGCTCCTGGAGGGCCACCTTCACTTCGCCGTGGGCCTCGTCGACCATGCGGGCCGCGGCCTCCGGGTCGTCGGTGAGCTTCTCCTTCGCCAGGCCCAGATCCATGGCGAGGGCGACCAGGCGGGCCTGGGCGCCGTCGTGCAGGTCGCGTTCGATGCGGCGCAGGTCGGCGGCGGCGGTGTCCACGACCACGCCCCGGTCCGACTCCAGCTCCGAGACCCGGGTGGCCAGCCGCGACGGGCCCAGCAGACCGGTGACCATCAGCCGGTCCACCGACAGCAGCCCCCGCACCACCCACGGCGCCGCCAGCACCAGCACGAGGCCCACCGCACCGGTCACCGCCAGCTCGCCGGGCGAGTCCAGATACTCCTGGTGGGTGCTGTCCCCGTACAGCTGGAGGCCGCCCTGCCCGCCGAACACCGGGAAGAGCCAGAACCACAGCGGGTACGTCAGCGCCGCCAGGCCGTACGTCCAGAACGAGATCGCGACGACGAACGTGAACGTCGCCCACGGGAAGTGCAGCAGCGCGTAGAGCAGGTGCCGCCAGGACACCCCGCTCTTGAGGATCGCGCCCATCCAGGACATCGGGCCGCCGGTCTTCCCCCGCACCCGCTCCGGGTCCGCCACCTCCACGCGCAGCAGCCCGCGCGCCCGGTGCCGCTCCAGCGCACCGAAGCCCCGGCAGACGGCGAGACCGACCGCGAGGACCGGTATCCCGATGAAGGTGACCAGCAGGCCCGCGCTCATCGACGTCATGGTGACCGCGAAGACGAACATCGCCGTGCTGAGCGGGAAGCTCAGCAGCGCGTAGAGAAGCTCGCGCCAGGCACGGGCCTCCAGCGGAGCCCGCAGCGGAGCCGGGAGGAAGTGCTTCGCCGGGGTCTTCGCCCCGAAGCCGGGGCCGGAACCCTGATGCTCCCGGTCCCGCGTGTCCGGTCCGTATGCCGTGGCCATGAGTTCCGTCCGTTCCGTCTCTGTTCTCAGTCTCTCAGTGGGCTGTGCGGTGAGGCGTGGGCTTGTGTGGTGAGGCGTGGGCTGTGCGGTGGGGCGTGGGCTGTGCAGTGGGCGTACGGTGCGGCGCTGTGGCGCCGGAGGCGGCCCGTCACCACGGACCGTTCTCCCTCAAGGGTGCTGGCCGACCGCCTTCCGCACCATGAGGTCCCTCTCCGTATCCGCCCGGGGGTTTTCCCCACCCCCGGGGCGCGCCGGGCATCGGGAACGCGCTGGCCGGACGGCCCGGTCAGGCGGCCCGGTCGCGCCAGGGCAGCTCGGCGGTGACGGTCGTCGGTCCGCCCTCCGGCGAGTCCAGGACGAGCACCCCGTCGACCGCGTCGAGCCGCTCGGCGAGCCCCGCCAGCCCCGTACCGCCGCCGTCCGTCCGGGCTCCGCCCCGGCCGTCGTCCGTGACCTGGAGCATCAGCCGGTCCTCCGACCGCCACACGTCGACGGAGGCCGACCGCGCGCCGCTGTGCTTGCTGATGTTCTGGAGCAGCTCCGAGACGGTGAAGTACGCGATGCCCTCGATCGCCTCCGCCGGACGCCCCCGAAGCCCCACCGACACCGCGACCGGGACCGTGCAGCGGGAGGCGATGGCGGAGAGGGCGGCGTCCAGGCCCCGGTCGGTGAGGACGGCGGGGTGGATGCCGCGGGCCAGGTCGCGCAGTTCCTGGAGGGCCACCTTGATCTCGCCGTGGGCCTCGTCGACCATGCGGGCCGCGGCCTCGGGGTCGTCGGTGAGCTTCTCCTTGGCGAGGCCGAGCCCCATGGCGAGGGCGACCAGGCGGGCCTGGGCGCCGTCGTGCAGGTCGCGTTCGATGCGGCGCAGGTCGGCGGCGGCGGTGTCCACGACCACGCCCCGGTCCGACTCCAGCTCGGCGATGCGCCGCTCCAGCTCGTCCGAGGGCGACAGCAGCCCGCGCACCATCGCCCGGTCCACCGTCGTCAGCCCCCGCGTGATGAACGGCAGCACCGGCCACAGGACGAACAGACTCACCAGCGTCACCGCGAACGTCAGCACCCCCCACGGCAGTCGGATGAACCCGTACAGCAACGCCCGCCAGCCCACCGGGTCCTTCAGCCCCGCCCACAGCCGGGTGAAGAACCCCTGGTCCCGGTGGCCGCGCACCAACGGACTCGGCTCCTCGACCCGTACGCCGAGCATCCCGCGCGCCCGCCACCGCTCCATCCGGCCCAGCAGCCGGGCGCCCTGGAGTCCGCCGACCAGCAGCGGCAGACCGATCACCGTGACGGAGAGCCCGACGCCGAGGGCGATCACGAGGACCGTGTAGACGAACCCGACGACGGCCAAAGGCAGATCGGCGAGCAGATGCGCGACCTCCCGCCAGGTCCACCGGTCGATGGCGAAGCGGGCCGGCGGCAGCCGGTCGGGGTCCGGCACGGAAGGGCTCATGGTCATACCCCACAGCCTGCCGGGCCGTACCCCCGCACACCATGGGGCTCATGGGTGGGGTGAAGTAGGGATAACCCCACCTGATGCCCGACGCGGCTGCTTACGCTCCGTTTAGCAGGCCCTAGACTCCCGTGCGTAACTCCCGTGCGTACGGAACAGGCACGGTGGGACCGATGCGGACGACGAGGGAGCGAGGGACGGACGTGACCGACGTTACGGACGTGACCGGCGTGGCGGACGCGGCGGAAACGACCGGCGTGTCCGGCGTGTCCGGAGGCTCTGGTGTGTCCGCGGGCTCGGGCGTTCCGGTGGACGGACCCACCGCACTCGCCTCGGAGTACTTCCAGAGCTATTCCGTCATCGGCCTGCTGGCCCTGGTCGGCGTCCTGTTCGTCGCCGTGGCCTTCGGGGCCGGGCGGCTGCTGCGCCCCGTCGTCCCCACCCCGGAGAAGCTCCTCACCTACGAATGCGGCGTCGACCCGGTCGGCGAGGGCTGGGCACACACCCAGGTCCGCTACTACGTCTACGCGTTCCTGTATGTGATCTTCGCGGTCGACTCCATCTTCCTGTTCCCGTGGGCCACGGTGTTCGCGGCGCCCGGATACGGCGCGACGACGCTGGTCGAAATGTTCATCTTCCTCGGCTTCCTGGCCGTGGGACTGCTCTACGCATGGAAGAAGGGCGTCCTCGCATGGGCCTGACGAGCCGGCCGACCCCCGAGTCGCAGCAGCCCGCGCCCCCGCCCCCGTCACCGTCCCCATCTCCGTCCTCATCCCCGTCCGATCCGGTCCTGCTCCCCGAGCCCAAGCGCCTCGGTGTGCTCTCCCGGCTCGCCCCGGAGCCGATGAAGGTCGTCCTCAACTGGGGCCGCCGCTACAGCCTCTGGGTCTTCAACTTCGGACTCGCCTGCTGCGCCATCGAGTTCATCGCCGCGTCCATGGCACGCCACGACTTCATCCGGCTCGGCGTGATCCCGTTCGCCCCCGGCCCCCGTCAGGCCGACCTCATGATCGTTTCCGGCACGGTGACGGACAAGATGGCCCCGGCCGTGAAACGGCTGTACGAGCAGATGCCCGAACCGAAGTACGTCATCTCCTTCGGCGCCTGCTCCAACTGCGGCGGCCCCTACTGGGACTCGTACTCCGTGACCAAGGGCGTCGACCAGATCATCCCCGTCGATGTGTACGTACCCGGCTGCCCGCCCCGGCCCGAGGCGCTGCTGCAGGGCATCCTCAAGCTCCAGGAGAAGATCGCGCGCGAATCCCTCGCCGAGAGGTACGCCTCCGGGGCTACGGGCGGCGGCCCGTCCACCGAGGCCCTGCGCAGCGGCCTGGTCGCTGCACCGGCACCGGCTTCGCGACCGGACGGGGAGGGGCGGCGATGAGCGACCGCGACCAGCACGCGGAATCCGCGACCGCGGCCGAGGCGTTCGACCGGCTGCCGGACGCGGTCACCGACCTGTTCGGCGACGAGGCCACGGCGGAGTCGGCGTACGACCTGCTGACCGTCGACGTCCCGGCCGCCGCCTGGCTCACCGCCCTGCGGACCGCCCGCGACGAACTCGGGTGCAGCTACTTCGACTGGCTCAGCGCCGTGGACGAACCGGGCGTCGGCTTCCGCGTCTGCGCCCATGTCGCGGCCCTGGGCACGGGTACGGTACGGCGGCTGCTGGTCCGGACGACCGTGCCGCACGACGCGGCGGTCCTGCCCAGCGCCATCGACGTGTACGCGGGTGCGGCGTGGCACGAGCGCGAGACGCACGAGATGTTCGGCGTCGCGTTCGACGGCCACCCCCATCTCGTACCGCTGCTCCTGCCGGAAGGCTTCGAGGGCCATCCGCTGCGCAAGGACTTCGTCCTGGCCGCGCGGGTCGCCAAGGCCTGGCCCGGGGCGAAGGAACCGGGGGAGCCGGCGGAGGGCCACACCGGCCCCAAGCGCCGCGCGATGCTCCCGCCCGGCGTCCCCGACCCGAACGAATGGGGCCCCCTGAAGGGCCAACTCCCCCCACCCGCCGCCCGCCCGGCCCGAGCCGCCCGCACCACAACCGACCGCCCGCCCCGCCGCACGCGCACGGCGAGCGAGGGCTCAGCGGCACAACGCACGGCGACGACCGGCACGGAGACCCCCACGCCGACCGGAACGGAGGCTCCCGAGGCGACGACGGGCACGGAGGCTCCCGAGGCGACGACGGGCACGGAGGCTCCCGAGGCGACGACCGGCACGGCTGACTCCGCGACGCCGGAGGCGCCCTCGGCGAGCCCGCAGCCGTCGGCCACCACGCCCCCGCAGGCACCCTCGCAGGCGCCCCCGACGACCCGGCCGCGCCGTTCCCGTTCGGCGTCGGAGGGTTCAGCCGGCCAGCAGCCGCCGGCGGACACTCCTGCTGCGTCCCCGGCAGCTCCGGCGCGCCGCTCTCGATCGGCCTCGGACGGTTCGGCCAGTCAGCGTCCGGAGCCGGACGCGTCGACACCGGCTCCGGCCCGCCCGGCGCGCCGTTCCCGTTCCGCGTCGGAGGGCTCGGCGAGCCAGCGCCCGGCGTCGGACGCACCCGGGGGCGGCCAGGCGCCGCCGCCCCGGGTGCGCAGCACGGACGCACCATGGCACGACGCCCAACCGGCCTTCGACGAACCCGAAGCCACGAAGCCGACCGACACCCCGCAGCCGCCTGCTCCGGAGCCCGCGGAGCGAGCCGAGCCCGCAGGGCCCTCCGAGCCTGCGGGGCCCTCTGAGCGCTCGACAGGCCCCGAGGGCCCGGAGGCAGAGTCTCCGGACGCGCCTTCCCAGCCCCTCCGGCGTTTGAGGAGCAGGGGCACGGGGGCGGAGCCCCCGGTTCGGGAAGGGGCGGGTAGGGGAGAAGCCCCGCGCAGCGGCCCCACCCTCAGCGAAGCCCCCGACCCCGAAGACGAACCCGCACCCCCGGACGACCCCGCCCCCACCCCCGACAAGCCCACCCCCGCCCCAGAGCGTCCCGCCCCAGATCACCCCGCCGGAGGCGATCCCGAGTGAACGACGTACTCGACGTCGCCCTCCGCCTGGCCATCGTCTTCGTCGTGTTCCTGGTCGCCCCTCTCCTCGTGGGCCAGACGGAACACAAGGTGATGGCCCACATGCAGGGCCGCCTGGGCCCAATGTACGCAGGCGGCTTCCACGGCTGGGCCCAGCTCGTCGCGGACGGCGTGAAGTTCGCGCAGAAGGAGGACGTGGTCCCGGCCGCCGCTGACCGCCGCGTCTTCCAGCTCGCCCCCGCCGTCGCCCTCCTCCCGTACCTCCTCGTCCTCGTCGTCATCCCCGTCGGCCCCGGCGACGGCGCGGCCGGCCAGGCCGTCGACGCGGGCATCTTCTTCGTGCTCGCCGTCATGGGCATCGGCGTCCTCGGCTCGCTCATGGCGGGCTGGGCCTCCGCCAACAAGTTCTCGCTCCTCGGCGGCCTCCGTACCGCCGCGCAGCTCCTCTCCTACGAGCTGCCGATGCTCCTCGCCGCCGCCTCAGTGGCCATGGCGGCCGGAACGGTCTCGCTCACCGGCATCCTCGACGCCTTCGAGTGGTGGTGGCTGCCCTGGCAGATCGTCGGCGCCCTGGTCTTCTTCGTGGCCGGTCTCGCCGAACTCCAGCGCCCGCCGTTCGACATGCCGGTGGCCGACTCCGAGATCATCTTCGGCGCGTACACCGAGTACACCGGTCTGCGCTTCGCCCTGTTCCTCCTCGCCGAGTACGCGGGCATCGTCATCCTCTGCGCCCTGACCACCGTCCTCTTCCTCGGCGGCTGGCACGGCCCGTTCGGCGCCGACGGACTCGGCTGGCTCTGGACCCTCCTCAAGACCGCCCTCCTCGCGTTCGTCATCATCTGGCTGCGCGTCAGCTACCCGCGCCTGCGTGAGGACCAGTTGCAGAAGCTCGCCTGGACCACCCTCGTCCCGCTCGCCCTCGCGCAGATCGCGCTCACCGGCATCGTGAAGGTGGCGATCAACTGATGCCCCCGATCCCCGGATCAGGCCTGGCCAAAGGCCTGGCCGTCACTCTGCGCACGATGACGAAGAAGACTGTCACCGCGCAGTACCCGGACACCCAGCCCGAACTCCCGCCCCGCTCCCGCGGCGTCATCGGGCTGTTCGAGGAGAACTGCACGGTCTGCATGCTCTGCGCCCGCGAGTGCCCCGACTGGTGCATCTACATCGACTCCCACAAGGAGACGTCGCCGCCCACCGCCCCCGGCGGCCGCGAGCGCAGCCGGAACGTCCTCGACCGTTTCGCCATCGACTTCTCCCTCTGCATGTACTGCGGCATCTGCATCGAGGTCTGCCCCTTCGACGCGCTGTTCTGGTCGCCGGAGTTCGAGTACGCGGAGACGGACATCCACGAACTCACCCACGAGCGCGACAAGCTCCGCGAGTGGATGTGGACCGTGCCGGAGCCGCCCGCCCTCGACCCCGCTGCCGAGGAGCCGAAGGAGATCGCCGCCGCCCGCAAGGCCGCGGACAAGCTCGCCGCCCAACGCGCGCAGGAACAGCAGGACCAGCAGCTCAAGCAGGAACAGCCGGACCAGCAGGACCAGCAGCTCAAGCAGGAACAGCCGGACCAGCAGGACCAGCAGCTCAAGCAGGAACAGCCGGACCAGCAGGACGAGCCGGACGAGAAGGGAGGAACCCCGTGATGCTGCACGCCGCACCCCCGCTGATCACCGCCACCACCGCCGCCGCCACGGGCGACCACCCCGGTTTCCTCTCCCCGTCCGGCGTGGAGATCGCGTTCCTCCTCGTCGGCCTCGCCACCCTCGGCGCCGCCGTCATCACCGTCACGACCAGGCAACTGGTCCACGCCGCGCTCTGGCTCGTCGTCGCGCTCGGCGGACTCGCCGTCGAGTACCTCCTGCTCACCGCGGAGTTCATCGCCTGGGTCCAGGTACTGATCTACGTCGGTTCCATCGTCGTCCTCCTCCTCTTCGGCCTGATGCTCACCCGGGCCCCCATCGGCCGCTCCCCGGACGCCGATTCGGGCAACCGGTGGGTCGCGCTCGGGGTGGCAGCCGCCGCGGCGGCTGCCCTCGTCTGGGTCGTGGTCGACGCCTTCCGCACCACCTGGATCGACCTCGACGGCCCGGCCCAGGGCTCCACCGAAGTCACCGGCGCCTTCCTGTTCCGGAACTGGGTCCTGCCCTTCGAAGCGCTCTCCGTCCTGCTGCTCGCCGCCCTCGTCGGCGCGATCGTCCTGTCCCGCAAACGCGACACGGACACCACGGTCCGCCCCGGCCCGTCCAGCCCGTCCAGCCCGTCCAGCTCGTCCGGCCCGTCGAGCCCGTCCGGCAAGGAGGAGCAGAGCTGATGCACCTCGCCTATCCCGCCGTGCTCGCCGCCCTCCTCTTCTGCATCGGCCTCTACGGCGTCCTCGCCCGCCGTAACGCGATCCTGGTCCTGATGTCCGTCGAGCTGATGCTCAACGCCGTCAACCTCAACCTCGTCGCCTTCGACGTCTGGCTCCGCGACACCCTCCACTCCGGCCAGGCCCTCACGCTCTTCACCATCGCCATCGCCGCCGCCGAGATCGGCATCGGCCTCGCGATCGTCCTGGCCGTCTACCGCAACCGGGGCAGCTCCGACATCGACCGGCTCCGCGACACCGCAGAGACCGACGAAGCCGAGACGCTCCCCGACGAAGGCGACAGGGACGGCAGGGACGACGCGGACGCCAGCGACGACGGGAACGACAGGAACTCAGGGAGCCCAGGAACGCCGGGGAAGACCAAGAAGGCAGAGGCCACCACGTGACCACCACGACCCTCGCCGCCCTCGTCCCGCTCCTCCCGTTCCTCGGCGCCCTCGCCGGGCTCGCCACCGGCCGTACCGCCCCCGGCTTCGTCCGACCGCTGGCGATCCTCCCGACCCTCACCGCGGCCGTTCTCGCCGTGCTCGTGGCCGTCCGTCAGGGCGGCGGCCGGGCCATCGACGCCGCGACCCAGCTCACGCCCACCGGCTCGGTCCCGATCGACCTGGCGCTGCACCTCGACGGCTTCGCCGTGCTGGTCGCCGTCCTCGTCACCGTCGTCGCCACCTGCGTACAGCTCTACTCCATGGCCTACCTCCGTGACGACGCCCGCTACCCCTCCTACGCCGCCCTCGTCTCCCTCTTCACCTCCGCGATGCTGCTGGTCGTCTACTCCGGCGACCTGATGGTGCTCCTGGTCGGCTGGGAGATCATGGGCATCTGCTCGTACTTCCTCGTCGGCCACTACTGGGAGACGCCCGAGGCCCGGGCCGCCTCCCTCAAGGCCTTCCTGGTCACCAAGCTCGGCGACGTCCCCTTCCTGATCGGACTGTTCGCGCTCGCCGCCGACACCGGCAGCTTCCGGATCACCAAGATCCTCGCCGCCGTCGGCAACGGCGGACTCGACCACCCCACCCTCATCGCCCTGCTGCTCCTCGCGGGCGTCGCCGGCAAGTCGGCGCAGTTCCCCCTGCACACCTGGCTGCCCGACGCGATGGCCGGCCCCACCCCCGTCTCCGCGCTCATCCACGCCGCGACGATGGTCGCCGCCGGCATCTACTTCGTGGCCCGCCTGCTGCCCGTCTTCGCGGCCTCCGGCGCGGCGCTCGTCGTCCTCGCCGTGATGGCCGCCGTCACGATGATCGGATCCGGGCTCGCCGCCCTCGCCCAGGACGACATCAAACGCGTCCTCGCCTACTCGACGATCGGTCAGCTCGGCTACATGTCGGGCGCCCTCGCCGTCGGCGACCGGGGCGCGGCCGTCTTCCACCTGATCTCGCACGGTGCGTTCAAAGCCGTCCTCTTCCTCGCCGCGGGCGTCGTCATCCACGCCGCCGGCACCAACTCACTGGCCGCCATGTCCCGGATGGGCGGTCTCGCCCGCCGCATTCCGGACGCCTACTGGACGATGACCGTCGCCCTCCTCGCGCTGGCCGCCATCCCGCCGTTCGCCGGCTTCTTCTCCAAGGAAGCCGTCCTCGTCGCCGCCGAACACACCGCCCTCGGCGACCGGACCGTCGCCCCGGCCGCCGCCGGCTGGACGATCCTGATCGCCGGGCTCCTCGCCGCCGTCCTGACCGCCGCCTACGCCGTACGCCTCTGGCTCCTCGCCTTCCGGGGCCGCGGGGCCGAAGTCCCCGACCACGGCAGGCAGCCCCTCGCCATGACCTCCGTCCTGTGGATCCTGGCCGTCCCCACCATCGGCTTCGGCCTCACCGCCGGAGTGATCGGCGACTGGTTCGACGGGCACGCCCTCACGCCGTCCCTCACCACCGCCGTCCTGTCCACCGGTGTCGGCCTCGTCGGCGGGCTCGTCACCTACGGCGCCTGGCGGCACACCACCGCTCTCGCCGCCCGCACCCCCATCGGCGCAGTCGCCGCCCACCCCGACGCCGAACCCGCCCTCGTCGAAGCCGAGGCCATGACGTCCCACACCGCCGCCTACGGCACCATCGCGGACGCCCCCGACCCGGCCGACCCCGGCAGGCTCCTCCTCGGCCCCCTGCACCGCCACGCGGTCACCGGCTTCCACCTCGACGCCCTGTACACGGCGCTGTTCGTCCGGCCCGTCCAGGGAGCGGCCCGCCTCGTCCGCTTCCTGGACCGCGAGGTCGTCGACACCTACGTCAACGGATCGGGCGCCGTCACACGCCTCCTCGGCACCGCCGTCCGCCGGGCCCAGACCGGCAACGTGCAGACCTACGTCAGCGCACTGCTCGCCGGGGCACTCGTCCTGGCGGTCGCCGCCGTCGTCTTCGCCAACGTCAACGCGGGGTCGTGACCGTGATCGATATCAGTCCGTCCGTGATGCAGTTCCTTCTGGCGTTCATCGTCGTCGCCCCACTCCTCGGCGCCGTCGCGGCCCTGCTCCCCGCCCCGCCCGGGCTCAAGGGGAAGAACCCCGACCAGGCCGTGCTCCGCCACGGCGTGACCGTCACCGGCGCCGTGCTCCTCGCCGCGATCGTCCTGGCCGTCGGCTTCGACCACGACCACCCCGCCACGATGCAGGCGACCACCGACATCAGCTGGATCCCGGCGCTCGACGTCCGCATCCACCTCGGCATCGACGGCATCTCGCTCCCCCTCCTGCTCCTGACCGCGCTGCTGACCTTCCTCTGCGCGCTGTACAGCTATTTCAAGCTGCCCGCGGGCCCTTCGCCGAAGGCCTTCGTCGCCCTCGTCCTCGTCCTGGAGTCCGGCACCCTCGCCACCTTCGCCGTCCTCGACCTGCTGCTCTTCTTCCTCGCCTTCGAGATGGTCCTCATCCCGATGTACTTCCTCATCGCCCGCTGGGGCGGCGGCCAACGGCAGGCGGCCGCCTGGAAGTTCATCCTCTACACGCTGCTCGGCTCGGTCGTCATGCTGCTCGGCCTCCTCCTCATCGGGCTGAAGAGCGGCACCTTCGACATGGTGGCACTCGCCACTGACAACGGCCGGGGCCTCACCACATCCGTGCAGGTCATCGCCGTACTCGCGATCGGTCTCGGCCTCGCCGTGAAGACCCCGATGTGGCCCCTGCACAGCTGGCTCCCCGACGCCCACACCGCCGCCCCCACCGTCGGGTCGGTCCTCCTCGCAGGCGTCCTGCTGAAGATGGGAACGTACGGATTCATCCGGATCCTCCTCCCCATCGCCCCCGACGGCATGCGGACCTTCGCGCCGTACCTCGCCGCGTTCGCCGTCGTCGGCATCGTCTACGGATCCCTCGCCTGCCTGGCCCTGGCCCGTACCGGAGCCAAGGGCGACCTCAAGCGGCTCATCGCCTACTCGTCCGTCGGCCACATGGGCTTCGTCCTGCTCGGCATCGCCACCATGACCCCCACCGGAGTCAACGGCGCGCTCTTCGCCAACATCGCCCACGGCCTCATCACCGGCCTGCTGTTCTTCCTGGTCGGCGCCATCAAGGACCGCTACGGCACCGCCGACCTCGACACCCTCGCCGGAGCGACCGGGGCCGCCCTCTACGGCCGGGCCCCCCGCCTCGGCGCCCTGCTCGCCTTCGCCGCGATCGCCTCGCTCGGGCTGCCCGGACTCGCCGGATTCTGGGGCGAGATGCTCACCCTGTTCGGCGCGTACAGCCCCGCCGAAGGCCTCAGCCGCCCCGCGTTCCGCACCTTCATGGCCATCGGGGCGTTCGGCACCCTGCTCACCGCCGCGTACATGCTCATCGTCGTCCGCCGCGTCTGCATGGGCGAACACACGCCCCACTCCCGGCTGTCGCCCGACGACCGGGCCCCGCGAACGACGGACGGCCCCGACCCGTCCGGAGCCGCCGGAGTCCGACCGGCCACCACCCCGCAGCTCGCCGACATCCGGACGTACGAAGCCGTCGCCTGGACCCCGCTCGCCGCGCTCACCGTCCTCGCCGGTCTCTGGCCCGCCGTCCTCCTCGGCCTCACCGACCCGGCCGTGCAGCAGCTCCTCGCAGGAGGCAAGTCGTGACCGCGGACCTCAGCACCACCCCGGCCCTCCTCGCCACCGCCGCGGGCCCGGCCACCCCCGACATCGGCAATGCGGCCGGAAGCCTCGCCGCGGCCGACGCCCCCAGCCTCGTCCAGTCCATCGACTGGCTCGCCATCGCGCCCCCCACCCTCACCGCACTGGCCGCCCTCGTCGTCCTGGTCGCCGACCTGTTCCTGCCCGCGCACCGCAAGCGGCTCCTCGGCTACGGCGCCCTCACCGCCCTCGCCGCCGCCCTGGCCCTCCTGATCCCCCTGCGCGCAGGGGACCGGGCCACCTTCTGCGTCACCACCAGCACCCAGGCCTGCAGCTACACCGCCGACCACTTCACGCTCGTCATCCAGGCCCTCGTCCTCGGCGGCGCGTTCCTCACGGTCCTGCTCTCGCTCGACGACACCCGCAAACTGCCGGCGGGGGAGTACTGGTTCCTGCTCCTGGCCTCCGCTGCCGGGGCCGCCCTGCTGCCCGCCTCCCGCGACCTCGCCACGCTCGTCGTCGCCCTCGAAGTCGCCTCGCTGCCCGCGTTCGCCCTCGTCGGCATCAAGCGCGGCGACCGGCGCTCCTCCGAGGCCGCCCTGAAGTTCTTCCTCTCCTCCGTCGTCGCCACCGCCGTCATGCTGCTCGGCGTCAGCTTCGTGTACGCGACCACCGGCACCCTGCACCTCACCGAGATCGCCGTCCGCCTCGACGACGTGCCCCCGGTGCTCGACACCCTCGCCAAGACCGGTGTCGCCCTCACGCTCGTCGGCTTCGCCTTCAAGACCGCCGCCGCGCCCTTCCACTTCTGGGTCCCCGACACCTACGTCGGCGCGCCCCTCCCGATCGCCGCCTATCTCTCCGTCGTAGGGAAGGCCGTCGGGTTTTCGGGCCTCATTCTGGTGACCGTCATCGCGTTCCCCTCCTATGCCGACGTCTGGGGGCCCGCACTCGCCGTCCTCGCCGCGCTCACCATGACCGTCGGCAACGTCGCGGCCCTCCGCCAGAACGCCTCCCGCGCCCGCAGCGCCGTCCGCCTCCTCGCCTGGTCCTCCGTCGCCCAGGCCGGCTACCTCCTGGTCCCGATCGCCGCCGCCGCGTACTCCAGCGACGAGCAGATCGGCTCCACGGTGGCGTACGCCCTCATGTACGCCGTCGTGAACCTGGGCGCGTTCGCGGTAGCCGCCCTCGTCGCCCGTACGCACCCCGGCAACCGGCTCTCCGACTACCGGGGCCTGTACGCCACCCGGCCCCTGGCGGCCCTGGCGCTCGGCTTCTTCCTGCTCTGCCTGGCCGGACTGCCGCCGGGCATCATCGGGCTCTTCGCGAAGGTCACCGTCTTCTCCGCGGCGGTCGACGCGGGCCTCGGCTGGCTCGCCGTCGTCATGGCCGTCAACGTGGTGATCGCTCTCTACTACTACCTTCAGTGGACCGCGACCCTCTTCCGTACGCCGGACGGAGCCCCGGACACGGCCGAGCCGGCCACCGGTGACACAGCATCCGCCCCGCCGCGCCGATTCCGGGCCCCCGCCTCTCTCACCACGGCGATCGTCCTCACAGCCGTCGCCGGAATCCTGCTCTCCGGGGTCCCGCAGACCGTCCTGCGCTTCGCCTCCGTGAACCTTTTCTGAGCCCTCCGGGGCCCGCAAGATCGGTTTGCCCACGGCCCCCGCCACAGGGCATGGTCTTGGCTGCATACGTCACGAAAACGGCGTGGACGTGTCAGAGACAAGAGGAGAGAGAGCAGTGCTGAACGGGTTCAAGGACTTCATCCTGCGCGGGAACGTCATCTCCATGGCGATCGGTCTCGCGGTCGGAGCCGCGTTCACCGCCGTCGTCACGGGCTTCAGCAACGCCTTCATCACCCCGCTGATCGGCCTCGCCACCCGGGGCACCGGCGACTTCAGCAAGGCCTCCTTCAAGGTCGACGGCGTCACGTTCCCCTTCGGCCTCTTCATCAGCGCCGCCATCGCCTTCCTGATCACCGCCGCGGTCCTCTACTTCTGCGTCGTGGTCCCCATGGCCAAGGTGCAGGACCGCTTCGCCAAGGAAGAGGCCGTCGACATCAAGGCCGCCCTCCGCGACTGCCCGCGCTGCTTCAGCCAGATTCCCGCCGTCGCCTCCCGCTGCGGCCACTGCACCAGCGAGGTCGAGCCCGACTCCGAGGCACTCTCCCTCGCTAAGCTCCCCGCACAGCAGCACTGACCGAGCAGCGGTACCGCACCTCCGCATCACCCCGCACCATCAGGACGGTCCGCCGCCACCCGTACGGCCCAGCGCCACTCCGTACGGGCCCGGGGGGCCGACCGGTGCGAACACGCGGCACGACCCCCGCCCTCCGGCCGCAAGCACAAGGGAACTAGCTCCTCTCGCCTGGCGTTGACCAGTACAGGAGGCTCCACTGGGGAGTGGAGCACCACCATGCAAAGGGTTCCCCTGCTGCACCACTTGGAGGGCGTACCGTGCACCGCCGGCACAACGGGCTGAAGACCGCCGTACTCCTCGGGGGACTGTCCGCACTCATCATCGTCATCGGCAGTTTCTTCGGACGTACGGGCCTCGTCGTCGCGCTCCTCGTAGCCGTCGGCACCAATGCCTACGCGTACTGGAACAGCGACAAGCTCGCCCTGCGGGCCATGCGCGCCCGCCCCGTCAGCGAATTCGAGGCGCCGCGGCTCTACCGCACCGTCCGCGAGCTCTCCACGGCGGCCCGTCAGCCCATGCCGCGCCTCTACATCTCCCCGACGCAGGCGCCCAACGCGTTCGCCACCGGCCGCAATCCGCGCAACGCCGCCGTCTGCTGCACCGAGGGCATCCTCCAGATCCTCGACGAACGCGAGCTGCGCGGCGTCCTCGGCCACGAGCTCAGCCATGTCTACAACCGGGACATCCTCATCTCGTCCGTCGCCGGAGCGCTGGCCTCCGTCGTGATGTTCCTGGTCAACTTCGCCTGGCTCATCCCGGTGGGCCGCTCCAACGACGACGAGGGCCCCGGTCTCCTCGGCATGCTCCTGATCATGATCCTTGGGCCGCTCGCCGCGTCCGTCATCCAGCTCGCCGTCAGCCGCTCCCGCGAGTACGAGGCCGACGCCTCCGGGGCCCAGCTCACCGGCGACCCACTGGCTCTCGCCAGTGCGCTGCGCAAGCTCGACGCCGGTACGAAACAGCTCCCGCTGCCGCCCGAGCCGAGGATCGAGACCGCGAGCCACATGATGATCGCGAATCCCTTCCGTCCCGGCCAGGGGATGGCGAAAATGTTCTCCACCCACCCGCCGATGGCGGAGCGCATCGCCCGACTAGAACAGATGGCAGGTCATCGCCCGTGAAAACCATCCTGAACGTCATCTGGCTGATCCTCTGCGGATTCTGGATGTTCCTCGGCTACTTGCTCGCGGGCGTCCTGCTCTGCATCACCATCATCGGCATCCCGTTCGGCGTGGCCGCCTTCAGAATCGGCGTCTACGCCCTCTGGCCGTTCGGCTACACCGTCGTCGACCGCCGGGACGCCGGTTCGCCCTCCTGCGTGGGCAACGTCCTCTGGCTGGTCCTCGCCGGATGGTGGCTCGCCCTCGGCCACATCACCACCGGCATCGCGCTGTGCATCACGATCATCGGCATCCCCCTGGGCATCGCCAACTTCAAGCTGATCCCGGTCTCCCTCCTGCCCTTCGGCAAGGAGATCGTCCCCACGGACCAGCCCTTCGCCACCCGCTAGCCCGCCGAGTCCGGCGAACGCGAGAGCAACCGAACACCTGCCCACCGCGTCTTGGATTCCAAGACGAAACAAGGGGTAGGTGCAGCGACATGGGCATCATCAGTTGGATCATTCTCGGCCTGCTCGCCGGCCTCATAGCCAAGATCCTCCTCCCGGGACGTGACCCGGGCGGCATCATCGGCACCACTCTCATCGGCGTCGCCGGGGCCTTCGTCGGCGGCTGGCTCTCCAGCCAGTTCCTCGACCGGCCCATCAGCAACGACTTCTACGACACCGCGACCTGGATCGCCGCCATCGCCGGCTCCCTGGTCCTGCTGATCGCCTACCGGCTGCTGTTCGGCCACTCCCGCAACCGCCGCTGACCGTCGGCGCCCGGGCCCCTCTCCTACGCGTCCGGTGAAGCCATCCCGGTCTCCCGCAACGTCAGGTTCAACCGGCCGGCCCGCAGCCCCGCTGCCGGGTCGGCCGTTCCCGCGTACACCTTCGGCACCCCGTGGAACGCGAAACGCGACGGCCCGCCGAAGACGAACAGATCCCCGGACGCCAACTCCACATCCGTGTACGGCTGCCCGCGTCCCTCCGTGTTCCCGAAGCGGAACGCGCACCTCGCCCCGATGCTCAACGACACCACAGGAGCACCCGACCGCTCCTCCTTGTCCTGATGCATGCCCATCCGCGCCGTTTCGTCGTAGAAGTTGATCAGCGCGGTATCCGGGGCGAACGCCGCCGCCGCACTCTCGTCGCCGTACGCCTCGGCCACCGCCGCCCGCCCCAGGTCGCCCAGCCACTCCGGGAACGCGGCCACCCGGGCGCCGTTCACATCGTCCGCGGTACGCGCGTACCGGTACGGCTGCCAGTGCCACCCCAGGCACACCGTCCGCACCGACATCACCCCGCCGCCCGGCAGCACGGTGTGCCGCAACGGGACCGGCCCCCGCGCCCACCGACGGCACGCCGCCACCAACTCCGCCCGGCGCTCCACCGGCAGCCACTCCGGCACATGGACGGCCCCCGGCGCGACCACCTGGCGCGGCCGCCGGAACAGACCGTCCGAAGACGGCGGAAGGCAATGGGACGGCGGAAGGTCCGAGGAAGGAGGAAGGTCCGAGGACGACGGATGCTCCTGCGCCACGGCTCAGCCCACCAGTGCTTCGACGCCTTCGAGCCCCAGCAGCAGCTTCTTGCGCTCCAGGCCGCCCGCGTACCCCCGCAGCGCCCCGTCCGCCCCGATCACCCGGTGGCACGGCCGCACGACCAGCAGCGGATTGCGCCCGATCGCCGTGCCCACCGCCCGCACCCCCGCGCCCGAGGCCCCGACCTGTGCCGCGACCTGCCCGTACGACACCGTGCTCCCGTACGGGATCGACTCCAGCACCGCCCAGACCCGCCGCTGGAACTCCGTACCCACGCCCTCGGCCACCGGCACGTCGAACCGCGTCGAGCGCCCCGCGAAATAGGCCTCCAGCTGCCTGGTGACCTCCGCGAACGCGTCGGGAGCGGGCCGCCAGCCGTCCTGGACGACCGCGCCGCCCTTCTGCCCGGGCATCGACAGCGACCGCAACCGGACACCGGCTCCTCCGGCCGAATCCGGCCCCTCCACAGCCGCGTCGCCGACCAGCAGCAACTCGCCCAACGGGCTCTCCACCCGCGCATACACCGTCGTCGTCATGGCCTCTCACTTCCCCGGTCCGTACTGCCAGTCTGCGCTGCTCGCCGTAGTGCCACCGGCGGTATTCGGACATCGCGCCCGCACGCCGGCCGCATGCCCGACTTGATCGTGCGGGAATTATCGAACTATATTCGTGCGAGATATTTCGAACGATGGGGGAGGCTTCATGGCTGCCGCAAGGGTGTACCAGCACCCGGAGACGTCCGAGATCGCGATGCCCAGGGTGCTGTTCGCACTCAGCGAGCCGCTGCGGCTGGGCATGGTCCGCATGCTCGTCGAGCACGGCGAGGTCGACAGCATCGACCTCGGCCCGGACCTGCCGCGCTCGACGCTGACGCACCACACGAGCCTGCTGCGCGAGTCCGGGATCGTGTTCGTCCGCGCCGAGGGGCGCAAGTGCATGATCCGGCTCCGCGAGGACGACCTGGAAGCCCGGTTCCCCGGCCTGATCCGGACCGTCCTGACCGGCTACCCGGCAGGCGCGGACGACGAGGAGGACGCGTGATCCGCAAGGTGTGGCCCCTGGTCGCCGCCGCCGTCGCGCTCGGTATCGACGCCTACGTCCTCGCCGGCGTGCTGCCGTCGATCGCCGACTCACTGACGACCACCGTCGCGGTGATCGGCCTAGGGGTGACCGCCTTCACCGCCGCCTACGCCGTGGCCGGGCCGCTGCTCTCCGGACGGCTCACCCGTGGCAGTACCGCACGGGCGCTGCTGATCGCGCTCGGTGTGTTCAACCTCGGAAACCTGATCACCGTCGTGGCGCCGGGCGTCGCGTTCTTCCTCGCGTCCCGCGTCGTCGCGGGTGCGGGCGCGGGCATCCTCACGGCGGTCGCGACCGCGACCGCCGCCGCGATGGTCGCCGACCGCGAACGCGGCCGGGCGATGGCGATGGTCACCTTCGGGCTGTCCACCGGGACGGTCGCGGGAGTGCCCGTGGGCATGCTGATCGGGCGGAGCTGGGGCTGGCGCTGGACCATGGCCCTGGTCGTCGCTGTCGGCGTGCTCAGCATGATCGCCCTCGCCGCCCGCGCGCACACCCTGCCGACCCTGCCCGCGACGGGCCGTGCGCCGGTCTTCGGAGTGCTGCGCTCGGGCACGGTCTCCGCCGGGATCGTCGCGGCGTTCCTGCTCGGCGTGGCCAGCCTCGGCCTGTACACCTACCTGCTGCCGATGGCGGACGCCCGAGGCCTTCGGGACTGGGGCTTCGCCCTGGTGTGGGCGTGGGGCGTCGGAGGCGTCACGGGGGCCGCGCTGATCGGCAGGCCCCTGGACCGATACGGCCCCAGGGCACTGCTGTGGGCCCTGCCGACGCTGCTCGCCACGAGCTTCGCAGCAGTCTGGGCCTTCTCCGTCCCTGCTGTGTGGCTGATCGCCGCGGCTGTGTGGGGGGCCGCCGCCTGGGCCAGCGTGCCGACCTTGCAGCAGGCGCTCACCCGGGACCGCCCGGACCGGGCGATGGCGGTCATCGCCTTCCAGATGGCCGCCATGTACCTCGGGTCCGCCGCCGGGGCCGCCACGGGAAGCAGCCTCCTGGCGGGCGGAGCGGACTCCGCCGACCTCGCGGGATGGGCGCTGATCCCCACCGGGCTCGCCATCGCTCTGCTCGGCCGGATCGGCGCGAGCGCACGGGCGCTGCCGACCCGTACGCGTACGCCCGTTCACGCCCCGGCGGGCGATGACACAACGAGAGCCGCCGTCGAGGTCGGCCTCGACGATGCGCCCCCGTTGTGCCCCGGGCGGCCTGCCTGACAACGCCGTTGCGGGTCAGGCCGGTTGACTGCGGCTATTGCCGGCGACCAACCCGATGTCTACCGGTAGTTCACGAACTGCACCGCGAAGTCGAAGTCCTGACCCTTCAACAGCGCCTGGACGGCCTGCAGATCGTCCCGGCTCTTCGAGCTGACCCGCAACTCGTCGCCCTGGACCTGCGCCTTGACGCCCTTCGGGCCCTCGTCGCGGATGATCTTCGCCACCTTCTTGGCGTTCTCCTGGGAGATGCCTTCCTCGATCGTGGCGAAGATCTTGTACTCCTTGCCGGAGAGCTGCGGTTCACCGGCGTCCAGCGACTTCAGCGAGATACCGCGCTTGATCAGCTTGGACTGGAAGATGTCGAGGATGGCCTTGACGCGCTCCTCGCCGTTCGCCTCCATCAGAATCTTCTCGCCCGACCACGAGATCGAGGCGCCCGTGCCCTTGAAGTCGTAACGCTGGGAGATCTCCTTGGCGGCCTGGTTGAGGGCGTTGTCGACCTCCTGCCGCTCGACCTTCGAGACGATGTCGAAACTGGAGTCGGCCATGACGTGTGGCTCCTTGCGTCGAATGCTGGGATACAGCTGCTGGGGATACAGCCCAAAGCCTAGCCACCGCCACACCCTCCGGTCGCTGATCAATGAGGTGGCGGAGCACCCCTGGCCATCAGGTATTGTTTACGTCGTCGCCAAGGAGCTCACCACGAGATCCAACGCGTCGTTCGAGGCGGTGTGCCCGAGTGGCCAAAGGGAGCAGACTGTAAATCTGCCGGCTCAGCCTACCCAGGTTCGAACCCTGGCGCCGCCACGCGAACGAAGCCCCCGACCAGTCTTCTGGTCGGGGGCTTCCTCGTTGTCCGGGCGGCGTTCTCGGCACGGAGTCCCGGTGCGGATCAGTTGCCCGCGACGTCCTTCACGGCCACCGTCACCGGCACGTTCCCGGAGATCGCCTCCAGGGTGAGGCCCGCCGTCGCCGGGGTGTCCAGCAGCTCCAGCAGCGTGGCCGCCACATCGTCGCGGGGGATCGGACCACGACCCGTCGAGGCGGCCAGCAGGACCTGCCCGGTGCCCGCGTCGTTGGTCAGCATGCCGGGGCGCAGGATCGTCCAGTCCAGCGCGGTACGGGAGCGTACGTCGGCGTCGGCGGCGCCCTTGGCCCGGAGGTACACGTCGAAGACCTCGTCGCCGGGGTGGTCGGGGTCGGCGCCCATCGAGGAGACGACGAGATAGCGGCGGACGCCCGCCGCCTCGGCCGCGTCGGCGAACAGCACGGCCGCGTCGCGGTCGACGGTGTCCTTGCGGGCGGTACCGCTGTTCGGCCCCGCGCCCGCCGCGAAGACGGCCGCGTCCGCGCCGCGCAACACCTCCGCGGTCTGCTCCACGGTGGCCGATTCGAGGTCCAGCACGGCGGGTTGGGCGCCGGCTTCGATCAGGTCCTGACTCTGTTGGGGGTTGCGGATGATCCCTACGGCTTCATCCCCGCGTGCGGCGAGCAGCCGCTCCAGCCGCAGTGCGATCTGTCCGTGTCCACCTGCGATGACAATGCGCATACCTCCGACCGTACGCCCGGGGGCGGGCTCCCGCTCAGTTCCTGGGCCCGGAACCGGAGTCGGGTCGTCCCTGGCGCGGAAGGCCGCCGAGGCCCGCGGTGGCGTCGGCGTCGGAGTCGCAGTACTCACGCACGGCGCTGGTGCGGGCGACGATCCGGCCGCGGTGGATGACGATGCGGCTGTAGGCGAGGGAGAGCACCGCCGAGAGCCGTTCGCCCCGTACGGCGAGGAGTTCGGCGGGGAAGCCCGCCTCGACGCGTACGTCGGGAAGGCCGAGGGCCGCGCGCGCGGTCGTAGAGACCAGGGCGTACGCCTGTTCGGCGCGTAGCCCGGCCTGCGAGGCGAGGAGGTAGGCGGCTTCGAGCGGATCGCCGCGGCCGACCGGATTGGCCGTGTCCCGCAACGCGCCGCTGCCCGCCGCGACGCGCACGCCGGCGGAGCGCAGCAGGCGTACGGGGGCGGTCGTACGGCGCTCCGCACCGGCGCAGCCGCCCTGGGGCAGGCAGACCACGGTGATCCCGGCGGCGGCCAGCCGGTCGGCGGCGCGGGTCGCGGCGTCCAGGGGCAGATGCGCCAGACCGGCACACGGGCCGAGGGTGACACCGGGGCGCAGGCCGGCGGCCATCGCGGCGAGCCGGGCCAGCCGGGCGGGATCGTCGCCGTCGGTGTGCAGGTCCACGGGGCAGCCGTGCTCGGCGGCGATCTCCAGGACGGCCTCGGTGTAGCCCGTGGGGTCCGGATCGAGGTCGGGGCAGCCGCCGACGGCGGCCGCGCCCATCTTCACCGCGTCCCTGAGCATCGCGAGGCTGTCCGCCCCGGCGACGCCGGTGAGGAGCCGGGGGACCGCGACGGGCATGACATCGGCGAGGCCGCGCAGGGCGCGCCGGGTCTGCAGGACGGCTTCGAGCGGGACGAGCCCCTGGACGTCGCCGACGCGGACGTGGGTGCGCAGGGCGGTGGCCCCGTGGCCGAGCTGGAGGAGCGCGGCCTCGGTGGCGCGGCGCTGGATGTCCTCGGCGCGGTGGGAGGCCGGGCCCGGGCTGTCGGGGCCCGCGCTGTCCGCCGTGAGAGCGGTGTCGCTGTGGGCGTGGGGTTCGGCCGGGGCGGGGAGCAGGAGATAGCCGCGGAGGTCGATGCGGGGGCCGCGGGCGGTGAGGCTGCCCGCGGTGCCGACGGCCTCGATCCGGCTGCCGCTCAGGCGTACGTCGACGGCTCGGCCGTCGGCGAGGCGGGCGCCGCTGAGGACGAGGGCGGGGGTGTCGGCGGTGGTGGCTGCGTCGGCGCTGTCGGGCGCGTTGTCGTCGGGCCGCCGTGGCTGGCTGTCAGGCATCGCGCTCCTGGGAGGGGTGCAAGATCACACGGAGTGACCACACCCTAGGGGCGTGCGGGGGCGGCTTCCGGGAGGAGCGGAATAGTCGTACCGGTGCGCCTGCGCTGTCGGCCGGCCGGGCCCGGCCCCGAGTCGGACTCGGCCTGGATCAAGGCCTGATCAGGGGGTGTGGGCGGCCCCGGGCAGAGGGTCGGAGCGTGCGGAACAAACGGATTTGGGCAACCGGCGGGGGACCGTGTAATGTCTTCATCGCTCGCCCCAATAGCTCAGTCGGTAGAGCGTCTCCATGGTAAGGAGAAGGTCTGCGGTTCGATTCCGCATTGGGGCTCTGGTGATCGGGAAACCCCGCTTCGGCGGGGGGACTCATTCATCAAAGCGGTGTAGCTCAGTCGGTAGAGCAAGCGGCTCATAATCGCTGTGTCACCGGTTCAAGTCCGGTCACCGCTACTAACGGTAGCCGATGGTTGGGTCGGTCCTTCGATCGGCTACCCTTTCATGCGTTCATCCGTCCATCGTCCGTCCAAGGAGCACTCACGTGGCTGCCACCGACGTCCGCCCGAAGATCACGCTGGCCTGCGTGGAGTGCAAGGAGCGGAACTACATCACCAAGAAGAACCGGCGTAACAACCCGGACCGTCTTGAGATGAAGAAGCACTGCCCGCGCTGCAACTCGCACACCGCGCACCGCGAAACGCGCTGAATCAGGCTCGTACACGAGGCCGTCCCCTCTGGGGGCGGCCTCGTGTCGTTGTGTTCGTCTTTCACCAGGTTTCTCAGGAGGTAGCGAGCTCATGGCGCTCGACCAGTCCTTCGTGGGGCGGACCTATCCGCCCACTCCGGCGTACGAGGTCGGCCGGGAGAAGATCCGCGAGTTCGCCGAGGCGGTGGGCGACACCCACCCGGCGTACGTCGACGCGGAGGCCGCCCGTGCACTCGGTCACGCCGATGTGATCGCGCCGCCCACCTTCGTCTTCTCGATCACCTTCCGGGCCGCCGGAGAGGTGGTGCAGGACCCGCAGCTGGGCCTGGACTACAGCCGGGTGGTGCACGGGGACCAGAAGTTCTCCTACGTGCGTCCGGTGCGGGCGGGGGACCGGCTGACGGTCACCTCGACGATCGAGGCGATCAAGTCCCTCGCGGGCAACGACATCCTGGACATCCGCGGGGATGTGCACGACGAGGCCGGCGAGCTGGTGGTCACGGCGTTGACGAAGCTGGTGGCGCGCGCCGCCGAGGAGGCGTGATGACGGCGAAGGTCTCTTACGGGTCGGTCGAGGTCGGCACCGAACTGCCGGCGCAGACGTTCCCGGTGACGCGGGCCACGCTCGTGCGGTACGCGGGCGCCTCGGGTGACTTCAACCCCATCCACTGGAACGAGAAGTTCGCGCGCGAGGTCGGGCTGCCGGATGTGATCGCGCACGGCATGTTCACGATGGCCGAGGCGATCCGGGTGGTCACGGACTGGGCCGGCGACCCGGGCGCGGTCGTCGACTACGGGGTGCGTTTCACCAAGCCGGTCGTCGTGCCCAACGACGACAAGGGCGCGCTGATCGAGGTCAGCGGCAAGGTCGCGGCGAAGCTGGACGACAACCTGGTCCGGGTGGACCTGGTCGCCGTGTGCGACGGCAAGAAGGTGCTGGGCATGTCCCGGGCCGTGGTCCGGCTCGCCTGAGACGTACCGGCGCGTCGGCCGGAGCCGGTGGCCGCCCGAGCCCCCGACCCCGGCGTACGGTCCGTGGCCCCGCACCAGCGGCCGGGCCACGGACCGTACTCTTGTCCCCGTGCAGGAACTCCACGACGCCCCCCTCGCCCCCCTGACCACCTTCCGGCTCGGCGGCCCCGCCGCCCGGCTGCTGACCGCCACGACCGACGCCGAGGTGGTCGCCGCCGTACGCGAGGCCGACGCGAGCGGCACCCCGCTGCTGGTGATCGGCGGCGGCTCCAACCTGGTCATCGGCGACAAGGGCTTCGACGGCACCGCCCTGCGCATCGCCACCAAGGGCTTCGCGCTCTCGGGTACGTCCCTGGAGCTGGCGGCCGGTGAGGTGTGGACCGACGCCGTCGCCCGGACCGTCGAGGCGGGTCTCGCGGGCATCGAGTGCCTGGCCGGCATCCCCGGCTCCGCCGGCGCGACGCCCATCCAGAACGTCGGCGCGTACGGACAGGAGGTGTCCACCACCATCACGGAGGTCGTCGCCTACGACCGGCGCACCGAGGAGACGGTGACGATTCCGAACGCGGAGTGCGCGTTCTCGTACCGCCACAGTCGCTTCAAGGCCGAACCCGACCGCTTCGTGGTGCTGCGTGTCCGATTCGAGCTGGAAGAGGCCGCCGGGCTCTCCGCGCCCCTCAAGTACCCCGAAACGGCCAGGGCCATGGGCGTCGAGCAGGGCGACCGCGTACCGCTGGAGGCCGCCCGCGAGACCGTGCTGCGGCTGCGGGCCGGCAAGGGCATGGTGCTGGACCCGGAGGACCACGACACCTGGTCGGCGGGGTCCTTCTTCACCAACCCGATCCTCGAACCGGCCGCGTTCCAGGACTTCCTCACCCGGGTCGGCGAGCGCCTCGGCCCGGACGTGACACCCCCCGCCTTCCCCGCCGAGGACGGCCGCACCAAGACCTCGGCGGCCTGGCTGATCGACCGGGCCGGATTCACCAAGGGCTACGGCAGCGGCCCCGCCCGGATCTCCACCAAGCACACCCTGGCCCTCACCAACCGGGGCGCGGCCACCACCGAGGACCTCCTCGCCCTGGCCCGCGAGGTCGTCGCCGGGGTGCACGAGGCCTTCGGCGTCACCCTGGTCAACGAGCCGGTGACGGTCGGCGTCAGCCTCTAGGACGTACGCGGCCGGCCTCCGGGAACGTACGTACGCGGTCAGTACGCGACGCCCACGCCCTGCTGCACGGCCGCCGGGTCGTCGATCAGCGCGAGCATCGCGTGCGCCACGTCCGCCCGGGAGATGGACCGGCCGCTGCGCGGCGTACCGCCCACGACCTTCCGGTAGACGCCCGTGCACGGCCCGTCCGTCAGCTTCGGCGGCCGCACCGACGTCCAGTCCGTGGCACTGCGGGCCAACGCCGCCTCCATCCGGGCGAGATCGGCGTACAGCTCCGCCAGGATCGCCCCGATCGCCCGCCGCATCAGCCGGTCGACCAGTGGATCGTCCGCCGGCTCCGGCCCGACCGGCGCCGCGCTCACCACGAGCAGCCGCCGGACGCCCTCGGCCTCCATCGCCGACACGATCTGCCCGGTCAACCGCTCGGCGACGCCGTTCGCCTTCCGGCCGCGCGCGCCCAGCCCCGAGAGCACCGCGTCCCGCCCCGCCACCGCCGCCCGCACCGCCGCCGGATCGTCCAGCCGCACGACGGCGTGCAGCGCCGCGCGGTCCAGCGACTCCGGGAGCCGGTCCGGGTCACGGACCACGGCCGTCACCTCGTGGCCCGCCGCCAGCGCCTGCCCCACGACCTCCCGACCGATGCCGCCGGTCGCCCCGAACACGGTGATCCTCATAGCGCGCCCCCTGGTGGGTGAGTGTTCACTAACCTCTAGAATGGGTGGCTTCCCGCCCGGGCGTCAAGATCTCCGGGTCACCGCCGGTTGGAGCACCCATGGACCAGAAGCCCGCCCGCGTCCGGATCGTCGACGCGGCGCACGAGCTGATGCTCTCCATCGGCCTCGCCCGGACCACCACCAAGGAGATCGCCAAGGCGGCCGGCTGCTCGGAAGCGGCGCTCTACAAGTACTTCTCCGGCAAGGAGGACCTGTTCGTCACCGTCCTCGCGGAGCGGCTGCCCCGGCTCGGAAACCTGCTCGGCGAACTGAACGCGGGCGAGGGCACCGTCGAGGGCAACCTCACCGAGATCGCCCGGGTGGCCGCCCTGTTCTACGAGCAGACCTTCCCCATGGCCGCGTCCCTCTACGCCGAACCCCGGCTCAAGCGCCGCCACGAGCAGGGCGTGGGCGGGCTGGAAGCCGGGCCCCACCTGCCGATCCGCCAACTCGACGGCTATCTGCGCGCCGAACAGGACGCGGGCCGCATCCGGGCCGACGCGGACACCTACGCCGCCGCCTCCCTGCTGATGGGCGCCTGCGCCCAACGCGCCTTCGCCTACGCCTCGCTTCCCGGCGGTACGCCCCCGCAGTCCCTGGACGACTTCGCCGCCTCCATCGCCCGCACCCTGCTGGGCGGAATCAGCTAGCCAGCCAGTCGTCGATCCCGGACAGCAGCTTCTCCCGTACGTCCACGGGGGCCGCCGAGCCGCGCACCGACTGGCGGGCCAGCTCGGCCAGCTCCTCGTCGGTGAAGTCGTGGTGCCGGCGCACCAGCTCGTACTGGGCGGCCAGCCGCGAACCGAACAGCAGCGGGTCGTCCGCCCCCAGCGCCATCGGCACCCCCGCGTCGAACAGAGTGCGCAGGGGGACGTCGGCGGGCTTCTCGTAGACGCCGAGCGCCACATTGGACGACGGGCAGACCTCGCAGGTGACTCCGCGCTCGGCGAGCTTGCGCAGCAGCCGGGGGTCCTCGGCGGCCCGGACGCCGTGGCCGATGCGCGAGGCGTCCAGGTCGTCGAGACAGTCGCGCACGCTGGAGGGCCCCGACAGCTCCCCGCCGTGCGGAGCCGCCAGCAGACCGCCCTCGCGGGCGATGGCGAAGGCCCGGTCGAAGTCGCGCGCCATCCCGCGCCGCTCGTCGTTGGAGAGCCCGAAGCCGACGACGCCCCGGTCCGCGTACCGCACGGCGAGCCGGGCCAGGGTGCGGGCGTCCAGCGGGTGCTTCATCCGGTTGGCGGCGATCACCACGCGCATGCCCAGGCCGGTGTCCCGGGCGGCGCTGTCCACGGCGTCGAGGATGATCTCGATGGCCGGGATCAGCCCGCCGAGCAGCGGGGCGTACGAGGTGGGGTCGACCTGGATCTCCAGCCAGCCGGAGCCGTCCGCCACGTCCTCCTGGGCGCTCTCGCGCACCAGGCGGTGGATGTCCTCCGGGGACCGCAGGCACGACCGGGCGATGTCGTAGAGCCGCTGGAAACGGAACCAGCCGCGCTCGTCGGTCGCCCGCAGCTTCGGCGGTTCTCCACCGGTCAGGGCGTCCGGGAGATGGACCCCGTACTTGTCGGCGAGTTCGAGCAGGGTGGTGGGCCGCATCGACCCGGTGAAGTGCAGGTGCAGGTGGGCCTTGGGCAACAGACGTACATCACGCTCCATTGGAAGATCCTGCCGCACGGGCGGGCCGGAGCGGTAGCCGCATTCCTCTTTGGAGTGGGGCTGGGACGAAAAGTGCCCCCGGCCGAGGCGGCCGGGGGCACAATTGCGCGGGCTGTCAGGCCTTGGCCTCGCCCAGCAGCTTCTGGATCCGCGAGACGCCCTCGATAAGGTCGTCGTCGCCCAGGGCGTAGGAAAGGCGCAGGTAGCCCGGGGTGCCGAAGGCCTCGCCGGGTACGACGGCGACCTCGGCCTCGTCCAGGATCAGGGCGGCCAGCTCGACCGTGGTGGCCGGGCGCTTGCCGCGGATCTCCTTGCCGAGCAGGTCCTTCACCGTCGGGTAGGCGTAGAACGCGCCCTCGGGCTCCGGGCAGAACACGCCGTCGATCTCGTTGAGCATCCGCACGATGAGCTTGCGGCGGCGGTCGAAGGCGGTGCGCATCTCGGCGACGGCGTCCAGCGGGCCGGAGACCGCGGCGAGCGCGGCGACCTGGGCGACGTTGGAGACGTTGGAGGTGGCGTGCGACTGGAGGTTGGTCGCGGCCTTCACGACGTCCTTCGGGCCGATGATCCAGCCCACCCGCCAGCCGGTCATCGCGTACGTCTTGGCGACGCCGTTGACGACGATGCACTTGTCGCGCAGCTCGGGGACGATCGCCGGGAGCGAGGTGAACGTGGCGTCGCCGTAGACGAGGTGCTCGTAGATCTCGTCGGTGAGCACCCACAGACCGTGCTCGACGGCCCAGCGGCCGATGGCCTCGGCGTCGGCCTCGCTGTAGACGGCGCCGGTCGGGTTGGACGGCGAGACGAAGAGGACGACCTTGGTCTTCTCGGTGCGCGCAGCCTCCAGCTGCTCGACGGAGACCCGGTAGCCGGTGGTCTCGTCGGCGACGACCTCGACCGGGACACCGCCCGCGAGCCGGATCGACTCGGGGTAGGTGGTCCAGTACGGGGCGGGGACGATGACCTCGTCGCCCGGGTCGAGGATCGCGGCGAAGGCCTCGTAGATGGCCTGCTTGCCGCCGTTGGTGACCAGGATCTGGCTGGCGTCGACCTCGTAGCCGGAGTCGCGCAGCGTCTTCTCTGCGATGGCGGCCTTGAGCTCGGGGAGCCCGCCGGCCGGGGTGTAGCGGTGGTACTTCGGGTTGCGGCACGCCTCGACCGCGGCGTCGACGATGTAGTCGGGCGTCGGGAAGTCGGGCTCGCCGGCCCCGAAGCCGATCACCGGACGCCCGGCGGCCTTGAGGGCCTTGGCCTTGGCGTCGACGGCGAGGGTCGCGGACTCGGAGATCGCACCGATGCGGGCGGAAACCCGGCGCTCGGACGGTGAAGTTGCAGCGCTCATGGCCCCATGCTCCCAGACCGCAAAAGCCGTCGGCACAGGGGTTTCAGGGACCGGACAGGACCCGGACAGCATCCGGACAGGACCGGTCGGTAGTTGTCTGTTCGACGCGGCGGCCCTGAACACGTACACTCACCTGTCGTTGGCCTTCACCAGCCGCACCGTTCCTGCACCCGGTCACCGGGAAAGATGCGGTAGGTTGGTGGAAACCACAAAGGGTCGTAGCTCAATTGGTAGAGCACTGGTCTCCAAAACCAGCGGTTGGGGGTTCAAGTCCCTCCGGCCCTGCTACACACTCCTTCGCCAGGATGTGTGCGCATGTACGTACTTCATTGCACAGCCGTGCGGCTCCACCGGGCGCGGCACGGCCACGACCCGGAATCAGGTGAGTAGCGTGACGGACGCCGTGGGCTCCATCGACATGCCTGATGCTGAGGATGAAGCTCCCGAGTCGAAGAAGAAGACTCGGAAGGGCGGTAAGCGCGGCAAGAAGGGCCCTCTGGGTCGGCTCGCGCTGTTCTACCGCCAGATCGTCGCCGAACTCCGTAAGGTTGTCTGGCCGACGCGCAGCCAGCTGACGACGTACACCTCCGTGGTGATCGTGTTCGTCGTCGTCATGATCGGTCTTGTTACCGTTCTCGACATGGGCTTCGCCCGGGTCATCAAGTACGTCTTCGGCTGATCTCGCGGAAGGCGTCCGACCCGGCGCCCCTTTCGCACGTTCCACCCTTTGTATCCAGGAAGAAGCAGCCATCGTGTCTGACCCGAACCTGAACGACGCCGTCGAGCCCGAGGCTGGCGCCTTCGAGTCCGCCAAGGACGAGCTCGACATCGTTGAGGCTGCTGACTCCGTGGACCCGGACCAGGCCGAGGCCGCCGACCTCGCCGCGGGCGAGCCCGCCGAGCAGGCCGCTGTGAACGTCGAGGCCGACGAGGTCGACGAAGACGCAGCGGTCGCCGAAGCCGTCGAGGAAGAGGCCGCCGAGGCGGTCGAGGCCGAGGCCGACGACGAGAGCGCCGACGAGGAAGAGGCCGAGCCGGCCGCCCCCGTCGACCCCGTCACCGCCCTGCGCGAGGAGCTCCGCGGTCTCCCCGGCGAGTGGTACGTCATCCACACGTACGCCGGTTACGAGAAGCGCGTGAAGGCCAACCTGGAGCAGCGCGCCGTCTCGCTGAACGTGGAGGAGTTCATCTATCAGGCCGAGGTGCCTGAAGAGGAAATCGTCCAGATCAAGAACGGCGAGCGCAAGAACGTCCGGCAGAACAAGCTCCCCGGCTATGTGCTGGTGCGCATGGACCTGACGAACGAGTCCTGGGGCGTCGTGCGGAACACGCCGGGCGTCACCGGCTTCGTGGGCAACGCCTACGACCCGTACCCGCTGACCCTGGACGAGATCGTCAAGATGCTCGCCCCGGAGGCCGAGGAGAAGGCCGCCCGCGAGGCCGCCGAGGCCGAGGGCAAGCCGGCTCCGTCCCGCAAGGTCGAGGTCCAGGTGCTGGACTTCGAGGTCGGCGACTCGGTCACCGTCACCGACGGCCCGTTCGCCACGCTGCAGGCCACGATCAACGAGATCAACGCCGACTCGAAGAAGGTCAAGGGCCTCGTCGAGATCTTCGGCCGCGAGACCCCGGTCGAGCTCAGCTTCGACCAGATCCAGAAGAACTAGCGCTTCCCGCCGGTTTCTGGACACATGCCTACCCAGCAGGTCAGAGGGGCTTCGCGGCCGCTCTGACCTGCTGGGTTTTTGGTCGCACAGCTATACCCGTTATCGTTGTGCGGTATGCCTCCATCCGGATGACCGGAATTGGCGGCGAAACACTCTCACTAGGACCCGGAGAGAGCAATGCCTCCCAAGAAGAAGAAGGTCACGGGGCTTATCAAGCTCCAGATCAACGCCGGTGCGGCGAACCCGGCCCCGCCGGTCGGCCCCGCGCTCGGTCAGCACGGCGTCAACATCATGGAGTTCTGCAAGGCCTACAACGCCGCGACCGAGTCGCAGCGTGGCATGGTCGTGCCGGTGGAGATCACGGTCTACGAGGACCGCTCCTTCACCTTCATCACGAAGACTCCGCCGGCCGCCAAGCTGATCCTCAAGGCCGCGGGTGTGGACAAGGGCTCCGGCGAGCCGCACAAGACCAAGGTCGCCAAGCTGACGGCTGCCCAGGTCCGCGAGATCGCCACGACGAAGCTCCCCGACCTGAACGCCAATGACCTCGACGCCGCGTCGAAGATCATTGCGGGCACCGCCCGCTCCATGGGCATCACGGTCGAAGGCTGATTCAGCCCCGTAACCCCCAGTGGTAGGACCAAGCGCTGGTCCGCACCACGACTCCACACTCTGAAACCACAGGAGTAGAAGTGAAGCGCAGCAAGAACCTCCGCGCTGCGGACGCCAAGATCGACCGGGAGCGCAACTACGCCCCGCTCGAGGCCGTCCGTCTCGCCAAGGACACCGCCTCCACGAAGTTCGACAGCACCGTCGAGGTCGCCTTTGCCCTGGGTGTCGACCCGCGCAAGGCCGACCAGATGGTCCGCGGCACCGTGAACCTCCCGCACGGCACCGGCAAGACCGCCCGGGTCCTGGTCTTCGCGACCGGTGACCGTGCAGCGGCCGCGGAAGCCGCCGGAGCCGACATCGTCGGCGCCGACGAGCTCATCGACGAGGTGGCGAAGGGCCGTCTGGACTTCGACGCCGTCGTCGCGACCCCGGACCTCATGGGCAAGGTCGGCCGCCTGGGCCGCGTGCTCGGTCCGCGTGGTCTGATGCCGAACCCGAAGACCGGCACCGTCACCCCCGATGTCGTGAAGGCTGTCAACGACATCAAGGGCGGCAAGATCGAGTTCCGCGTCGACAAGCACTCGAACCTGCACTTCATCATCGGCAAGACCTCGTTCGACGAGACCAAGCTGGTGGAGAACTACGCAGCGGCGCTGGACGAGATCCTCCGTCTGAAGCCGTCCGCCGCCAAGGGCCGCTACATCAAGAAGGCCACCCTGGCCACCACGATGGGCCCCGGCATCCCGCTGGACGCCAACCGCACCCGCAACCTCCTCGTCGAGGAGGACCCGGCCGCCGTCTGAGCCACCGTGCTCACCTGGTAGCCGCGTCACACGCGTGCACTGTGTGGACGGGCCCCGCAACCTTTCGAGGTGCGGGGCCCGTCCTCGTATCCGTAAGGCCCCATGCCTGTCAGTGCCCTATGACACTGTTGTGCGGGGGGCGAAGGACGATACGAGGGGTGGACGGGTACATGAGGACGAGCACGGCACGACGCATGGGCACGGCTCTGGCCGCCGCGGCGGCCCTGACGTCGATAGCGGCCTGCAGCGGCTCCGACAGCTCGGGCGGCTCCGGCGGTTCCGGTTCGGACAAGGCGGGCGCCGTCTCCAAGGCGAGCCCCGTGGCCGCGCTGAAGCAGGTGCAGCAGAAGACCGGCGGCGCCCAGTCCGCGAAGGTCGAGGGCACCACCGAGATGGGCGACACCATGTCCATGAAGCAGTCCGGGGCCATCGGCTGGTCCGACGGCCTCTCGGGCGCGCTGACCATCACGTACACCGGCGGCACCATGGGCGACGCCCTGAAGCAGGCCGGCGGCGACGGATCGGTAGAGGCCCGCTACTTCAAGGACGAGTACTACGCCAACATGGGCGACGCCATGGCGGCCAACCTCGGCGGGAAGCACTGGATCCGGTATTCCTACGAGGACCTCGCCGAGCTGGGCGGCGCCTCCGGCGACGTCATGAAGGACCAGATCCAGAACAGCACGCCCGAGCAGGGCGTGAAGGCGCTCCTGGCCTCCGGGGACGTCAAGAAGGTCGGCCAGGAGGACGTCCGCGGGGTCTCCGCGACGCACTACTCCGGCACGGTCGACGTGGCCGACCTGACCGCGAAGAACAGCGACCTGGACGCGAAGCAGCTGGCCGCGTTCAAGGAGCAGCTGGCGCTGGCCGGGGTGACCACGCAGACCGTCGACATCTGGGTCGACAAGAACGATCTGCTGGTGAAGAAGACCGAGCGCGGTGAGATGAAGACCGGCTCGTTCAACTCGACGCTCTTCTACAGCGACTACGGCACCGAGGTCCCCTCCGAGAAGCCGGCGACCTCGGACACCGTGGACTTCAAGGAGATGCTGAAGCAGGGCGGTACCCCGGGCGGCGCCTCCTGACACCTCCCGCAAGGGACGAACGGGGACGGATTTGCTCCTCCCGCATCCGGTCGCGTACTCTCACCAAGAAGCCAAAGACCGCTGGTCGTCGCTGTGCCTCGTCAGAGGGACGGTGACCGAAGGTTCCGCTAGATCGGACGACCTGCGCAGGTGACTGTGGAACGCTCCCGGACTCTGTTCGGTCGAGCCGCGCCCTGGCACTTGTGCTGGGGCGTTTCGTCTTTCCCGGCCCCTTCTGAGCGGTCCTCATCACCCGGAAGGAGGCCGACGCTCATGGCAAGGCCCGACAAGGCTGCCGCGGTAGCCGAGCTGACGGACCAGTTCCGCAGCTCGAACGCCGCCGTGCTGACCGAGTACCGGGGTCTCACCGTGGCACAGCTCAAGGAGCTGCGCCGTTCGCTCGGTGAGAACGCCCAGTACGCCGTGGTGAAGAACACGCTGACCAAGATTGCGGCCAACGAGGCCGGGATCGACACGCTGGACGACCTGTTCTCGGGTCCGACGGCGGTTGCCTTCGTCACCGGTGACCCGGTGGAGTCGGCGAAGGGTCTTCGTGACTTCGCCAAGGACAACCCCAACCTCATCATCAAGGGCGGTGTCCTTGACGGTAAGGCGCTGTCCGCCGATGAGATCAAGAAGCTCGCGGACCTCGAGTCCCGCGAGGTTCTGCTCTCCAAGCTGGCCGGTGCTTTCAAGGGCAAGCAGACGCAGGCGGCGCAGGTCTTCCAGGCCCTGCCCTCCAAGTTCGTCCGCACCGCGGAAGCTCTTCGCGCCAAGAAGGAAGAGCAGGGCGGTGCCGGTACTCCGGCTCCCGCCGAGGCCGCCGAGTAATTTCGCTCAGCGGTCCAGCGGGCTCCACGTACGCCCGCCGACATATACATCCGGCACCTGCCGAATAGTGGAAGGACGCCTATCATGGCGAAGCTGTCCCAGGACGACCTGCTCGCGCAGTTCGAAGAGATGACCCTCATCGAGCTCTCCGAGTTCGTGAAGGCCTTCGAGGAGAAGTTCGACGTCACCGCCGCTGCGGCCGTCGCCGTCGCCGGTCCCGCCGCGGGCGGCGCCCCGGCCGAGGCCGAGGCCGAGCAGGACGAGTTCGACGTCATCCTCACCGGTGCCGGCGAGAAGAAGATCCAGGTCATCAAGGTCGTGCGTGAGCTGACCTCGCTGGGTCTGAAGGAGGCCAAGGACCTCGTCGACGGCACCCCGAAGCCGGTCCTCGAGAAGGTCGCCAAGGAGGCCGCCGAGAAGGCTGCCGAGTCCCTCAAGGCCGCCGGCGCTTCCGTCGAGGTCAAGTAACACCTCGGGAGTCCTCCGGACTCCCTGGGCGCCGTCAGGCGCCCGAGCCAAGGGCGATCACCCATTCGGGTGGTCGCCCTTCGGCGTGCCCGTGGCGGGTGCCTTGCTCTTCCGCCGACGACGAGTAGGGTGATCTTCGCCGTGCGCCTCTCGCGGGGCCCTCAGGGGCGTCCTGCGGGTATCCCGGGGGTGGCCGGTGAAGGCTCCTGGAGGTCCGATCGGACCGGCGGGCCTTGACGAACCGGACGCGGCGCGCAATTCTCAGGACGCGTCATCACTTCGATCCGTATCCGAGGCATGGATCGAGAGTGAAGAGGGCAGTAAAGAAGAGCGCACCCCGCGCGAGGGCTAGGGCTAGACATAGGTGTTGAGAACAGCTGTTGAGAGCAACGTGGGTCTCTGAGAACCCCGACTGGACATCAGTGTGCCGCTTGGCTACACTGACCCTTTGCGCTGCCTGTTAGCTGCCTCCTGCCCGTCACCAGGGGCATGCCCACGCTGAAGCACCGATGACCGACCCCCTCCGACCTGGTCGTATTGCGACCGATTCGGAACGGCCTGTCTATGTGTCCAGGGTGGGACCGGTACGCGCGTAGTGAGTCCGAGCCCTCGGAAGGACCCCCTCTTGGCCGCCTCGCGCAACGCCTCGACCGCGAATACGAACAACGGTGCCAGCACCGCCCCGCTGCGCATCTCTTTTGCAAAGATCAAGGAGCCCCTCGAGGTTCCGAACCTCCTCGCGCTGCAGACCGAGAGCTTTGACTGGCTCCTCGGCAACGCCGCCTGGAAGGCTCGCGTCGAGGCTGCTCTGGACAGTGGACAAGACGTCCCCACCAAGTCCGGCCTGGAGGAGATCTTCGAGGAGATCTCACCGATCGAGGACTTCTCCGGGTCGATGTCGCTTACGTTCCGCGACCACCGCTTCGAGCCCCCCAAGAACTCGATCGACGAGTGCAAGGAGCGCGACTTCACGTTCGCCGCGCCGCTCTTCGTCACGGCCGAGTTCACCAACAACGAGACCGGCGAGATCAAGTCCCAGACGGTCTTCATGGGCGATTTCCCGCTCATGACCAACAAGGGCACCTTCGTCATCAACGGCACCGAGCGTGTCGTCGTGTCGCAGCTGGTCCGCTCGCCGGGTGTCTACTTCGACTCCTCCATCGACAAGACGTCCGACAAGGACATCTTCTCCGCCAAGATCATCCCCTCCCGGGGTGCCTGGCTGGAGATGGAGATCGACAAGCGCGACATGGTCGGTGTCCGCATCGACCGCAAGCGCAAGCAGTCGGTCACCGTCCTCCTCAAGGCGCTCGGCTGGAGCACCGAGCAGATCCTGGAGGAGTTCGGCGAGTACGAGTCGATGCGCGCCACCCTGGAGAAGGACCACACCCAGGGCCAGGACGACGCACTGCTCGACATCTACCGCAAGCTGCGTCCGGGCGAGCCGCCGACCCGCGAGGCCGCTCAGACGCTGCTCGAGAACCTCTACTTCAACCCGAAGCGCTACGACCTCGCGAAGGTCGGCCGCTACAAGGTGAACAAGAAGCTCGGCGCCGATGAGCCGCTGGACGCCGGGGTGCTCACCACCGACGACGTCATCGCGACCATCAAGTACCTGGTCAAGCTGCACGCCGGCGAGACCGAGACGACCGGCGAGTCGGGCCGGGAGATCGTCGTCGAGACCGACGACATCGACCACTTCGGCAACCGTCGTCTGCGTAACGTCGGCGAGCTCATCCAGAACCAGGTCCGTACGGGCCTGGCGCGGATGGAGCGCGTCGTGCGTGAGCGCATGACCACGCAGGACGTCGAGGCGATCACGCCGCAGACCCTGATCAACATCCGGCCGGTCGTCGCCTCCATCAAGGAGTTCTTCGGCACCAGCCAGCTGTCGCAGTTCATGGACCAGAACAACCCGCTGTCGGGTCTCACCCACAAGCGCCGTCTGTCGGCTCTTGGCCCGGGTGGTCTCTCCCGTGAGCGGGCCGGCTTCGAGGTCCGAGACGTGCACCCGTCCCACTACGGACGCATGTGCCCGATCGAGACCCCCGAAGGCCCGAACATCGGTCTGATCGGTTCGCTCGCCTCGTACGGTCGCGTCAACGCGTTCGGCTTCATCGAGACGCCGTACCGCAAGGTCGTCGACGGTCAGGTCACCGACGACGTCGACTACATCACGGCCGACGAGGAGGACCGCTTCGTCATCGCCCAGGCGAACGCGACGCTCTCCGACGAGCTGCGCTTCACCGAGCCCCGCGTCCTGGTCCGCCGTCGTGGCGGAGAGGTCGACTACGTGCCCGGCACGGACGTCGACTACATGGACGTCTCGCCGCGCCAGATGGTGTCCGTCGCGACCGCGATGATCCCCTTCCTGGAGCACGACGACGCCAACCGTGCCCTCATGGGCGCGAACATGATGCGTCAGGCGGTGCCGCTGATTAAGTCGGAGGCCCCGCTGGTCGGCACCGGCATGGAGTACCGCTGCGCCACCGACGCCGGTGACGTCCTCAAGGCGGAGAAGGACGGTGTGGTCCAGGAGGTCTCCGCGGACTACATCACCGTCACGAACGACGACGGCACGTACACCACGTACCGCATCGCCAAGTTCATGCGCTCCAACCAGGGCACCTCGGTCAACCAGAAGGTCGTCGTCTCCGAAGGCGACCGGATCATCGCCGACCAGGTGCTCGCCGACGGACCGGCCACCGAGAACGGTGAGATGGCCCTCGGCAAGAACCTACTCGTGGCGTTCATGCCGTGGGAGGGTCACAACTACGAGGACGCGATCATCCTGTCGCAGCGCCTCGTGCAGGACGACGTCCTCTCCTCGATCCACATCGAGGAGCACGAGGTCGACGCCCGTGACACCAAGCTCGGCCCGGAGGAGATCACCCGGGACATCCCGAACGTCTCCGAAGAGGTCCTCGCCGACCTCGACGAGCGCGGCATCATCCGGATCGGCGCCGAGGTCGTCGCCGGCGACATCCTCGTCGGCAAGGTCACGCCCAAGGGCGAGACCGAGCTGACCCCCGAGGAGCGCCTGCTCCGCGCGATCTTCGGTGAGAAGGCGCGCGAGGTGCGCGACACCTCGCTGAAGGTGCCGCACGGTGAGATCGGCAAGGTCATCGGCGTCCGCGTCTTCGACCGCGAAGAGGGCGACGAGCTGCCGCCGGGCGTGAACCAGCTGGTCCGCGTCTACGTCGCGCAGAAGCGCAAGATCACCGATGGTGACAAGCTCGCCGGCCGTCACGGCAACAAGGGCGTCATCTCCAAGATCCTGCCGATCGAGGACATGCCGTTCCTGGAGGACGGCACCCCGGTCGACATCATCCTCAACCCGCTGGGTGTCCCGTCCCGAATGAACCCGGGACAGGTCCTGGAGATCCACCTCGGCTGGCTCGCCAGCCGCGGCTGGGACGTCTCCGGCCTCGGTGACGAGTGGGCCCAGCGCCTGCAGGCCATCGGCGCCGACCAGGTCGCCCCCGGCACCAACGTCGCCACGCCCGTCTTCGACGGTGCGCGCGAGGACGAGATCACCGGCCTCTTCCAGGCCACGATCCCCAACCGCGACGGCGACCGGCTGGTCCAGCCCTCCGGCAAGGCCCAGCTCTACGACGGCCGCTCCGGCGAGCCGTTCCCGGACCCGGTCTCGGTCGGGTTCATGTACATCCTCAAGCTGCACCACCTGGTCGACGACAAGCTGCACGCGCGTTCGACCGGCCCGTACTCCATGATCACCCAGCAGCCGCTGGGTGGTAAGGCACAGTTCGGTGGTCAGCGCTTCGGTGAGATGGAGGTGTGGGCCCTTGAGGCTTACGGCGCCGCATACGCCCTCCAGGAGCTCCTGACGATCAAGTCCGACGACGTGACCGGCCGCGTGAAGGTCTACGAGGCCATCGTCAAGGGCGAGAACATCCCCGAGCCCGGCATTCCCGAGTCCTTCAAGGTGCTCATCAAGGAAATGCAGTCGCTCTGCCTCAACGTGGAGGTGCTGTCCTCGGACGGCATGTCCATCGAGATGCGCGACACGGACGAGGACGTCTTCCGCGCGGCGGAGGAACTCGGTATCGACCTGTCCCGGCGCGAGCCGAGCAGCGTCGAAGAGGTCTGACGGGCCGGCCGGCCGCCTCATCCCGAGGCGGCCGGCCCTCCCCGGACCCGTTCAGACCATTGATTGAGACGAGACCCCGAAAGAGGGATTGACGACAAGTGCTCGACGTCAACTTCTTCGACGAGCTGCGGATCGGCCTTGCCACCGCGGACGACATCCGGACCTGGTCGCACGGCGAAGTGAAGAAGCCGGAGACCATCAACTACCGCACGCTCAAGCCCGAAAAGGACGGACTCTTCTGCGAGAAGATCTTCGGTCCGACCCGGGACTGGGAGTGCTACTGCGGCAAGTACAAGCGTGTCCGCTTCAAGGGCATCATCTGCGAGCGCTGCGGCGTCGAGGTCACTCGCGCCAAGGTGCGTCGTGAGCGGATGGGCCACATCGAGCTTGCCGCTCCCGTCACCCACATCTGGTACTTCAAGGGCGTTCCCTCGCGCCTCGGATACCTGCTGGACCTCGCGCCGAAGGACCTCGAGAAGGTCATCTACTTCGCCGCGTACATGATCACGTTCGTGGACGAGGAGCGTCGTACCCGCGACCTGCCGTCCCTGGAGGCCCACGTCTCCGTCGAGCGCCAGCAGACCGAGAACCGCCGCGACTCCGACCTGGAGGCCCGCGCCAAGAAGCTCGAGACCGACCTGGCCGAGCTGGAGGCCGAGGGCGCCAAGGCCGACGTACGCCGCAAGGTGCGCGAAGGCGCCGAGCGTGAGATGAAGCAGCTGCGCGACCGTGCGCAGCGCGAGATCGACCGCCTCGACGAGGTGTGGAGCCGCTTCAAGAACCTCAAGGTCCAGGACCTGGAGGGCGACGAGCTGCTCTACCGCGAGCTGCGTGACCGCTTCGGCACGTACTTCGACGGCTGCATGGGCGCCGCCGCGCTGCAGAAGCGCCTGGAGTCCTTCGACCTCGACGAGGAGGCCGAGCGCCTCCGCGAGATCATCCGTACCGGCAAGGGCCAGAAGAAGACCCGTGCGCTCAAGCGCCTCAAGGTCGTCTCCGCGTTCCTGCAGACCAGCAACAAGCCCAAGGGCATGGTGCTCGACTGCGTGCCGGTCATCCCGCCGGACCTGCGTCCGATGGTGCAGCTGGACGGTGGCCGCTTCGCGACCTCCGACCTGAACGACCTGTACCGCCGTGTGATCAACCGCAACAACCGCCTCAAGCGTCTCCTCGACCTCGGCGCCCCCGAGATCATCGTGAACAACGAGAAGCGGATGCTGCAGGAGGCCGTCGACGCGCTGTTCGACAACGGCCGCCGCGGTCGCCCGGTCACCGGTCCCGGTAACCGCCCCCTGAAGTCCCTGAGCGACATGCTCAAGGGCAAGCAGGGTCGTTTCCGTCAGAACCTCCTCGGCAAGCGTGTGGACTACTCCGCGCGTTCCGTGATCGTCGTCGGTCCGCAGCTCAAGCTGCACCAGTGCGGTCTGCCGAAGGCGATGGCGCTGGAGCTCTTCAAGCCGTTCGTGATGAAGCGCCTGGTGGACCTGAACCACGCGCAGAACATCAAGTCGGCCAAGCGCATGGTCGAGCGTGGCCGCACCGTCGTGTACGACGTCCTCGAAGAGGTCATCGCCGAGCACCCGGTGCTGCTGAACCGTGCGCCCACCCTGCACCGCCTCGGCATCCAGGCCTTCGAGCCGCAGCTGGTCGAGGGCAAGGCCATCCAGATCCACCCGCTCGTCTGCACCGCGTTCAACGCGGACTTCGACGGTGACCAGATGGCCGTGCACCTGCCGCTCTCCGCGGAGGCGCAGGCCGAGGCCCGCATCCTGATGCTGTCCTCGAACAACATCCTGAAGCCGGCCGACGGTCGTCCCGTCACCATGCCGACCCAGGACATGGTGCTGGGTCTCTTCTTCCTCACCACGGATGAAGAGGGCCGCAACGTCAAGGGCACGGACCGCGCGTTCGGCTCCACGGCCGAGGCCACCATGGCCTTCGACGCCCGCGAGCTGTCGCTCCAGGCGAAGGTCGACATCCGCTTCCCGGTCGGCACCATGCCGCCGCGTGGCTGGGTGCCGCCGGTCGCCGAGGAGGGCGAGCCGGAGTACCAGCCCGGCGACACCTTCCGGCTGCGGACCAGCCTGGGCCGCGCGCTCTTCAACGAGCTGCTGCCCGAGGACTACCCGTTCGTCGACTACTCGGTGGGCAAGAAGCAGCTCTCCGAGATCGTCAACGACCTGGCCGAGCGCTACCCCAAGGTCATCGTGGCGGCGACGCTCGACAACCTGAAGGCGGCGGGCTTCCACTGGGCGACCCGTTCGGGCGTCACCGTGGCCATCTCCGACGTCGTCGTGCCCGAGGCCAAGAAGGCCATCGTCAAGGGCTACGAGGACCAGGACGAGAAGGTCCAGAAGCAGTACGAGCGCGGTCTGATCACCAAGGACGAGCGCACGCAGGAGCTCATCGCGATCTGGACCAAGGCGACCAACGAGGTCGCCGAGGCGATGAACGCGAACTTCCCGAAGACGAACCCCATCTTCATGATGGTCGACTCGGGCGCCCGAGGAAACATGATGCAGATGCGTCAGATCGCGGGTATGCGTGGTCTGGTGTCGAACGCCAAGAACGAGACGATTCCTCGTCCCATCAAGGCGTCCTTCCGCGAGGGCCTCACCGTTCTGGAGTACTTCATCTCCACGCACGGTGCCCGTAAGGGTCTGGCGGACACCGCTCTGCGTACCGCCGACTCGGGTTACCTGACCCGTCGTCTGGTGGACGTCTCGCAGGACGTGATCATTCGCGAGGAGGACTGCGGCACCGACCGCGGCCTCAAGCTGAAGATCGCGGTCAAGGGCGCCGACGGCGTGCTCCGCAAGACGGAGGACGTCGAGACCTCGGTCTACGCCCGCATGCTCGCCGAGGACGTCGTGGTGGACGGCAAGGTCATCGCGCCTGCCAACGTCGACCTCGGTGACGTCCTGATCGACGCCCTGGTGGGCGCCGGCGTCGAGGAGGTCAAGACCCGCTCGGTCCTGACCTGTGAGTCCGCGGTCGGCACCTGTGCCTTCTGCTACGGACGCTCGCTCGCCACCGGCAAGCTGGTCGACATCGGTGAGGCGGTCGGCATCATCGCCGCCCAGTCCATCGGTGAGCCCGGTACCCAGCTGACGATGCGTACCTTCCACACCGGTGGTGTGGCCGGTGACGACATCACCCAGGGTCTGCCCCGAGTCGTCGAGCTCTTCGAAGCCCGTACGCCCAAGGGTGTCGCCCCGATCTCCGAGGCCAAGGGCCGCGTGCGGATCGAGGAGACCGAGAAGACCAAGAAGCTCGTCGTCACCCCGGACGACGGCAGCGACGAGACGGCGTTCCCGATCTCGAAGCGTGCCCGTCTGCTCGTGGGCGAGGGCGACCCGGTCGAGGTGGGCCAGAAGCTCACCGTCGGTGCGACCAACCCGCACGACGTGCTGCGCATCCTCGGCCAGCGTGCGGTCCAGGTCCACCTGGTCGGCGAAGTCCAGAAGGTCTACAACTCGCAGGGCGTGTCGATCCACGACAAGCACATCGAGATCATCATCCGGCAGATGCTCCGCCGCGTGACGATCATCGAGTCCGGCGACGCGGAGCTGCTTCCGGGCGAGCTGGTCGAGCGGTCGAAGTTCGAGACCGAGAACCGTCGTGTGGTCACCGAGGGCGGTCACCCCGCCTCCGGCCGTCCGCAGCTGATGGGTATCACCAAGGCCTCGCTCGCCACCGAGTCGTGGCTGTCGGCGGCGTCCTTCCAGGAGACGACCAGGGTCCTGACCGACGCGGCGATCAACGCCAAGTCGGACTCCCTGATCGGCCTCAAGGAGAACGTCATCATCGGTAAGCTCATCCCGGCCGGTACGGGTCTGTCCCGCTACCGCAACATCCGGGTCGAGCCGACCGAGGAAGCCAAGGCCGCGATGTACTCGGCCGTCGGCTACGACGACATCGACTACTCGCCGTTCGGCACCGGCTCCGGCCAGGCCGTTCCGCTGGAGGACTACGACTACGGTCCGTACAACCAGTAAGCGAGTCGCTTGAACGACCGGAGGGCGGTCACCCCGTACGTAACGGGGTGGCCGCCCTCCGGCGTGTGCGGGGGAGCCGGGCGGATCAGCGTGGCGGCTCCAGAAAGCGCTGAAGATGGTGGAGACGAGTCGCGAGATCGGGGTGGGAGTCCAGCAGATGTGTCCGCCTCCCCCTTCGAGCACGCTTGGGCACCGAGGCCGCTCGAACAGGTACGTCAGGGCGGGACGTTCCGAGGTCCTCGCCTGACTGCAAGGCTTCTATCAACATCGGGGCGAAGCCCAGCGACGCCGCATGCCGATCCGCCCGCAGCTCTGCGCGTCGGCCCACGGCCGCCATGGCGTAGGGCAGAGCGAGGAGCGACAGAGGGGCGGCAAGCAGGGCGGTGGCGGAGCCGAACATCATGACCGCGAATGCAGCGGTGAGGGCGAGCGTGATCAGGAAGGCGGCCCGTCGGGTGGCGGCGGCACGCACGAGCATCGACCGCACCGCGCGGCACACGGCCCGGCCGGGCAGGGCGTACCAATACCCCAGCAGTCCGGCCCAGCTGTGGCCCCCCGTGTGGTGACCGAGTTCGTGGGCCAGGACGGCAGCGAGCTGGCCACTCGGCAGATGATCCACCGCGTGCTTGGTGACTCCGACGATGTGGCCCGCCGCTGCGTAGGCGTTGAGTTCGTGGCTGTCCTCGACCCACAGGCGGTAGCGCGTCCCGTCGACACCCGCCCGCCCGGTCACTTCACGCCAGACCGGTTCAAGGCGCAGGAGTTCGCCAGGAAGCGGGTAGCGCAGTCTCAGCACCCGCCGGGCGAAGAGACTCTCCGAGGGGCCGTGGAACACCAGAGCTCCTGAGGCGAGCCACAGGAGAACGAGGGCCCACAGAGGGACTCCCCACCCGAACTCCAGGAGCCAGGCCGTCAGGGTCACGGTCACGAAGCTGAGGAGAAAGCTCGGCAGGTACAGGGCCAGCTGCCCCAGTGCGGCGGCGTCCATCCGTCGTTGCCGTGCGGAGAAGTGCAACCGGTCGCCGGCGGTGTGGCGGTAGTCGAGGTCGTCGGATTCGTGGTGTGGCAGGCCGAAGTCGGGTGCGCACGATGGCCGTTCTTCGTGGTGCGACGGTTCGCGAGGCTGCTCGTACATGTCCATCCTCGGGTGTGGGGAGGTCAGCCGATGACCACGGAGGCGGGAAGCAGCAGGGCGCCCAAGCAGAAGGCCAGGAGCCCCGCCCGTATCCACTGGTGCTTGCGTGTCGCGATCCGGCTCGTCTCCGTGAGCGCGGTCAGGAGCGAGGCCATCGGCAGACGCTCCGTGACTGCCAGCGCCTCCGGCAACCGGCCCTGACGTACGGCTCGTTGGATATCGCCGAAGTACGTGAGCGGCGAACCCGGAGTCCAGGTGCTCACGCGATAGCGGGGCAGCACCGCCATCAGCAGGAACAGCAGAGCGACGGTGAGGACGGCTGTGCCGACCCACCACAGGCATGTGCCGGTGCGTGACAGATGGTCCGGCGTCCAGTCGCGGCCGACCAGGACACCGCTGAGGACGCCGCCGCTCATGCCCAGGGCGGCGACCACGACGGCCGCTTTGCTGTCGGCGCGGGCGATCTCCGCCCGAAGGTCGGCCAGAAGACGGGTCGCGGTTTCGAGCCCTGGGGCGGGCCCCAGCTCCGGCGGGAACGAGGGCGGGGATGAGGAGTTCATCGTCCGTCGTCCCTCCGTACCGTCTCGTCGCCGACCGGTTCGGGCTTCGGGGCCCCGCGGGGCGGTGGTGTGTGGGGATCCTCCTTCGGGAGGGAGGGCCACCCGCTGCCGGACGTGCGACCGCGGGGAGGCTGCCAGCCGGGGAACATGCTGGGGGACTCGACCGGCACTGTCTCTTCGTAGGCATCGTTGACATCCAGTGCCGCACCTTCACCGACAGGGGCTGTGGAGTGTTCCGTTCCGACGGGCCCCGCGGCCGCCAGGGGCAGCCTCGGCAGCCCGGGCCCCTGTTCCGGGGCCGCTCCCGGCAATTGCTGGTTGAGGATGTCGTGCAGGGCCCGGAGCGCCAGTTCCTTCGGCCCCTCCAGTTCGTGGCCCTCGGCCTCGTCCCCCTCCAGCAACTTGGCCACCATGTCCGCCTTGGCGCGGATCATGTTCACCTGGTCCTCTCGCAGGCTTTGCACGACCAGGCGTGAGTCCTCCGGATGCTCGGCCAGGTGCAAGGCCCACGCGCGGACCCCGCCCTGCTCCAGCTGCCGCCGGTAGAACTCGACTTTCGCCAGGTCCCCGTCGCGGAGCTCTGTCTGCCACTGCTGCTGGCGCAGGAGGAGTTCATGCCGACGCTGGGCGTAGGCCAGTTCACGCTCGATCGCCAGCTCGTCGCGCCGCCTCTCGCGGCGGTCGATCTCTTCATCCTCGGCCATGCCGCGCAGATGACCTCGGATGCGCTCGGTGGCCGTGTGCTCGATGGTCTGCAGACGACGCTGATGCTCGATGCCGGCCTGATCCCGGTTCAGCTTGAGCGTCCAGGTCACGAGGAGGCCCACAGAGGCACCGAGCCGCAAGCGGGCTCGTAGGGACCGGCCCACTTCGGCTTCGGCCTTCGAGCTCTCTGTCACCAGGAAGGAGCGTGTCAGCGATCGTGCCGTCCGTTCCAGCTCACTCAGCAACAGACGTGGCACGTCGCGGAGACCGGAGGCGACGAACACCGCCGGGTCGCTCACCTGCCAGGTCAGGTCCACCATCGCTTCGAACTGCAGGGCATCGTTGGAGCTCGGCAGGGAGAGCTTCAGGCGAAGAGGATGAAGGCCCATGTCCACCTCGTAGACCGAGGTGTAGCGCCTGCTGATGACCTCCCTGCGCGACGGCCGCAGCGGGGGCAGGCAGGTGACGTACGAGCCGGAGGGTGTGGAGAAGACCAGAGCGTGGTCGATACGGGTGAGCCGACGCGGGACGAAGCCGAGGCGGGGAAGCTGCCGTACGGTCAGCACCGGATCCTTCAACGTCGAGTGCCGGTTGGCTTGTTGGTCCCAATCGGGTGAGCGGCGGAAGTGAGTCATGGCGCAGATCTCCTGGGTGGGTTGAGCCGAAGCGTCAGGGATGTGCCAGAGCGGCGCGCAGTCGCCCTGCCACCGCGGGCGGTGATGTGGGGTCCTCGCCGGGCACTGTTCGCAGCAGATGGTCGATGCGCCGCCACTCCTGTGCGCCTTCGGCGAGAGCGGGCAGCAGCAGGGCAAGACAGCGTTCGGCCTGTGCGTCGCGATCTGCCGACAGCACCCACCTGCGCAGGGTCTCCAGCGCCTTGGCGCGATGGAAACGGTCGCCGAGGGCCCGGCGCCAGAGCTCTGTCATGTGGGCGGCGGCGTTGCCGAGGTGGGCGGGCTGTCCGTATCGGTCGAGGAGGAGCGGCCGCCCGTCCGGTTCGTCGCTCCCGGTCCGCCGGCAGGCCCCGAGGAAGCCTCCGACGGCCAGATCGAACGCGTAGCGACCGTGGTGCAGGGTGCGCAGCAGTTCCGCGAGAACCTGGTCCTGGGCCGATGAGAGCAGCAGGAGCTCGACGGACTCCGCCAGCACCGTGGCCAGCCCGGCGTCGTCCTCCTCCGGCCGGTCGTCCGGTACGGACGCGGCGCCGTGTTCTTCGTGGCGGGCTGCCGCTCGCAGCGCGGCCAGCGTCTCCACCGGTCGCTCCGGCCCGATCAGCCCGTGCGTACGGATCGCCACCCACCGCAGATGCGGTGTGGCGGTGTCACACCAGGAATCCAGGATGCGCGGGACGTTCGGTGTTCCGATGGAGTGTGCGAGCGCGAGTGCGCTCACCGCGACGTTACGCGGGCCGAAGAGGACGGACGAGGCCCAGGGCTCGATGACCAGGGCCATGGCCGAGGGCAGGTCGGTGAGGGCGAACACGGCGGCGGAGGATGCCGCACGGGTCCGTACCAGGGGCCGGCCGTCCTTCGACAGGTCTTGCAGCCACCGAACCAACGCGGGGCGCGCGGACGGATGGCCGGTCCACACCTCGCGCAGGAGGACGAATGCCGCCCGCTTGTCCCGGTAGGCCGCCTTGGACTGCAGCACCGGCCCCCATTCGGTGGGTTCCTCGTCCTCGTAGCGATGTGCACGGGCCAGCCGGATGCGCTTTTCGATGTGCGTGCCGAAGACCGGCACGGCCGCCTGGAGTTTGGAATCGGCGGTCCGTTGGAGGTGGGCGTAGAGGCCGTCGCTCACCTCGGCTGTCAGCGCGTACGGTCCCTCGTCGAACACGGCCAGCGCGATGAGGAAGGCCTTCTCCCGCAGATGCAGCGCCGCATCGTCCTCCTCGAACCACTCGCGAACCTGCTCCTCCAGCTTGAGCAGGGAGAACCCCTGCACCTGCCGGTGTTCGGTCTCGCCGGCCAGGTACTGCACGAGGATGGCGGCGAACTCCGCGGTCTCCCGGGGTTGATGTTCGCGGGAGAGGAACTCCGTGACCAGAGGGAGGGCCAGCACCTCTGCGGTGTCAGGGCGCCCGAGCAGCGCCCGTAGATGGGCGTGCAGGACCTCCGACGGCGGGGGAGGCAGCCAGCCGCAGGCTTCCACGTCCTCCATGTGCGCTTTCAGCCCGACGGTGATCACGGCGTACGCGTCCTGGTCGGTGAGCCGGTCCCGCAGGGCCAGCAACTCCGCTTCACGCAGCGGCCGGTCCGCTCGAGTCACCGGATCGCACAGCAGATAGCCCCGGCCCTCCCCGGGCCGATCACCCTCAGGCTCCGGAACGAGCTCGCCGAATGAGGTGTCCCGGGCGATGACGTGCACCGGGGCCGCACCGAGCCGGTGCAACAACATGAGGGCGGCGGTGCGTCGACCTGCGGATCGCGGTCCCTCCAGGACGATGACTCTCTCCTCGCGCAGCCGATCGAGAAGTGCGGAGAAGGCGTGGCCGGGATCGGCGAAGCTCTCCGCCATCGCGTTCAGTGTTGCTGCCGGGATCTCACCGGACGGAGCATTCGCACGGCCTCCGAGCCGGTAGTGGACGTGGGTCGCGCCGACGTGAACGGCACCGTGGAAGATGCCGCCACCGATGCCGTGGTTGATACCACCCAGCACGCCACCGTCGATGCGTGACCCGTTGCCGAACCCCATCGCGCGAGGAGTGTGGTCCCAGAGGTCGCGCCGGGCCGCCCAGGCGTCCTGTGGGCGGTCCCCGGCTCCCTCGGCCGCAGCCTGGTCCGGCCGATGAAGATCGTCGGCATCGGAGGGCGCCGCGGCGTCCGTGTCCGCTGCGCCGGCGCTGCCTTCCCCGGACCGTTCCTTCGCGTCGGGGCTCATGCGCGGTCTCCGGGTGCGCCGCCCACCTGGACGTTGCCGTGGAAGACGCCCCCGCCGATGCCGTGGTTGGTGCCGCCGAAGACGCCGCCCTGGACGGTGGCGCCCGGGAAGTCGGCGGCTCCCGGGGGAACGGGACCGGCGGGGTGGTCGGCGGCCCTGGGTTCGGTCATCGGCCCGGACGGTTCGGCCCGGGCGTACGGGCGGTGCACTCGGGCCGGGAGGTCGCCGTTCTTGCTCTCCACCGTGACGGCGTGGAATTCCTCCGCCACGACACCGAGGTGGTTGTGCCGCACGACGCCGCGGTACACCGGCTCGGAGACGCAGAGGGAGAAGTCTCCGGGGCTCTTCTTCAGCTCGTTCCGCAGCACATCCGCGTCGAGCAGCCGGCAGGCGTGGTTGAGGTCGGAACCCACCCAGCCGCCGTCGGGGTCGACGGCCACATAGCCGGACGCGACCACACAGCGGAGCCGCATCCTCGCGGAGCTCGAAGCCAGGCGGTTGATCGCATACAGCTCCGCGGGTACCACGGTGAGGAGCGATCGAAGGAGGGCGGTCAGTGACGCATTGGCGTCGATCAGTTCCATGACGCTGTCGCCGCGGTCGGCGCGGCGGCGCAGGGTCTCCTCGACACCGGCGGCCAGCAGCACGCGGTCGGTGAGTCCGAACAGCATGCGGCGCAGGTAGGACTGCTCGACATCGTCGCGGGCGCTGTACTTCTCGATGTCGAGCAGGAGGATCGTGCTGTTCACAGGGTCGGACATGGCTGCCTCTCGTCAGGGGGCGGGTACTGACGAGAGGGTGCCGCCGGCCGGCCGGCGGCGGTGAGTGCGAAAGACGCAGTCCTACTGTGACCACGTGCACAGACTTCAGAGTGCTGATGTGCCCCGCGGGGAGGTGGGCGCCGCCGGTTCGACCCGGGGGTCGAACGGCTCCGGGAACGTGGTGCCGGCGATGCGGCGGAGGATCCCCGGCCGCACGATGATCAGCGTCCTGCGCCCGGTGACCACAATGCCGCGCGCCCTCAGGTCTTTGAGCAGGCGTTGCACCATCTCCCGGGAAGCCCCGACCGCACCGGCCAGTTCCTGCTTGCTGAGCGGCACGTCGATCTCGATGCCGGCTTCGGTGCGGCGTCCGTGAGTGTGCAGGAGGTCGAGCAACAGGACTGCGAACCGCTCCCGGACGCTCATGGACGCGAACTCCAGCCGGCGCTGGTCGGCCGCGCGGGTGCGGTCGGACGTCAGCCCGAGCAGTTTGAGGGAGACAGCGGGGGAGTGGGCGACGAACTCCCGGAAACTGCCGCGCTCGATCACTGAGGCCCGAACCGGTGCCAGAGCGGTCACCGTCGCCGAACGAGGCCGCCCGGTCAATGCCGCGGACTCGCCGACGATGTCGCCGGGACCGCGCAGAGCGAGTAATGCCTCATAGCCGTTCTCGGCGGACGCGGTGACCTTCGTCCAGCCGTGGAGAATCAGCAGGACGTGAGAGGAAGGTTCGTGCTGGTGCATGAGCGTGGAGCGGGCGGGGAACGACAGCTCTCTGCCGAGACCGAGGAGAGCTGCCCGGTCCTGGCTCTCCAATCGGGCAAGGAAGGGTACTCGGTCGTCCAGCCCCCCCGCCACCTGACCAGGCTGCAGCTACCGGCATGCCATCCCCCGATCTCCCGGCGCGGGGCTCAATGTACTGAGGCGCGCGGAGGGGCGTCCGGAAACAGCTCTATTCCGGCCATGCCCGGGGCGTGGAACAACCCGATGCCATGGGGTGGGAGCTGTGCGGCCGGGCGTGGACAGCATTTGTTTTGACCCAGCTCCGTGAGGTAGGTACGCTCAAGCCTTGTGCCTGGGGTGTGCCTGGGCTCGTGTGCGTGTCATCAGCCGCATCGCGAGTCCGTCAGTAGCCACCGCAATCTGCGCCTCTCCGTCCTCAGGGCGGAAGTCCGCGGTATTCGACACACCCGACCGCGTGGGTCGGCGATGTTCCAGGTTAGTTTCACGAACGGCACACAGAAACCGGAGAAGTAGTGCCTACGATCCAGCAGCTGGTCCGGAAGGGCCGGCAGGACAAGGTCGAGAAGAACAAGACGCCCGCGCTCGAGGGTTCGCCCCAGCGTCGCGGTGTCTGCACGCGTGTGTTCACGACCACCCCGAAGAAGCCGAACTCGGCGCTCCGTAAGGTCGCGCGTGTGCGTCTGACCTCCGGCATCGAGGTCACGGCCTACATCCCGGGTGAGGGACACAACCTGCAGGAGCACTCCATCGTGCTCGTGCGTGGTGGCCGTGTGAAGGACCTGCCGGGTGTTCGTTACAAGATCATCCGCGGCTCCCTTGACACCCAGGGTGTCAAGAACCGCAAGCAGGCCCGCAGCCGCTACGGCGCCAAGAAGGAGAAGTAAGAATGCCTCGTAAGGGCCCCGCCCCGAAGCGCCCGGTCATCATCGACCCGGTCTACAGCTCTCCTCTTGTCACCTCGCTGATCAACAAGATCCTCCTCGACGGCAAGCGTTCCACCGCCGAGCGGATCGTGTACGGCGCCATGGAAGGCCTCCGCGAGAAGACCGGCAACGACCCGGTCATCACGCTGAAGCGCGCGCTTGAGAACGTCAAGCCCTCGCTCGAGGTCAAGTCCCGCCGTGTCGGTGGCGCCACCTACCAGGTGCCGATCGAGGTCAAGCCCGGTCGCGCCTCCACCCTCGCTCTGCGCTGGCTCGTCGGTTACTCCCGCGCCCGCCGCGAGAAGACCATGACCGAGCGCCTCATGAACGAACTGCTCGACGCCTCCAACGGCCTCGGCGCTTCGGTCAAGAAGCGTGAGGACACCCACAAGATGGCCGAGTCCAACAAGGCCTTCGCGCACTACCGCTGGTAGTCGCTACCCCCATCGAGACCGAGAGAAGATTGAGCCTTATGGCCACCACTTCGCTTGACCTGGCCAAGGTCCGCAACATTGGGATCATGGCCCACATCGACGCGGGGAAGACGACCACCACTGAGCGGATCCTCTTCTACACCGGTGTGAGCTACAAGATCGGTGAAGTCCACGACGGCGCTGCCACGATGGACTGGATGGAGCAGGAGCAGGAGCGCGGCATCACGATCACGTCCGCCGCGACGACCTGTCACTGGCCGCTCAACGATGTTGACCACACCATCAACATCATCGACACCCCGGGTCACGTCGACTTCACCGTCGAGGTGGAGCGTTCGCTCCGCGTCCTCGACGGCGCCGTCACCGTGTTCGACGGCGTCGCCGGCGTCGAGCCGCAGTCCGAGACCGTTTGGCGTCAGGCGGACCGCTACGGCGTGCCGCGTATCTGCTTCGTCAACAAGCTCGACCGCACCGGCGCGGACTTCTTCCGTTGCGTCCAGATGATCATCGACCGCCTCGGCGCGACCCCGATCGTCATGCAGCTCCCCATCGGGGCCGAGGCCGACTTCACGGGTGTCGTCGACCTCGTGTCGATGAAGGCCTTCGTGTACCCCGAAGAGGCCGCCAAGGGCGAGATGTACAACGTCGTCGAGATCCCGGACAACCTCAAGGAGTCCGCCGCCGAATGGCGCGGCAAGCTCCTCGAGGCCGTGGCCGAGAACGACGACGCCATGATGGAGCTGTACCTGGAGGGCAACGAGCCCACCCAGGAGCAGCTGCACGAGGCGATCCGCCGCATCACGCTGGCATCTAAGGGCAGTGCCGACTCCGTCACCGTCACCCCGGTGTTCTGTGGCACCGCGTTCAAGAACAAGGGCGTCCAGCCCCTGCTCGACGCGGTCGTGCGCTACCTGCCTTCCCCCCTGGACGTCGAGGCCATCGAGGGCCACGACGTGAAGGACCCGGAGAAGGTCATCGCGCGCAAGCCCTCGGACGACGAGCCGTTCTCCGGCCTGGCGTTCAAGATCGCGAGCGACCCGCACCTGGGCAAGCTCACCTTCGTCCGGATCTACTCCGGTCGCCTGGAGGCCGGCACCGCGGTGCTGAACTCCGTCAAGGGCAAGAAGGAGCGCATCGGCAAGATCTACCGCATGCACGCGAACAAGCGTGAGGAGATCGCATCGGTGGGCGCCGGCGACATCATCGCCGTCATGGGTCTCAAGCAGACCACCACCGGTGAGACGCTGTGCGACGACAAGAACCCGGTCATCCTGGAGTCCATGGACTTCCCGGCGCCGGTCATTCAGGTCGCCATCGAGCCGAAGTCCAAGGGCGACCAGGAGAAGCTGGGTGTCGCCATCCAGCGCCTCTCGGAGGAGGACCCCTCCTTCCAGGTGCACTCCGACGAGGAGACCGGCCAGACCATCATCGGTGGTATGGGCGAGCTTCACCTCGAGGTGCTCGTCGACCGCATGAAGCGCGAGTTCCGCGTCGAGGCGAACGTCGGCAAGCCGCAGGTCGCGTACCGCGAGACGATCCGCAAGGCCGTCGAGCGCATCGACTTCACGCACAAGAAGCAGACTGGTGGTACCGGCCAGTTCGCGAAGGTGCAGATCGCCCTCGAGCCCATCGAGGGTGGCGACGCCTCCTACGAGTTCGTCAACAAGGTCACCGGTGGCCGCATCCCCCGTGAGTACATTCCCTCGGTGGACGCGGGTGCTCAGGAAGCCATGCAGTTCGGCATCCTGGCCGGTTACGAGATGGTCGGCGTCCGCGTCACCCTTCTCGACGGTGGTTACCACGAGGTCGACTCCTCGGAGCTCGCCTTCAAGATCGCCGGTTCGCAGGCGTTCAAGGAGGGTGCCCGCAAGGCCTCTCCCGTGCTCCTGGAGCCGATGATGGCCGTCGAGGTCACCACGCCCGAGGACTACATGGGCGATGTCATCGGCGACCTCAACTCCCGCCGTGGCCAGATCCAGGCCATGGAGGAGCGCAGCGGCGCTCGCGTCGTGAAGGGCCTCGTGCCCCTCTCGGAGATGTTCGGCTACGTCGGAGACCTCCGCAGCAAGACCTCGGGTCGCGCAAGCTACTCGATGCAGTTCGACTCCTACGCCGAGGTTCCGCGGAACGTCGCCGAGGAGATCATCGCGAAGGCCAAGGGCGAGTAACTCTCCCGAGCTCACGCTTTAGGCTTGTCACCGGAGCCGGGCGGGCATTCCGCACAGCGCGTCAGCACTGTGCGGAATGCCCCCGGCGCCGGCACCCCAGCAAAGATCACCTGGCGCCGATGAAGCAAGGCGTACAGATCCACTCAGGAGGACCCCAGTGGCGAAGGCAAAGTTCGAGCGGACTAAGCCGCACGTCAACATCGGCACCATCGGTCACATCGACCACGGTAAGACGACCCTCACGGCCGCCATTACCAAGGTGCTGCACGACGCGTACCCGGACCTGAACGAGGCCTCGGCCTTCGACCAGATCGACAAGGCTCCCGAAGAGCGCCAGCGCGGTATCACCATCTCCATCGCGCACGTCGAGTACCAGACGGAGTCGCGTCACTACGCGCACGTCGACTGCCCCGGTCACGCGGACTACATCAAGAACATGATCACGGGTGCGGCGCAGATGGACGGCGCCATCCTCGTGGTCGCCGCCACCGACGGCCCGATGCCGCAGACCAAGGAGCACGTGCTCCTGGCCCGCCAGGTCGGCGTCCCCTACATCGTCGTCGCCCTGAACAAGGCCGACATGGTGGACGACGAGGAGATCCTGGAGCTCGTCGAGCTCGAGGTCCGTGAGCTCCTCTCCGAGTACGAGTTCCCGGGCGACGACGTTCCGGTCGTCAAGGTCTCGGCGCTCAAGGCGCTCGAGGGCGACAAGGAGTGGGGTGAGTCCGTCCTCAACCTGATGAAGGCTGTCGACGAGTCCATCCCGCAGCCCGAGCGTGACGTCGAGAAGCCGTTCCTCATGCCCATCGAGGACGTCTTCACGATCACCGGTCGCGGTACGGTCGTCACCGGCCGCATCGAGCGTGGTGTCCTGAAGGTCAACGAGACCGTCGACATCGTCGGTATCAAGACCGAGAAGACCACCACCACGGTCACCGGCATCGAGATGTTCCGCAAGCTGCTCGACGAGGGCCAGGCCGGTGAGAACGTCGGTCTGCTCCTCCGTGGCATCAAGCGCGAGGACGTCGAGCGCGGCCAGGTCATCATCAAGCCCGGCTCGGTCACGCCGCACACCGAGTTCCAGGCGCAGTCCTACATCCTGTCGAAGGACGAGGGTGGCCGTCACACCCCGTTCTTCAACAACTACCGCCCGCAGTTCTACTTCCGTACCACGGACGTGACGGGCGTTGTGACCCTTCCCGAGGGCACCGAGATGGTCATGCCGGGCGACAACACCCTCATGGACGTCGCGCTGATCCAGCCGGTCGCCATGGAAGAGGGCCTGAAGTTCGCCATCCGTGAGGGTGGCCGGACCGTGGGCGCCGGCCAGGTCACCAAGATCATCAAGTAGTTTCTGCTTGGTCCTTGGACCTGGTGGCTCATCGAGTCGCACAGAAGGGCCCCGCACCTCGAAAGAGGTGCGGGGCCCTTCGCGTACGTACGGGGTCGGCGCGCCGGACATGGTTGTAGGGCCCCGGTACCTCAGGGCGGAGAGGTACGGGGGCCCTACGGTTCAGGGGGACGGCGGACCGGTCAGGTGCCCGCCGTCCCGGGTGGGGCGTCCGGTCAGACGCCCGCGATCGACTGGATCCAGGAGCGGTAGGCGGTGACGTTGGTGTACGCCGTCGTGGTCTGGCGGTCGCTGGTGGACGCGACGCCGACCTGGATGCCGTTGGCCGTCATCGGGCCGCCGGAGTCGCCGCCGGCGGTGATGCCGTTGCCCCGGCGGGCGCAGATCGCAGAGCCGCCGTACGCGTCACCGCAGCCGCCGGTGACCGTCACGTTGGCCACCTTCAGGTAGCGCGACTGGCAGTTCGCCTCCGAGCCGCACTGCGAGGTCGCGCCCCAGCCCCAGACCTGCACGCTCTGCCCGACGCTGACCGAGCCCGGCTGGCCGAGGCGGGAGTAGGTGGCCTGCACCGAGCGGTCGAGCCGGACGAGGGCCAGGTCCGAGCTGTGGGTGTACGTCTGGGCGCCGTTGGCGACCACACCGCCGCTGTGCTGGTCGAGGCTGCCGATACGGAACGACAGCCCGCCGCCGGTGACGCAGTGCTTGGCGGTGAGGATCCAGGTCGGCGCGATGATCGTCGCCGAACAGGTCTCCCGGCCGTTCGAGAAGAGGCGCGCGGCCCAGGGGGCGTTGGTCGCCTGGCCGCCGCCGATGATCTGGGTGGTCGGGGGCGGGGCGTCCCGCAGAGGGGCCTCGGGGGCGGCCGAGGCGGACGGTGCGAAGAGGGCGAGGACGCAGGCCGCTGCGGCGGCGGCAGCGGGCACGAGTCTGGATATACGCATGATTCCTCGTTTCGCGCGACACGCTGGGTGGGCGTGTCCGTGGGGGATGGTGGGCAACAGGGTGCCGGAGCGCGACGAGGCCGGGGTACTAACGTTTGGGCATAACACGGCGTTATGGGGCGGCGGTTGGGCCGAGCGCGGGCGCTTCTACGGCCGCCACGTCCAAGGCGCGCCGTCCGGCCCGAACCCCACGACGACGGGCCGCCCGCCCGCCCCGAGGTGGAGGGCGGCGCCGTCCAGGGCGACCGGGCCCTGCGACCGTACGGCGGTGCCCTCGGCGGTACGCAGCTGCATCCGGCCCTCCGCGGACCGGCCGAGCAGGACCGGGCCGCCGCTCGGCGCGGCGGCGGCGGTCACCGGACCGTACCCGCCGAAGCGGGGTGCGGGGGTCGGGTCGGCCCGGACGACGGCGAGTCGTTCCCGCGCGGCCGGCCGGTAGTACAGCTCCACGGACCCGTCGGGCGCCGGGAGTGCGCCGGGCGCGTGCGCGGGCACGGGGTAGTCCGTGAGCTGGGTACGGGCGGTGACATCGGTCCCCGGGGCGTCCTGGGTCCAGTGGTGCACGGCATGGTGCCCGGCCGCGTACGCGTGGACGCGCCCCGCCGCGTCCACGACCGCGGTCACCCCGTCCTGCACCTCGCCGCCGCCCATATCGCGCCAGGCGCTCCAGCGACCGCTGACGGCGTCGCGCACCCGGGTGCTGAGCCCCTTCTCCGCGTTGCGTACGAAGAGGTGGACGCGGCCGTCCGGCGCGGTGACGGCGACCGGTATCCCTATGCGTCGGCCGTGGTCGCGGTCCGCCGCGGGGTTGCCGAGCCCCCGCCAGGCCAGGAAGGGGCCGCCGGGGGAGCGCTGTTCCAGGAGCACGATCTCGCGCTCGTTGGGCGTGCCCTGCCCGCCGAGCGCCGCGAACCGCAGGCCGAACAGCAACCGCCGCCCGTCCGCCGTCGTCGCGGAGCCCAGCACCGGGGCGAGCGGGCCGCCGCCGAGGTCGTCCGGCGCGTCCCGGAGCCCGCTGCCGGGCGCGCTCTCGCTCCACCGCACGGCCCGCAGCCCCAGCACCCCGTACACGGTCAGCCGCCCGTCCGGGTCGGCGGCGACGACGGCCCGGGGGCCCGGGTAGCGGTGCTGGGTGGAGCGGACCCAGCCCTTCCGGCTGGTCAGCGGCCGGTCGCCGCCGATGTTGTAGTCGCCGCAGCCCGAGGGGTTGCCGCACTCCCAGTCGGGCGCGCCGCCGTACGGGACGAGGTGGGCGGCCTTCCGCTCCAGCACCGCGGGCGGCAGGTTCTTGGGCCAGTGCTGGTTGTAGTAGCCCCGGAACGATGCGACGACGAACCCGGGCACGGGCTCACCGCGCCCGGTCGTGGCCGCCACCCAGCGGATGAGGGCCGCCCAGGCGAAGCACCCGGCCGGGGTGTGGTCGGCGTGGTCGGAATACCCGGGCTGCTCGCTGTCCCGGAGGCGTTCGTACTCGCTGCTGAACCGCAGGTCGGGGTCCGGGTCGAGGGTGTGCACGACGGTCGGCCGGTAGCGGTCCAGCAGCCCGACGAGGACGTCGATCATCGACTCGTACGTATACGAACCGGCCCGGTCCAGCGGTGAGCCGTCGGCGACGACGGTACGCAGCACGAGCCGGCGGTCCTGCCAGAGACTGGGCAGCCCGAGCCGGTGGCGCGCGGTGTGCATCGAGGTGTTGAGGAAGACCAGCTCGACCCGGCGCACCCCGTCGGCCAGGATGTTCAACTCGGCCCGGTGGCCGCCGTGCAGGGCGAGCACGGTCTTCTGCCAGGGCGTGAACCGGTCGAGCCCGAGCAACTCGGCGTACGCCTGGCGCAGGCCCTGCTGACGGGCCGAGACGTACGCGGCATGGTCGGGCTTCGGCTTCGGGGCTCCCGGGACCTTGTTGAGGCCGTCGGCGTCGCCTGCGGTGAGGTAGACGCAGACCACGGAGGTCCCGGCGTCGAGGGCCTCGCGGGTATCCGGGTTCATGAGGTAGAGGTCGTCGTCGGGGTGGGCCAGGACCTGCATCAGCAGCGCCCGCCGACTGCTCGCTATGGCCAGACCGGGGGCCGGGTCCGGCACCGGGCCCCGACGCCTGGGGGCCGGTACGGTGCATCCGGCGGTGGCGGCGGCCGCGGTGGCCGCGAGGAGGAGGGTGCGCCGGGGCATCCGTATCCGGGACAGCACAGATCGATCCACCACGCCACGCACCCCGTCCGTCCCGCTTCCCCCGCAGCGGGCGAACGGCCGCCCTGTCCTGCGTACTCCCTGACTCTCCGCGCAGGTCAGCGGCCGGTCGGGCCGCGCCTGCGAGGGGATAGACGGTGGGCGGGGCCGACAGGTTGCGTGGTCGGAGGTGAGCCGTGTGCCACCTCGGCGTCCTGTCGGCGGGCGTCAGGCGCCGGGATCGAGGTGGGCCGGACGCCGCCGGATGCGCGCCCGCGTTTGAGTCCGCGTCGGCTCGGGGTAGGATTCCCGACTCGATTGGCCAGGCCCGCGCCCCGTATGGCACACTGACCAGGTTGCTCGGTTGAGTGTCAATGCTGCGCGCCTCCCGCCGGGAGGACCGGAAGCGAGTCCCACAGTACTCGTCGGCCCCCAGGGCCGGACGTACGGGAATCTTCCGGGAAGCAATGCAGGGCGCCGGCCAGGCACCCGGTGGGTGTTCCACCCCCGGTTCCGCGGTCTCAGGGTCCGCACCCCCTTGGTTGGGATCTCCTTCGGGAGATTTTCGTAGAGGGGATGCGACACGCCCGACCGCGTGGGTCGGAGGAGGAGTCCAGAGAACCCCCGGGTTCCAGAGCGTTACGAGAGACAGGACTACTAGTAGCCATGGCGGGACAGAAGATCCGCATCCGGCTCAAGGCCTACGACCACGAGGTCATCGACTCCTCGGCGAAGAAGATCGTCGAGACGGTGACCCGCACTGGTGCGTCGGTCGCGGGCCCGGTGCCGCTGCCCACTGAGAAGAACGTGTACTGCGTCATCAAGTCGCCGCACAAGTACAAGGACTCTCGCGAGCACTTCGAGATGCGCACGCACAAGCGCCTCATCGACATTCTCGACCCCACGCCGAAGACGGTTGACTCGCTGATGCGCCTCGACCTGCCGGCTGGCGTCGACATCGAGATCAAGCTCTGAGGGGACGGGCCGAGATGAGCAAGAACATCAAGGGCGTCCTGGGCGAGAAGCTCGGCATGACCCAGGTCTGGGACGAGAACAACCGGGTTGTCCCGGTGACCGTCGTCAAGGCCGGTCCGTGCGTCGTGACGCAGGTTCGCACCAACGACAGCGACGGCTACGAAGCGGTCCAGATCGCCTTCGGCGAGATCGACCCGCGCAAGGTGAACAAGCCCCTCAAGGGTCACTTCGCCAAGGCCGACGTCACCCCGCGCCGCCACCTGGTGGAGCTCCGCACCCCTGACGCCAGCGAGTACACGCTGGGCCAGGAGGTCACTGCCGAGGTGTTCGAGTCCGGCGTCAAGGTCGACGTCACGGGCAAGAGCAAGGGCAAGGGCTTCGCCGGTGTCATGAAGCGTCACAACTTCAAGGGCCTCGGCGCCGGGCACGGCACCCAGCGCAAGCACCGTTCCCCCGGTTCCATCGGTGGCTGCGCCACCCCTGGGCGTGTCTTCAAGGGCATGCGCATGGCGGGCCGCATGGGTAACGAGCGCGTCACCACCCAGAACCTGACCATCCACGCGGTTGACGCGGAGAAGGGTCTGCTCCTCATCAAGGGCGCGGTCCCCGGTCCGAACGGCGGCCTCGTCCTGGTCCGTACCGCGGCCAAGGGGGCTTGAGGTAATGAGCACCATTGACATCCTTTCGCCGGCAGGCGACAAGGCCGGTACCGTCGACCTCCCCGCGGAGATCTTCGACGCGAAGACCAGCGTTCCGCTGATCCACCAGGTCGTTGTCGCTCAGCTGGCGGCTGCCCGTCAGGGCACGCACAAGACCAAGCGCCGCGGCGAAGTCCGCGGTGGTGGCAAGAAGCCTTACCGCCAGAAGGGCACCGGCCGCGCCCGTCAGGGTTCGACCCGCGCCCCGCAGTTCGCCGGCGGTGGCGTCGTCCACGGCCCGCAGCCGCGTGACTACTCGCAGCGGACCCCGAAGAAGATGAAGGCCGCCGCCCTGCGCGGTGCCCTCTCGGACCGGGCCCGTCACTCCCGTATCCACGTCGTCACCGGCGTGGTCGAGGGTGCCGCCTCCACGAAGGCCGCCAAGACGCTGCTCGGCAAGATCTCGGAGCGCCAGAACCTGCTCCTGGTCGTCGACCGCGCCGACGAGGCCGCGTGGCTGTCCGCGCGCAACCTGCCCCAGGTGCACATCCTGGAGCCGGGCCAGCTCAACACGTACGACGTGATCGTCTCTGACGACGTGGTCTTCACCCAGGCCGCTTTCGAGTCCTTCGTGTCTGGCCCCCAGACCGCTGAGACCGAAGGGAGCGACGCCTGATGAGCGAGGCGACCGTTACCAGCAAGACGTACTCGGACCCGCGTGACGTTCTCGTCAAGCCCGTGGTCTCCGAGAAGAGCTACGCGCTGCTCGACGAGAACAAGTACACGTTCATCGTCGCGCCCGGCTCCAACAAGACCCAGATCAAGCAGGCCGTGGAAGCGGTCTTCTCGGTCAAGGTCACCGGGGTCAACACGATCAACCGGCAGGGTAAGCGCAAGCGCACCAAGACCGGCTTCGGCAAGCGCGCCGACACGAAGCGCGCCATCGTGACCCTCGCCGAGGGCGACCGTATCGACATCTTCGGCGGCCCGACCTCCTAGTGAGGTCGAGTCGTCCGGAATCGGACGAGGACTGAGAAATGGGTATCCGCAAGTACAAGCCGACGACCCCGGGCCGTCGTGGCTCCAGCGTCGCCGACTTTGTCGAGATCACGCGGTCCACGCCGGAGAAGTCGCTGGTCCGCCCCCTGCACAGCAAGGGCGGCCGTAACAACGCCGGTCGTGTGACCGTTCGCCACCAGGGTGGTGGCCACAAGCGCGCCTACCGCGTGATCGACTTCCGTCGTCACGACAAGGACGGCGTGCCGGCCAAGGTCGCGCACATCGAGTACGACCCGAACCGCACCGCGCGCATCGCGCTGCTGCACTACGCGGACGGCGAGAAGCGTTACATCGTCGCTCCCCGTGGCCTGTCGCAGGGTGACCGTGTCGAGAACGGTCCGACCGCCGACATCAAGCCCGGCAACAACCTGGCGCTGCGCAACATCCCGGTCGGTACGACCATCCACGCCATCGAGCTGCGGCCCGGCGGCGGCGCGAAGTTCGCCCGTTCCGCGGGTGCCTCCGTGCAGCTGCTGGCGAAGGAGGGCACCATGGCCCACCTTCGTATGCCGTCGGGTGAGATCCGCCTGGTCGACGCGCGCTGCCGCGCGACGATCGGTGAGGTCGGCAACGCCGAGCAGTCGAACATCAACTGGGGCAAGGCCGGCCGTATGCGCTGGAAGGGCGTACGCCCGACCGTCCGCGGTGTCGCGATGAACCCGGTTGACCACCCGCACGGTGGTGGTGAAGGCAAGACCTCCGGTGGACGCCACCCGGTCTCGCCGTGGGGTCAGAAGGAGGGTCGTACTCGTTCTCCCAAGAAGGCGAGCAACAAGTACATCGTCCGCCGCCGCAAGACGAACAAGAAGCGCTAGGAGCGGGTTTAGATGCCGCGCAGTCTCAAGAAGGGGCCCTTCGTCGACGGCCACCTCATCAAGAAGGTGGACGTACAGAACGAGGCAGGCACCAAGAACGTCATCAAGACCTGGTCCCGTCGCTCGATGATCGTCCCGGCCATGCTGGGTCACACCATCGCGGTGCACAACGGCAAGATCCACGTCCCGGTGTTCGTCACCGAGTCGATGGTCGGCCACAAGCTCGGCGAGTTCTCGCCGACTCGCACCTTCCGCGGCCACGTCAAGGACGACCGGAAGTCGAAGCGCCGCTAGCGCGGGGTGGAAACGACTATGACTTACACCGAAGGGACAACCATGGAAGCCAGGGCCCAGGCGCGGTACATCCGCGTCACGCCCATGAAGGCCCGCCGAGTGGTGGACCTCATCCGTGGCATGGATGCCACGGAGGCTCAGGCGGTCCTGCGTTTCGCCCCGCAGGCCGCGAGCGTGCCGGTTGGCAAGGTGCTGGACAGCGCCATCGCCAACGCTGCACACAACTACGACCACACCGACGCCTCTTCGCTGGTCATCAGCGAGGCGTACGTGGACGAGGGCCCGACCCTGAAGCGGTTCCGTCCGCGTGCTCAGGGCCGTGCCTACCGGATCCGTAAGCGGACCAGCCACATCACCGTGGTCGTCAGCAGCAAGGAAGGAACCCGGTAATGGGCCAGAAGGTAAACCCGCACGGGTTCCGGCTCGGCATCACCACGGACTTCAAGTCCCGCTGGTACGCCGACAAGCTGTACAAGGACTACGTCAAGGAAGACGTCGCCATTCGTCGCATGATGACGAAGGGCATGGAGCGGGCCGGCATCTCGAAGGTCGAGATCGAGCGCACCCGCGACCGCGTCCGCGTTGACATCCACACCGCCCGTCCGGGCATCGTCATCGGTCGCCGTGGCGCCGAGGCCGATCGCATCCGCGGCGAGCTGGAGAAGCTGACCGGCAAGCAGGTCCAGCTGAACATCCTCGAGGTCAAGAACCCCGAGGTGGACGCTCAGCTGGTGGCCCAGGCCGTCGCCGAGCAGCTCTCCTCCCGCGTCTCCTTCCGTCGTGCCATGCGTAAGAGCATGCAGAGCTCGATGAAGGCCGGCGCCAAGGGCATCAAGATCCAGTGCGGCGGTCGCCTCGGCGGCGCCGAGATGTCCCGCTCGGAGTTCTACCGCGAGGGCCGCGTGCCCCTGCACACCCTCCGTGCGAACGTGGACTACGGCTTCTTCGAGGCCAAGACGACCTTCGGCCGCATCGGCGTGAAGGTCTGGATCTACAAGGGCGACGTCAAGAACATCGCCGAGGTTCGCGCCGAGAACGCCGCGGCCCGCGCCGGCAACCGTCCGGCTCGTGGCGGCGCTGACCGCCCGGCCGGCCGCGGTGGCCGTGGTGGCGAGCGTGGCGGTCGCGGCCGTAAGCCGCAGCAGTCGCCGGCAGCCGAGGCCCCCAAGGCCGACGCTCCCGCCGCCGCTGCTCCGGCTGCTGAGAGCACCGGAACGGAGGCCTGACCGAAATGCTGATCCCCCGTAGGGTCAAGCACCGCAAGCAGCACCACCCGAAGCGCAGCGGTATGTCCAAGGGTGGCACGCAGGTTGCGTTCGGCGAGTACGGCATCCAGGCGCTGACCCCGGCGTACGTGACGAACCGTCAGATCGAGTCCGCTCGTATCGCGATGACCCGTCACATCAAGCGTGGCGGCAAGGTCTGGATCAACATCTACCCGGACCGTCCCCTGACGAAGAAGCCCGCCGAGACCCGCATGGGTTCCGGTAAGGGTTCTCCCGAGTGGTGGATCGCGAACGTCAAGCCGGGTCGGGTGATGTTCGAGCTGTCCTACCCGAACGAGAAGATTGCTCGTGAGGCGCTCACCCGCGCTGCTCACAAGCTTCCGATGAAGTGCCGGATCGTTCGGCGCGAGGCAGGTGAGTCGTGATGTCGGCCGGTACCAAGGCGTCCGAGCTGCGCGAGCTGGGCGACGAGGAGCTCCTCAACAAGCTCCGCGAAGCCAAGGAAGAGCTGTTCAACCTCCGCTTCCAGGCGGCGACGGGCCAGCTCGAGAACCACGGCCGGCTCAAGTCCGTCCGTAAGGACATCGCCCGGATCTACACCCTGATGCGTGAGCGCGAGCTGGGCATCGAGACGGTGGAGAGCGCCTGATGAGCGAGAAGACTGTGACTGAGACGAACACCGACCGCGGTTTCCGCAAGACCCGTGAGGGTCTGGTCGTCAGCGACAAGATGGACAAGACCGTCGTCGTCGCTGTCGAGGACCGCGTCAAGCACGCGCTGTACGGCAAGGTCATCCGCCGTACCAACAAGCTCAAGGCCCACGACGAGCAGAACTCTGCGGGCGTCGGCGACCGCGTCATCATCATGGAGACGCGTCCGCTGTCGGCCTCGAAGCGCTGGCGCATCGTCGAGATCCTCGAGAAGGCCAAGTAATTCCTGAGGGATTCTCCCCTCAGGTCAGTTCCGCCAGGCTCGGTGGGGTGCCTCCCCGGTAACGGAGAGGCACCCGCCGGGAACCGGCAGACGATCAGGAGATAGACGTGATCCAGCAGGAGTCGCGACTGCGCGTCGCCGACAACACGGGTGCGAAGGAAATTCTCACCATTCGTGTTCTCGGTGGCTCGGGTCGCCGCTACGCGGGTATCGGTGACGTCATCGTCGCCACCGTCAAGGACGCGATCCCCGGTGGCAACGTGAAGAAGGGTGACGTCGTCAAGGCCGTCATCGTTCGCACCGTCAAGGAGCGTCGTCGTCAGGATGGCTCGTACATCCGCTTCGACGAGAACGCCGCCGTCATTCTGAAGAACGACGGCGACCCCCGCGGCACCCGCATCTTCGGCCCGGTGGGCCGGGAGCTGCGCGAGAAGAAGTTCATGAAGATCATCTCGCTCGCGCCGGAGGTGCTGTAAGCATGAAGATCAAGAAGGGCGACCTGGTTCAGGTCATCACCGGTAAGGACAAGGGCAAGCAGGGCAAGGTCATCGTGGCCTACCCCGCTCAGGACCGCGTCCTCGTCGAGGGTGTCAACCGGGTCAAGAAGCACACCAAGGCCGGTCAGACGGCTCGCGGTTCGCAGACGGGTGGCATTGTCACCACCGAGGCCCCGATCCACGTCAGCAACGTTCAGCTGGTTGTGGAGAAGGACGGCAACAAGGTTGTCACCCGCGTCGGCTACCGCTTTGACGACGAGGGCAACAAGATCCGCGTTGCCAAGCGGACCGGTGAGGACATCTGATGACTGCCACCACTGCGCCGCGTCTCAAGACGCGCTACCGCGAGGAAATCGCCGGCAAGCTGCGTGAGGAGTTCTCGTACGAGAACGTCATGCAGGTTCCCGGTCTGGTCAAGATCGTGGTCAACATGGGTGTGGGCGACGCCGCCCGCGACTCCAAGCTGATCGACGGTGCCGTCAAGGACCTCACCACGATCACCGGCCAGAAGCCGGCCGTCACGAAGGCCCGCAAGTCCATCGCGCAGTTCAAGCTGCGCGAGGGCCAGCCGATCGGCTGCCACGTCACCCTCCGCGGTGACCGGATGTGGGAGTTCCTGGACCGTACGCTGTCGCTCGCGCTTCCGCGTATCCGTGACTTCCGTGGCCTGTCGCCGAAGCAGTTCGACGGCCGTGGCAACTACACCTTCGGTCTCACGGAGCAGGTCATGTTCCACGAGATCGACCAGGACAAGATCGACCGGGTCCGGGGCATGGACATCACCGTGGTCACCACGGCGACCAACGACGACGAGGGTCGTGCCCTCCTTCGTCACCTCGGCTTCCCGTTCAAGGAGAACTGACCGTGGCGAAGAAGGCTCTGATCGCTAAGGCCGCCCGTAAGCCGAAGTTCGGCGTTCGCGGGTACACCCGCTGCCAGCGCTGCGGCCGGCCCCACTCCGTCTACCGCAAGTTCGGCCTGTGCCGCGTGTGCCTTCGTGAGATGGCTCACCGTGGCGAGCTGCCGGGCGTGACCAAGAGCTCCTGGTAACTCCCCTCTGCCCTCGGGCAAGGGAAGTTCCGGAGACTCTCGGTAAGCATCTGGGTCGGCAGGAGCCCGTCCTTTCATGCCGTAGGCTTGAAGGGTTGGGCGCCTGCCGCCCAAGACCGACTTACTACGCCGTAGGTCCCCGCACCGCACCCGTCCCGCCACTGAGTGGGGAGAGGGATGGCGCATACAGGAAACCCCGGCGAGAGAGGCCGAAGGCCAACTCATGACCATGACTGATCCCATCGCAGACATGCTCACGCGTCTGCGTAACGCGAACTCGGCATATCACGACGATGTCTCGATGCCGCACAGCAAGATCAAGTCGCACATCGCGGAGATCCTCCAGCAGGAGGGCTTCATCACCGGCTGGAAGGTCGAGGACGCCGAGGTCGGCAAGAACCTCGTCCTCGAGCTGAAGTTCGGCCCGAACCGCGAGCGCTCGATCGCCGGCATCAAGCGGATTTCGAAGCCGGGTCTGCGTGTATACGCAAAGTCCACCAACCTGCCGAAGGTCCTCGGCGGCCTGGGCGTGGCGATCATCTCCACGTCCCACGGTCTCCTGACCGGCCAGCAGGCAGGCAAGAAGGGCGTAGGTGGGGAAGTCCTCGCCTACGTCTGGTAGTCGGGAAAGGAAGGAAAGCTCATGTCGCGAATCGGCAAGCTCCCCATCCAGGTTCCCGCCGGTGTGGACGTCACCATCGATGGCCGTACGGTCGCCGTGAAGGGCCCCAAGGGTTCCCTCACGCACACCGTTGCCGCGCCGATCGAGGTCTCCAAGGGTGAGGACGGCGTGCTCAACGTCTCCCGCCCGAACGACGAGCGTCAGAACAAGGCCCTCCACGGCCTGTCCCGCACGCTGGTGGCGAACATGATCACCGGCGTGACCGCGGGTTACTCCAAGGCGCTCGAGATCAGCGGTGTCGGTTACCGCGTCCAGGCGAAGGGCTCCAACCTGGAGTTCGCCCTGGGCTACAGCCACCCGATCCTCATCGAGGCTCCGGAAGGCATCACCTTCAAGGTCGAGTCGCCCACGAAGCTCAGCGTCGAGGGCATCGACAAGCAGAAGGTCGGCGAGGTAGCCGCCAACATCCGCAAGCTGCGGAAGCCCGACCCGTACAAGGCCAAGGGCGTCAAGTACGCGGGCGAGGTCATCCGCCGCAAGGTCGGAAAGGCTGGTAAGTAGCCATGGCATACGGTGTGAAGATCGCCAAGGGCGACGCATACAAGCGTGCCGCCCTCAAGCGCCGCCACATCCGCGTCCGCAAGCACATCTCCGGTTCGCCGGAGCGTCCTCGCTTGGTCGTGACGCGTTCCAACCGCCACATCGTGGCCCAGGTCATCGACGACATCGCGGGCCACACGCTCGCGTCGGCGTCGACCCTGGACACCTCGATCCGTGGTGGCGAGGGTGACAAGAGCGCCCAGGCCCAGCAGGTCGGCGCCCTGGTCGCCGAGCGCGCCAAGGCCGCAGGCGTCGAGGCCGTCGTGTTTGACCGCGGTGGTAACCAGTACGCCGGGCGGATTGCCGCTCTGGCTGACGCCGCCCGTGAAGCCGGGCTGAAGTTCTAAGCCCCGGTTCCTACGCACAGCGGACGTAACAGAGAGAGGTAAATCCAATGGCTGGACCCCAGCGCCGCGGAAGCGGTGCCGGTGGCGGCGAGCGGCGGGACCGGAAGGGCCGTGACGGTGGCGCCAGCGCCGCCGAGAAGACCGCGTACGTCGAGCGCGTCGTCGCGATCAACCGCGTCGCCAAGGTTGTGAAGGGTGGTCGTCGCTTCAGCTTCACCGCGCTGGTCGTGGTGGGCGATGGTGACGGCACCGTCGGTGTCGGATACGGCAAGGCCAAGGAAGTTCCCGCGGCCATCGCCAAGGGTGTCGAAGAGGCCAAGAAGAACTTCTTCAAGGTCCCGCGCATCCAGGGCACCATCCCTCACCCGATCACGGGCGAGAAGGCTGCGGGCGTCGTCCTGCTCAAGCCGGCTTCCCCCGGTACCGGTGTTATCGCCGGTGGCCCGGTGCGTGCCGTGCTCGAGTGCGCCGGCGTTCACGACATCCTGTCGAAGTCGCTTGGCTCGTCCAACGCGATCAACATCGTGCACGCGACCGTGGCGGCCCTCCAGGGCCTGCAGCGTCCCGAGGAGATCGCGGCCCGCCGCGGTCTGCCCCTCGAGGACGTCGCCCCCGCGGCTCTGCTTCGTGCACGTGCGGGAGCGGGTGCGTAATGGCTCGCCTCAAGATCACGCAGACGAAGTCGTACATCGGCAGCAAGCAGAACCACCGCGACACCCTGCGTTCGCTCGGGCTCAAGCGCCTGAACGACTCGGTTGTCAAGGAGGACCGCCCCGAGTTCCGCGGAATGGTGCACACCGTCCGCCACCTCGTGACGGTTGAGGAGGTTGACTGACATGGCGGAGAACAGCCCGCTGAAGGCCCACAACCTCCGGCCTGCCCCGGGCGCCAAGACCGCCAAGACCCGTGTGGGTCGTGGTGAGGCGTCCAAGGGTAAGACCGCAGGCCGTGGTACCAAGGGTACGAAGGCCCGTTACCAGGTTCCGGAGCGCTTCGAGGGTGGCCAGATGCCCCTCCACATGCGTCTCCCGAAGCTCAAGGGCTTCAAGAACCCGTTCCGCACGGAGTACCAGGTCGTGAACCTGGACAAGCTCGCGACGCTCTACCCCGAGGGTGGAGAGGTCACGGTGGCCGACCTGGTCGCCAAGGGCGCTGTGCGCAACAACCACCTCGTCAAGGTCCTCGGACAGGGCGAGATCTCCGTGGCGCTGCAGGTTTCGGTTGACGCCGTCTCCGGCTCCGCCAAGGAGAAGATCACCGCCGCCGGCGGTACGGTCACCGAGCTCGTCTGAGCCGCGGGACAGAACTGGGCCTGGCCGGCCGCCTCTTCGGAGGTGGCCGGCCAGGCTTTTCCGCTTTTACGGCGCTGTACGGGAACCGTAAAGGCTCGGGAAAGGTTGAACGGGTGTCCACCGCACCGGCGGTGGGGGAGCCCGAGGTCGTTCACGTCCCAAATGGTGTGGCTTGGCCGGTCTTTCACGGCCCGGGGCGGGGAGCGGGCGTTGCACCGGTGTGCGGCGCGTGTTTCCTGCTCAGTCCCGGGCCGGGTAGGGTGGCGCCGTTAATCTTTTGTGGCCTCCTTACGATGTAGGGCTGCCTTGTATCCGATCCCATCCAGTCCCATCCAGACCCGTCGCCTCTGACGCATAGCGCGGGGGTCGCAGGAGGCACCGTGTTCACCGCGTTCGCCCGAGCGTTCAAGACGCCCGACCTGCGCAAGAAGCTGCTCTTCACGCTCGGCATCATCGTGATCTACCGGCTCGGGGCGCATGTCCCGGCCCCCGGAGTCGACTACGCGAAGGTGCAGCAGTGCATCGACCAGGCCGACTCGGGTGGCCTCCTCGGTCTGATGCAGATGTTCAGCGGTGGCGCCCTGTTGCAGATCACCATCTTCGCGCTCGGCATCATGCCGTACATCACGGCCAGCATCATTCTCCAGCTGCTGACCGTCGTGATCCCGCGCCTGGAAGCCCTGAAGAAGGAGGGGCAGTCCGGCACGGCGAAGATCACGCAGTACACGCGTTATCTGACGGTCGCGCTGGCCATCCTCCAGGGCACCGGCCTCGTCGCCACCGCCCGTAGCGGTGCGCTCTTCCAGAACTGCTCCGTGGGCGACCAGATCGTCGCGAACAAGTCGATCTTCACCACGGTCATCATGGTTCTCACGATGACCGCCGGTACGGCCGCCGTGATGTGGCTCGGTGAGCTCATCACCGACCGCGGCATCGGCAACGGCATGTCGATCCTCATGTTCATCTCGATCGCCGCCACGTTCCCCGGCGCCCTGTGGGCCATCAAGGAGAGCGGCAAGCTGGCCGACGGATGGATCGAGTTCGGCACCGTCATCCTCATCGGCTTCGTGATGGTCGGCCTCGTTGTCTTCGTCGAGCAGGCCCAGCGCCGTATCCCGGTGCAGTACGCGAAGCGCATGATCGGACGCCGGTCCTACGGCGGTACGTCCACGTACATCCCGCTGAAGGTGAACCAGGCCGGTGTGATTCCGGTCATCTTCGCCTCGTCGCTGCTCTACATCCCGGCGCTGATCGTCCAGTTCTCCAACTCCCAGGCGGGCTGGGCGACCTGGATCACGGACAACTTCGTGACCGGTGACCACCCGTACTACATCGCGACGTACTTCGTACTCATCGTGTTCTTCGCCTTCTTCTACGTGGCCATTTCGTTCAACCCCGACGAAGTCGCCGACAACATGAAGAAGTATGGTGGCTTCATCCCGGGTATCCGGGCAGGTCGACCTACTGCCGAGTATCTGAGCTACGTGCTCAACAGGATCACTTGGCCGGGCTCGCTGTACCTGGGCCTGATCGCTCTGGTGCCGACGATGGCGTTGGCAGGCTTCGGCGGTGCGAACCAGAACTTCCCGTTCGGCGGGACGAGCATCCTCATCATCGTGGGTGTGGGTCTGGAAACCGTGAAGCAGATCGAGAGTCAGCTCCAGCAGCGCAATTACGAAGGGTTCCTCCGCTGATGCGAATCGTCCTCGTCGGGCCTCCGGGCGCCGGCAAGGGAACGCAGGCTGCGTACCTTGCCGACAACCTGTCGATTCCGCACATCGCCACGGGCGACCTCTTCCGCGCCAACATCAGCCAGGGCACCGACCTTGGCAAGCAGGCCCGCGCCTACATGGACGCAGGGCAGCTGGTGCCGGACGAGGTCACCATCGGGATGGCCAAGGACCGCATGGCCCAGCCGGACGCCGCGAACGGCTTCCTGCTGGACGGCTTCCCGCGGAACGTGGGCCAGGCCGAAGCCCTTGACGTGATGCTCAAGGACGAGGGCGTGAAGCTGGACGCGGTCCTCGATCTGGAGGTCCCCGAGGACGAGGTCGTGAAGCGGATCGCGGGTCGCCGTGTCTGCCGCAACGACAGCGCGCACGTCTTCCACCTGACGTACAACCGGCCGAAGACCGAGGGCGTCTGCGACGTCTGCGGCGGCGAGCTGTACCAGCGGGACGACGACAGCGAGGAGACGGTCCGCACTCGGCTGGAGGTCTACCACACGCAGACCGAGCCGATCATCGACTACTACCGGGCCCAGGGCCTCGTGGTGACCATCTCCGCGCTGGGCAAGGTCGCGGATGTGACCGCCCGCGCCATGGAGGCGCTCAAGGCCTCCGACAAGGCCTGAGCCTCACCCCCGTACCACACGCGTAGTGCAAGCCGGCCGCGGCGCCTCAGGGCGCCGCGGCCGACTGCTTGCGCCCGTATCGTTGAACACGCCGAGCCGTATCCGTCACCGTCGATGCAGAGAGGCGCCGAGCAATGGTGCAGATCAAGACCCCCGAGCAGATCGCGAAGATGCGCGAGGCGGGCCTGGTGGTCGCTGCCATTCACGCCGCCACCCGGGAGGCGGCCGTGCCCGGGGCCACCACGCGGGACCTGGACCAGGTCGCGCGCAAGGTGATCGCCGACCACGGGGCGAAGTCGAACTTCCTCGGGTACGGCGGGTTCCCCGCGACCATCTGCACCTCGGTCAACGAGGTCGTCGTCCACGGCATCCCGGACGAGAAGACCGTCCTCAAGGACGGCGACATCATCTCGATCGACGCCGGCGCGATCGTGGACGGCTGGCACGGTGACGCGGCCTACACGGCCTTCGTGGGCACCGGTCACGCTCCGGAGCTGATCGAGCTCTCCCGGGTGACCGAGGAGTCGATGTGGGCCGGGATCGCCGCGATGAAGGTGAACAACCGCCTCGTCGACATCTCCAAGGCGATCGAGTCCTACATCCGCCGCCAGCCCCGCCCGGCGACCGGCAAGTACGGAATCATCGAGGACTTCGGCGGCCACGGCATCGGCACCGAGATGCACATGGACCCGCACCTGCTGAACTACGTCTCCCGCAAGCGCGGCAAGGGCATCAAGCTGGTCCCGGGCGTCTGCCTGGCGATCGAGCCCATGGTCTCGCTGGGCACGGCGCACACGGAGACCCTGAGCGACGACTGGACGGTCATCACGACGGACGGCACCTGGTCCTCGCACTGGGAGCACTCCATCGCGCTGACCGAGCAGGGGCCGCTGGTCTTGACCGCCCCGGACTGCGGCCGGGCGAAGCTCGCGGAGTACGGCGTGGAAGCGGCGCCCGACCCCCTCGGGTGATGCAACCCTTCCGGCAGGTCTAAGGATCACCGGCAGTGGGCAAACTTGACGGATTCGTCTTTTGGAGTCCGCTGACGTAGACTGACTCGTCGGCTCTCGTGCATCAGTGTGTCCGCATATGGCGCACGGATGAAGCAAGAGCCGATCAAGGTAGCCGATTCGAAAGGCGAAGCGTGGCCAAGAAGCAAGGTGCCATCGAGATTGAGGGCACCGTGATCGAGTCCCTCCCGAACGCAATGTTCAAGGTGGAGCTCCAGAACGGTCACAAGGTCCTGGCGCACATCAGCGGCAAGATGCGGATGCACTACATCCGTATCCTCCCGGATGACCGGGTCGTGGTGGAGCTCTCTCCGTACGACCTGACGCGTGGCCGGATCGTCTACCGCTACAAGTAGATCTTGCCCGCACCCCGTTTCGGCGGGTGATGGCACTGACCCGGAGAACCTGACATCCCATGAAGGTCAAGCCGAGCGTCAAGAAGATCTGCGACAAGTGCAAGGTGATCCGCCGTCACGGTCGGGTCATGGTCATCTGCGACAACCTGCGCCACAAGCAGCGCCAGGGCTGACGCACGACCGCCTGCATCTCGCAGTTCTTCGCGCGACGCACGTAATACGTACATACGCAGAGCCCGTCCAAGCCACGGCTGACGACACCTCCGGCGGGGGCCGGGGACCCGGACGTACCACTGCTCCTCAGGAGCGGTCGGCGGTCGGGAGTGGCACTGCGGAAGACCCCCGATCTAACAACTGGAGCCATTGAATGGCACGCGTTTCAGGTGTTGACATCCCGCGCGAAAAGCGCGTGGAGGTTGCCCTCACCTACGTCTTCGGTATCGGGCGCACCCGGTCCAAGGAGATCCTCGCCTCCACCGGCGTGAACCCGAACACCCGCGTTCGCGACCTGGCCGAGGAAGACCTCGTCAAGATCCGCGAGCACGTGGACGCCAACCTTCGCACCGAGGGTGACCTCCGCCGTGAGGTCCAGGCGAACATCCGCCGCAAGGTCGAGATCGGCTGCTACCAGGGCATCCGCCACCGTCGTGGCCTGCCCGTCCACGGTCAGCGCACCAGCACGAACGCGCGTACCCGCAAGGGCCCGCGTCGCGCCATCGCCGGTAAGAAGAAGCCGGGCAAGAAGTAGTCCTCAGCGGACGCACTGCGGACCTCCGGCTCTCCGGAACCCGCAGCAACCAGCGGTCTTCGCTGTAGGACCGATCACCTCCCCTCTCCATCTGGAGTCAAGACATGCCCCCCAAGGGTCGTCAGGGCGCAGCCAAGAAGGTGCGTCGCAAGGAAAAGAAGAACGTCGCTCACGGCCACGCGCACATCAAGAGCACGTTCAACAACACCATCGTCTCGATCACGGACCCCTCGGGCAACGTGATCTCCTGGGCCTCCGCCGGCCACGTCGGCTTCAAGGGCTCGCGCAAGTCCACCCCCTTCGCCGCGCAGATGGCCGCCGAGTCGGCCGCCCGCCGCGCGCAGGAGCACGGCATGCGCAAGGTCGACGTCTTCGTCAAGGGTCCCGGCTCCGGCCGTGAGACCGCGATCCGCTCGCTCCAGGCCACCGGCCTGGAGGTCGGTTCGATCCAGGACGTCACCCCGACGCCGCACAACGGCTGCCGTCCGCCGAAGCGTCGTCGCGTCTGACCCGCTACGGCCGGTGACGGCCGTGCGTCAGTAGCGCCGGGTCCGGGCGGTACACCTCTTACGGGGCGTACCGCCCGTACCCTTGTTACATCTGTCGGGCATCAAATAGTGGGTGCCCACGACTGAAGGATCACCGCATGCTTATCGCTCAGCGTCCGTCGCTGACCGAAGAGGTCGTCGACGAGTTCCGCTCCCGGTTCGTGATCGAGCCGCTGGAGCCGGGCTTCGGTTACACCCTCGGCAACTCCCTCCGCCGCACCCTCCTCTCCTCGATCCCCGGTGCCGCTGTCACCAGCATCCGGATCGACGGTGTCCTGCACGAGTTCACCACCGTGCCGGGCGTCAAGGAGGACGTGACCGACCTCATCCTCAACATCAAGCAGCTGGTCGTCTCCTCGGAGCACGACGAGCCCGTCGTGATGTACCTGCGCAAGCAGGGCCCGGGTCTGGTCACCGCCGCCGACATCGCGCCCCCGGCCGGTGTCGAGGTGCACAACCCCGACCTCGTTCTCGCCACGCTCAACGGCAAGGGCAAGCTGGAGATGGAGCTGACCGTCGAGCGCGGTCGCGGCTACGTCTCCGCCGTCCAGAACAAGCAGGTCGGCCAGGAGATCGGCCGTATCCCGGTCGACTCCATCTACTCGCCGGTGCTCAAGGTCACGTACAAGGTCGAGGCGACCCGTGTCGAGCAGCGCACCGACTTCGACAAGCTGATCGTCGACGTCGAGACCAAGCAGGCCATGCGTCCCCGTGACGCCATGGCGTCGGCCGGTAAGACCCTGGTCGAGCTGTTCGGTCTGGCGCGCGAGCTCAACATCGACGCCGAGGGCATCGACATGGGCCCGTCCCCGACGGACGCCGCGCTCGCCGCCGATCTCGCCCTGCCGATCGAGGAGCTGGAGCTCACCGTTCGGTCGTACAACTGCCTCAAGCGCGAGGGCATCCACTCCGTGGGTGAGCTCGTGGCCCGTTCCGAGGCGGACCTGCTCGACATCCGCAACTTCGGTGCGAAGTCGATCGACGAGGTCAAGGCGAAGCTGGCCGGTATGGGCCTCGCGCTCAAGGACTCGCCTCCCGGCTTCGACCCGACCGCCGCGGCGGACGCCTTCGGGGCGGACGACGACGCGGATGCGGGTTTCGTGGAGACCGAGCAGTACTGAGTCGCCTCCCGGCTGGGGGTGCCTGGATTTGAGGGTGCCCCCGGGCCGGGGCTGAGGCTTTGTCCTCAATCGCCGGACGGGCTTGAATTTGGCTGATGTCCGGCGTGAACGTCGGATGGGCTTGAATTTGGCTGATGTCCGGCGTGAACGTCGGATGGGCTTGAATTTGGCTGATGTCCGGCGTGAACGTCGGATGGGCTTGAATTTGGCTGATGTCCGGCGTGAACGGTCGGGCGGGCTGAATTTGGCTGATGTCCGGCGCGAACGTCGGGCAGGCTTGTACGCCGCCCGGCACGTATGACTTCCGTGAGGCGTCCGCCTCGCGGGAACTGACATCGGTACCTGATACGGCCGGTGCAGCACACAAGGAGAATCACCATGCCGCGTCCCGCAAAGGGTGCCCGTCTGGGCGGCAGCGCCGCGCACGAGCGTCTGCTTCTCGCCAACCTGGCGAAGTCGCTGTTCGAGCACGGCCGCATCACGACGACCGAGGCCAAGGCCCGTCGCCTGCGTCCGGTCGCCGAGCGCCTCGTCACCAAGGCGAAGAAGGGCGACATCCACAACCGTCGCCTGGTGCTCCAGACGATCACGGACAAGAGCATCGTCCACACGCTCTTCACCGAGATCGCTCCCCGGTACGAGAACCGCCCCGGTGGTTACACCCGTATCACCAAGATCGGCAACCGTCGTGGCGACAACGCCCCGATGGCGGTCATCGAGCTGGTCGAGGCGCTGACCGTGGCCCAGCAGGCCACCGGTGAGGCCGAGGCCGCGACGAAGCGTGCGGTCAAGGAAGACGCCCTCAAGAAGGACGAGGCCCCCGCGGCCGAGTCCGTCGAGGACGCCAAGCCGGCCGACGACGCGGAGTCCAAGGACGCCTGAGCGTTCTAGCGACCACGGGACGGGCCCGCATCACCCTTCGGGGCGGTGCGGGCCCGTTTCGCTGACCAGGGTGTGGAGAGGGAGACGCGGTGAGTGACGAGGCTGAGCCCGGGTTCGTACGGGTACGACTCGACCTGTCCTACGACGGCAAGGACTTCTCCGGCTGGGCGAAGCAGACCAGCCGGCGCACGGTGCAGGGCGAGATCGAGGACGCGCTGCGGACCGTGACCCGATCGGCGGTGACGTACGACCTGACGGTGGCGGGCCGCACGGACGCCGGGGTGCACGCGCGCGGCCAGGTGGCCCATGTGGATCTGCCGGAGGCGGTCTGGGGCGAGCATGAAGAGAAGCTGCTGAGGCGGCTGGCGGGGCGGCTGCCGCTGGATGTACGGATCTGGCGCGCGGCTTCCGCTCCGGCGGGGTTCAACGCCCGTTTCTCCGCGCTGTGGCGGCGGTACGCGTACCGCGTCGGCGACCGGCCCGGTGGCGTCGATCCGCTGACGCGCGGTCATGTGCTGTGGCACGACCGGCCGTTGGACGTGGACGCGATGAACGAGGCGGCCGCGCTGATGGTCGGCGAGCACGACTTCGCCGCGTACTGCAAGAAGCGCGAGGGCGCGACGACCATCCGTACGCTGCAGAAGCTGAGCTGGGTACGGGACCCGGCGTCGGGCGTCCTCACGGCGACCGTGCAGGCGGACGCGTTCTGCCACAACATGGTGCGGGCCCTGATCGGGGCGGCGTTGTTCGTCGGCGACGGGCGGCGGCCTGCCTCCTGGCCCGCCGAGGTGCTCGCCGCGAAGGTGCGCGACCCCGGGGTGCACGTGGTGCGGCCGCATGGGCTGACGCTGGAGGAAGTGGCGTATCCGGCGGACGACTTGCTGGCGGCCCGGGCCGAAGAGGCCCGGAACGTACGGACGTTGCCGGGGGCGGGCTGCTGCTGACCGCTGGTGTGCGGTGAACTCCCGGGCGGGGCCCGGGAGTCCGGTGTGTTCCGTCAGTCGTTGGGCTCTGCGACGGCCTGGGAGGCCTGGAGCTGGCCGCGGCGGTGGATCTGGCGGAAGGCGAAGTTCGTCAGGTCCTTGCTGACCGCGTAGACGTCCTTGTCGGCGGTGGTGACCCGCTTGCCGTTCAGGAAGCCGCCGACGCTGAAGTAGGCGTAGCGGCCGTAGGAGTTGGCGGTGCGCAGGCAGACCGTGCCGCCCCGGCAGAAGGTGTCGACGCCTCCGCCGCTGAGGGAGGCGAGGCCGCCCGAGGCCTGGTCGGCGGTCTTCTTCGCGCGGGCCTCCGTCTCGAAGACGGCGATGCCGACCGTGACGGCCACCCCGTCCTTGCGGTAGGTGGCCCGGATGAGCTGGGTGCAGCCGTTGTTCGTGAGGATCGAGCCGAGGGCGCCCTGGGTGCCCGTCGCGCAGTTCGCGGCGCTGCTCGTCGCGCCCTTGAGGTGGACGCGGTCGCCCATCGTGAGCTTCTTGCCGGGGAAGAACCCGTCGACGGTGACCGGCGCCTTGTCCTTCTTGGCGCTCGATATGAAGTCCTTGGGGTCCGGCGGGGGCGGCGGTGCGACCGAGGAGAAGGAGGGCTCGGGCGCCGAGGTGTCCTCGGGGAGTTCGGCGGGTGCGGGCAGTTGGCTCGCGTTCTTGTCCGCCTTGCCGTTGCCGCCGCCGTTCGATGTGACCACGGCCGTGGTCACGATCGCGCCGATCGCCACGGTGGCCAGCACGCCACCGCCGATCATCAGCAGTTTCTTCCGGCGGGCGCGCGCGGCGGACTCGTCCGCCAGCGCCGCCCAGTCCGGAGTCCCGTCGCCCCCGGGCCCCCAGGAGGCCCCCCCTTGCCCAAAGCTCATGCGCGCAGTTTAGGGCTATCGGTAAACCGGTTGGGTCAGAGCTTCGCGGACCGTGACAATGCTCTGTATGGGACATCTCGAAGCGGGCCACCTGGAGTACTACCTACCGGACGGGCGGGTGCTGCTCGGTGACGCCTCGTTCCGGGTGGCCGACGGGGCCGTCGTCGCGCTCGTCGGGGCGAACGGCGCCGGCAAGACGACCCTGCTGCGCCTGCTGGCCGGTGAGCTCCAGCCGCACGGCGGCACGGTGTCGGTGAGCGGTGGGCTCGGCGTGATGCCGCAGTTCGTGGGCTCGGTGCGGGACGAGCGGACCGTGCGCGACCTGCTGGTGTCGGTGTCGCAGCCGAGGATCAGGGAGGCCGCGAAGGCCGTCGACGCGGCTGAGGAACGCATTCTCACCGTCGACGACGAGGCCGCGCAGATGGCGTACGCGCAGGCGCTCAGCGACTGGGCGGAGGCGCGCGGGTACGAGGCCGAGACCGTCTGGGACATGTGCACCATGGCCGCGCTGGGCGTCCCGTACGAGAAGGCGCAGTGGCGCGAGGTGCGCACGCTCAGCGGCGGTGAGCAGAAGCGGCTGGTGCTGGAGGCGCTGCTGCGCGGGCCCGACGAGGTCCTGCTGCTCGACGAGCCGGACAACTATCTGGACGTGCCGGGCAAGCGGTGGCTGGAGGAGAAGCTGAAGGAGACCCGTAAGACGGTCCTCTTCGTCTCCCACGACCGGGAGCTGCTCTCCCGGGCCGCCGAGAAGATCGTCAGCGTCGAGCCGAGCCCGGCGGGCAGTGATGTGTGGGTGCACGGCGGCGGCTTCGCCACGTACCACGACGCGCGCAAGGAGCGGTTCGCCCGCTTCGAGGAGTTGCTGCGGCGCTGGCAGGAGGAGCACGCCCGGCTGAAGGCGCTCGTCCTGCGGATGCGGCAGCAGGCGGCGAACAGCCCCGACATGGCGAACCGCTACCACGCGATGCAGACCCGCTTCAAGAAGTTCGAGGAGGCGGGCCCGCCGCCGGAGCCGCCGCGTGAGCAGGACATCAAGATGCGGCTGCGCGGCGGGCGGACCGGGGTGCGGGCGGTGACCTGCAAGGGCCTGGAGCTGACCGGGCTGATGAAGCCGTTCGACCTGGAGATCTATTACGGGGAGCGGGTCGCGGTCCTCGGCTCCAACGGGTCGGGCAAGTCGCACTTCCTGCGGCTGCTGGCGGGGGAGCCGGTGGCGCACACGGGGGAGTGGAAGCTCGGGGCGCGGGTGGTGCCGGGGCACTTCGCCCAGACGCACGCGCATCCGGAGCTGCTCGGCAAGACGCTGGTGGAGATCCTCTGGTCCGAGCACGCCAAGGACCGGGGCGGGGCGATGTCGGTGCTGCGGCGCTATGAGCTGGAGCGGCAGGGGGACCAGGACTTCGAGCGGCTGTCGGGTGGGCAGCAGGCGCGGTTCCAGATCCTGCTGCTGGAGCTGGCCGGTACGACGGCGCTGCTGCTGGACGAGCCGACGGACAACCTGGACCTGGAGTCGGCGGAGGCGCTGCAGGACGGGCTGGAGGTGTACGACGGGACGGTGCTGGCCGTCACGCACGACCGGTGGTTCGCGAAGAGCTTCGACCGGTATCTGGTGTTCGGGTCGGACGGGGTCGTGCGGGAGACGGTGGAGCCGGTGTGGGATGAGCGGAGGGTTCAGCGGGTGCGGTGAGCTTGGTGGTCGGCGGGGTGGGGTGCGGGTGGGTGTGGGCGTGGTGCGGGTGCGGGGTGCCGTGCGGCGCCGTTGCGGGGGCGCTGCCCCCGGGCCCCGCGCCTCAAACGCCGGCGGGGCTGAGAACGGTCGCCTCAAACGCCGGCGGGGCTGGGTGGGTGCGGCGGGGCTGGAAGGTGGCGCGTACTTCGGCCCCCGGGCTGGAAGGGCGGGGTCGTTTTGACCCGGCCGGGGGCTCCCCGGTAGGGTTCAGGTTTGTTATACGTATTGGCTTCGTCGTTCTCACGCGAAGGGCCTTACGTAGGTTCCCTGGAGCAGTTACCAGTGGCTCGCATACGGGCAGCGTCCCCGGCATTGTGAGCCCCAGCTGCATGATCGCTTCAGAGGTGCCGTGTGTCTGGATCCCATCCACTGAAGAAGCGAAGGCTGCGAAGTGCGTACGTACAGCCCCAAGCCCGGCGATGTCACGCGCCAGTGGCACATCATTGACGCTCAGGACATCGTCCTGGGCCGTCTGGCCACCACGGCTGCGAACCTCCTCCGAGGCAAGCACAAGGCGATCTACGCCCCCCACATGGACATGGGCGACTTCGTCATCATCATCAACGCCGACAAGGTTCACCTGTCCGGCAACAAGAAGACCCAGAAGATGGCTTACCGCCACTCGGGCTTCCCGGGCGGTCTCCGTTCGGTGCGCTACGACGAGCTCCTCTCGAAGAACCCCGAGAAGGCCGTCGAGAAGGCCATCAAGGGCATGATCCCCAAGAACACCCTGGGCCGTCAGATGCTCTCGAAGCTCAAGGTCTACGCGGGCGACCAGCACCCGCACGCTGCTCAGCAGCCGGTCCCGTTCGAGATCACCCAGGTCGCGCAGTAGTTCCGGCCACCCCCTAAGACATACAGAAAGATCTGAGGAGAATCGTGGCCGAGACCACTGTTGAGACCCCCGTCGAGGGCACCGAGGGCGAGGAGACCTTCGCCGAGGTGACCACCTTCGAGTCCGAGGTCCCCGTCGAGGGTGAGTACACCTCCGAGTCGCTCGCGGGCCGCTTCGGCGACCCGCAGCCCGCGGCCGGCCTTGGCCGTCGCAAGAACGCCATCGCCCGCGTCCGGATCATCCCGGGCACCGGCAAGTGGAAGATCAACGGTCGCACCCTTGAGGACTACTTCCCCAACAAGGTGCACCAGCAGGAAGTCAACGAGCCCTTCAAGGTTCTCGAGCTCGACGGTCGCTACGACGTCGTGGCCCGCATCTCGGGTGGTGGCGTCTCCGGTCAGGCCGGCGCCCTGCGTCTCGGTGTGGCCCGCTCGCTGAACGAGGCGGACGTGGACAACAACCGCGCCACGCTGAAGAAGGCCGGCTTCCTCTCCCGCGACGACCGTGCGGTCGAGCGCAAGAAGGCCGGTCTCAAGAAGGCCCGTAAGGCCCCGCAGTACAGCAAGCGCTAAATATCGCCTGCTCGACTGTCACGTTCGCCCCGGCGGCACGCTCTGTGCTGCTGGGGCGTTCGTTTATCAGCGCTCGCGGGCGTATAACGGCATAAGACGTTCATCGGCCCGCACGGGACCGCGACCCGGTGAGCGCTGTCGCGCATCCCGCAGGTCGGGCGCGCCATGCCGCCCGACGTGCCTTTTTGCGGTTTTTCGTCGCTTTTGTTGTGTGGTTGCAGTTCGTTTGCTGTGCAGTGGTTTGTGGTTTCGGAGCACTTCGGAGGACACCAGTGGGACGACTCTTCGGTACGGACGGAGTACGCGGTGTCGCCAACGCCGATCTGACGGCCGAGCTCGCGCTCGGCCTCTCGGTCGCGGCGGCGCACGTCATCGCCGAGGCGGGCACCTCCGCGGGCCATCGCCCGACCGCCGTGGTCGGACGTGATCCGCGGGCATCCGGAGAGTTCCTGGAGGCCGCCGTCGTGGCGGGCCTGGCCAGCGCCGGTGTGAACGTGCTGCGCGTCGGCGTGCTGCCGACGCCCGCCGTCGCGTATCTGACCGGCTCGCTCGGCGCGGACATCGGCGTGATGCTCTCCGCCAGTCACAACGCGATGCCCGACAACGGCGTCAAGTTCTTCGCGCGCGGCGGCCACAAGCTCGCCGACGAGCTGGAGGACCGGATCGAGACGGTCTACGAGCAGCACCGCACCGGTGCGCCGTGGAACCGCCCGACCGGCGCCGGCGTGGGCCGGGTCACCGACTACTCGGAGGGCTTCGACCGTTACGTCGCCCACCTCATCGGCGTCCTGCCCAACCGGCTCGACGGCCTCAAGGTCGTCCTGGACGAGGCGCACGGCGCCGCCGCCCGGGTCTCGCCCGAGGCGTTCGCGCGGGCCGGGGCCGAGGTCGTCACCATCGGGGCCGACCCGGACGGTCTGAACATCAACGACGGCTGCGGCTCCACCCACCTGGAGCTGCTGCGCGCCGCCGTCGTCGAGCACGGGGCCGACCTCGGCATCGCGCACGACGGCGACGCCGACCGCTGCCTCGCCGTGGACGCGGCGGGCGAGGAGATCGACGGCGACCAGATCCTCGCTGTGCTGGCCCTCGCGATGCGGGACGCCGGTCAGCTGCGCAAGGACACCGTCGTCGGCACCGTGATGTCGAACCTCGGCTTCAAGCTGGCCATGGAGCGCGAGGGCATCCGGCTCGTCCAGACGGCGGTCGGCGACCGGTACGTCCTGGAGTCGATGAAGGCCGAGGGCTTCGCGCTCGGCGGCGAGCAGTCCGGGCACGTCATCGTCCTGGACCACGCCACGACCGGCGACGGCACGCTGACCGGTCTGATGCTGGCGGCCCGCGTCGCCGCCACCGGCCGGAGCCTCACCGAGCTGGCCGGGGTCATGCAGCGTCTGCCGCAGGTCCTCATCAACGTTCCCGACGTCGACAAGTCCCGGGTGGAGACCTCGTCCGAGCTGGCCACCGCGGTCGTCGAGGCGGAGCGCGAGCTCGGCGAGACCGGGCGCGTACTGCTGCGGCAGTCGGGTACGGAGCCGCTGGTGCGGGTCATGGTCGAGGCCGCCGACATCGAGCAGGCCCGGGCCGTCGCCGGCCGGCTGGCCGATGTGGTGAAGTCCGCGCTGGGGTGAAGCCCCGACCCGTACGCGTACGGAGTGCCTGAGCCGTACGCGTACGGGTGGCCTGAGCCGTGCGCGTACGGAGTGCCTGAGTCGTACGCGTACGGGAGCGGGCGGCCCTGTACGCGCACCGCGCACCCGGCCACCCGCCGCTCAGGCGCGGTACGCCCGTACGAACACCGTGACGCCGTCCGCGATCCAGGCCGCCCGCTCGTCCGCGTCGACGGCCGACGCGGGCGGGCCCGGGGTGGCCGAGACGAGCCGGGAGAAGTGGGCCGCGGCGCGGTCGGCGTCGGCGATGTGCAGCAGCCCGGCCCCGGCCCACCGGCGGAGGACGGCGGCCAGCTCCGCCCGGACCCGGCACGTTGCTGATGGTCCTGGCCGGGCTGCTCGTACGGTCCACCGGTCGTACGGGAGCGGTCACGCCCCCACCGAGGCCCCCGGCGTCGTCGCCGGGGGCTTCTGCGTACGCCGGATTTTCCACAGGGCCTTCTGGAACAGCAGCGTCAGCGTGCCGGCGAGGACGATCCCGCCGAGGTTGGCCAGCAACTGCTGCCCGGAGCCGACGGTCTGCCGGTAGTCCGCGTAACTGAACGCGACGGCCGCGTTGGCGGCGGCCGGGACCGTCGTCACCGAGATCGCCACGCCGATCAGCGCCCCGGACTTCGCGGAGGTGAGCGAGAGCGTCCCGGCGATGCCGGCGAGGAACGCCACGATGAACGACATCCAGTCCGGCTGCCAGATGAACCCGGTGATCGGCCGCTCCGCCTCGATCATCGACTTCTCGAACAGGCCGACGGCGTCCAGCAGCCAGGCGAATCCGGCCGTGACGGTCATCGCCAGCGCGAACCCGCCGACCAGCGCCCACAGCGACCGCGCCACCAGACGCGGGGCGCGCTGCACCAGGGCCGTGGAGATTCCGGCCAGCGGGCCGAACTCCGGGCCGACCGCCATCGCGCCCACGATCAGCACCGCGTTGTCGAGCATCACCCCGCAGGCGGCGAGCATGGTGGCGAGGGCGAGGAAGGAGACGTAGGTGATGGAGAACGTCGACTCCTCGTCGGTCGCCTCCGTCAGCTCCTCCCACAGCACCGCGTCGGCACTGTCGCCCGGGGCCTCGTGCTCGGCCTTCTCGGCGTGCGAGGACAGGGTGAGGTCCAGGTGCTCGACGCTGATCGCCCCGGACTCGTCGATGCCGAGCCGGCGCAGCGCCCGGATCAGCTCGTCGCCCGCCTCGCGCGCCACGTCGCACATGACCACGTCCCCGGCGGGGGAGCGGGCGGCGCCCGGCAGGACGACGAGGTGAGCGGTGCCGACGGTGGACTCCAGGAGGGCGACGACCTCGTCGGTGGTGTCGGCGGGCACGATCAGACGCAGGTGCAGCACGCGGCAGCCGGCCTTCCGGTTCTCGCAGCGGGTCAGAGCTTGCGCAGGGACAGCCTCTGGACCTTGTGGTCCGGCCCCTTGCGGAGCACCAGGGTGGCACGGCCGCGCGTCGGAGCCACGTTTTCCAGCAGGTTCGGCTTGTTGATGGTCCGCCACATGGTGCGCGCGTAGTCCAGCGCCTCCTCCTCGGAGACCTGGGTGTACTTGCGGAAGTACGAGGACGGGTCCTGGAACGCCGTGGCGCGCAGCTTGCGGAAGCGGTTCAGATACCAGGTCTCGATGTCCTCGGCGCGCGCGTCCACGTACACGCTGAAGTCGAAGTAGTCGGCGAGCCCGACCCTGGTGCGGCCGTCGCTGCCGGGCAGCGCGGGCTGCAGGACGTTGAGGCCCTCGACGATGAGGATGTCCGGGCGGCGCACGGTGAGCCGCTCGCCGGGGACGATGTCGTAGATCAGGTGCGAGTAGACGGGCGCGGTCACCTCGTCCTTGCCCGCCTTGATGTCGGCGACGAAACGGGTCAGGGCGCGCCGGTCGTAGGACTCCGGGAACCCTTTGCGCGAGGTCAGCCCGCGCGCCTGGAGCTCCTTCATCGGCAGCAGGAACCCGTCGGTGGTCACCAGCTCGACCCGCGGGTGCTCCGGCCAGCGGGCCAGCAGCGCCTGGAGGATACGGGCGCTGGTGGACTTGCCGACGGCGACACTGCCCGCGACCCCTATGACGAACGGGGTGCCGCGCTGCGCCCCGTGCCCGTTCCCGGCGTCCCCGAGAAAGGTGTTCAGCGCGCCGCGTAGCCCGGAGGTGGCCTGGACGTACAGGTTGAGCAGCCGGGAGAGCGGCAGATAGACGTCCCGCACCTCGTCCAGGTCGATGACGTCCCCGAGCCCCCGCAGCCGCTCCACCTCGTCGGCGGTCAACGGCAGCGGGGTCTTGTCCCGCAGCGCGCTCCACTCGTCGCGCGAGAGGTCGACGTAGGGGGTCGGCGCATGCTCGGTGCGACGGTGGGGGCTCCGTGCGGGCGAAGTGATCACCCTTCATTGTTGCGGGAGTTTTAACGGAGTGGGGGGTGGGGTCGGTCACGTGGGTGTCGGGGCGGCGCCGGCCGCGCCCCGGATACGGCCGCGGGCCCGGTGTCCGCTCCCCTGTGCCGGACACCGGGCCCGCGGCCGGGCTTCGTATGAGGCGTACGGTCAGGGCTTCTCGCCCTTGGCGTCGACCACGGCCGCCTTGGTTCTCGCGACCTCGCGCAGGACGTCACCGCGCTCGTAGTCGATCGGGATGGTGCCCTCGGGGCCGGTGACCTCGTGGGTTCTGGTGACGACCTCGCGTTCGCCCGCGTAGCTGTAGTCGACCGGGTCGATGAGGATCTCGCGCCGCGTGTTCCGGTCGTACGCACGCGTCACGGCGATGACCTGGCGGCCGGAGGCGTCCCGGATCAGGTGGTCGGTCACGCCGATGCCCTCGATCGTGGCCATCGCCCGGTACATCCGGGCCAGCGCGTCCGGCGGGAGTGGGTAGGACTCCAGCAGGACGGTCAGGGCGCGGAAGCTGTGATCGTCCTTGGCCTCCGGGGCGCCGTCGGGGCCGCTGCCGGTCGGGAAGACCTTCCGCAGTTCCGCGAGGAGCGCCTCCGGGTCCTCCGGCAGGCCGGCGGCGATCCGGTAGGACTCGCGGGCGGTCCGGTAGTCGGTGTCGGACGCGTCGTTCTCCGCGGCCTTGTCGTCGTAGGGGATCCAGGAGTCCGGGAGGTAGGTCCACTCCATCTTCTTCCGGACCTCGGCAGGCAGCTCCTTCCACTGCTTCTCCTGGTACGGGTCCTCCTCCCGGAGGTAGATCCACTGGTCGGAGCGCGGCTCCGGTGGCACCTCCTGCCGGTCCAGGAAGTCCGCCGCCCGTCCCAGAGCGGCCGCCGGGCCGGACAGGTCGAGGTCGCCCGCCACGGTCGCCGGTCCCGACTGCCGGGGGTCGGAGGTGTCGACGACCTGGGTGACGAAGAGCGCCGCCGCGGTGATCGCCACCACCGCGCCGAGCGAGGCGATCCGCCAGTCGGCCCGCGCCCGGAAGCTGCGGCGGCCCTTGCCCGCGATGGTGTCGGTCAGCCGTTCGCGGCCCGGGGCGAGGGCGGCACGGTCGGGTACGGGGGCGTCGGCGCGCAGCTCCCGCAGTCGGGTCATTTCGTCCATGACGGGGTCAGCTCCTGTTCGGCCGAGACGAACGCGGGATCGGTGCTCAGCGCCTCGCGGACCTTGCGGCGGGCCCGGTTCAGCCGGGACCTGACCGTGCCGAGCGGTATCCGGAGCGCCTCGGCCACCTCCTGGTAGCCGAGGTCGGCCCAGGCGACGAGCAGCAGGACGTGCCGGTCGCCGGGCGAGAGCGCGGCCAGCGCGCCCGCGAGGGGGGCCTGGACGGCGATCCGGTCGTCGGAGCGGTCGCTCCAGGACGCGGCGACCGGGTCGTGGCCCGTGCGGGCCAGCGCCTTCAGCGCGCGGACCTCGGTACGGCGGTGCTTGCCGATCAGATTGGCCGCGATGCCGTACAGCCAGGGCCGGGCCAGCCGGTGGGACGTGTCGTAGCGGTCCCGGGTGCGGAACGCGATGAGGAACGTCTCCGCCGTGATGTCGTCCGCCGGGCCCTCCCCGAGCCGGCGGGCGGCGTAGCGGTGGATGTCCGGGGCGTGCCGGTCGTACAGCCCGGCGAACAGCTCGGGCTCGTCGAGCGACTGCGTGATGACGTCGGCGTCGTCGCGTTCGGTGCCTGGGCGGGCCGGAGGTGGTCCGGTCACTGCGCCTCCAGGGTGCGTCGGTCGGTGTGCTGTCACCCCTGTTGCCCGCGGCGGGCGGAAAGGTTCACGGGCTCCGCACCAGTTGTGCGGCATTGTCTCGTGGCGTATCGACGCGAGCCCGACGGGGAGGGAAGAACATCGGGAGCGGGAGAGCCGACAGCAGAGGGCCGACTGGGGCGGGACGGCAGCAGGCTGGGACGAAAGCCGACCGTGGTGTGCCTGGCGATGTCACGAATGAGCCGGTTGATCGCACTAACTGGTGCACGTGCTGTCGAACACCGCTCAGCGGACGGAGAAGTGACTGCCATGGATCCGATATGGACGGGGGTATGCATGATGCTCATTCCGGTGACCGGCCGGTTGACCTTTCAATGGATCAGAGGCCGAACTGCCTTGCGCCTGTACGAGTTAGAGCAGCAGGCGATCAGTGATCGGGTGCGTTGCCTGCCTGCGGGAAGCCGCCTGTCGGAGAGAGCAGGAACCCGGGAGACCGTGGTGGAGGTCGGCAGTGGCATGGCCAGGCGTGGGCATGAGTGAGCAACAAACGTCGGTCAAAGAGCCGACTGCCACGCGTCGACGGTCAGCAGGAACGAAGTTGCGTTCTCCGGGAAGCCGCCTGGACTTTGCGCTCTTCTATTCCGAACACCTTGCTGTGCTGACGCGATTCGTGATGCGGCTGGGCGCTTCGCCCTATGAGGCCGCGGAAGCGGCGCAGGTGGCGTTCGTGGAAGCCTTCCCCAAGTGGGCCCAGATCACCGCCCCCCGCGCGTGGCTGCGAACGGTGGCCGCACGGGCCTATGTGCGTCAGATAGGTCTGCGTGATCGGCCGGCAGAGACTCTGCCGGATAGGCCCGACGGACATTGCCCGCTAGACGAGGTGGTGCTCAGAGAGCAGGAGAAGCGTGTGTACGACGCGCTTGGCATGCTGCCGCCACGCCAGCGACAGGTGATGGCCTGGCACCTGGACGGCTTCTCTCACGCGGAGATCAGCGCGGAGTTGGGAATCACAGTCGAGGCGGTGCGGCAGAACTATGCTCGCGCCCGACTGTCCTTGAAGAAGGCCTTCAACCTGGTAGAGGAGGGGCTGCAATGAACGATGACAGTGCGGCTGAGGCCGCCCCCGCCAGCGGGGAAGCAGAACTCGACGAGTTGCTGCGTCAAGCAGACGAACTGATCCTCGGCTCGTTGGAGAGCGCGTTGGACCCCGATGCCGGACTGCTCCCCATCTTCCATCTCTATCCTGCGAACCCGAGGGGCCGGGCCCGTGAGCCACGGCGACGGTTCGCTCAGGATCGCCGACCGTCGGACGCGCTTGCTGGGCGCTACGACGGGCCTCAGAGGCCTTGATTCAGTGGAAGGCGCATCCGGGGCGGGTACTCCATCAGCGTCGGACACCTTTCAGGCCGCAGACGCCTGGGTCGGGCCGGAAGGTTGACGGGCCGGGGCGGCGGCGGGCCGGGGAGAGCTCGCGTCTCGTGCGCATCATGGCCCTCGCCCGTCCCACAGCCGTGCCGGGGCTCCGGCGCGGCCGACGCTGTTGCTTCACACAGGGGCCGTCGCCGCGCGGACCGGTCCAGACCCGGGCCCTGCATGCCTACCTCCGCCGACGCAACAAGAATGCCCGTCACCCAGACGTTCTCGCCGCCCAGCGAAGGAAGCGCGCTCGCATCCGCGGCGAGAAGGGCCTCCGCCGGGGTGGGCGGTCCGCGAAAGTCGCGTGCCCCTCCGAACGGCACCGGCGACACTGACGGCCATGACCGTTGATCGTCACGCGCTTCAGACCAGCTGGAACCGCACCCGTGGCCATCTCGACGCCGCCCTGGCCCCCCTGACGGGCCTGCCGAGCATCGACCTCGCAGCAGTGTTGGAGTTCCTGCGGCACAACGAGCTCGGGCTCGCCTTCGACTGCCTGGTCGATCTCGGTGACGACCTCGACCCACCGCTCTCCTTCTGGCAGCACCTGGACCGGGCGGCTCGTGAAATGCGGCTCTACACCGATGCGCTGCACAAGCCCCACCTCACGGCCGCCGACCTCTGCCGCCGTCACCTCGCCGCCGCATCCGAGCAGGAGTGACCCCCACCAACCCGGCGAACCTTCCCGGACCGCACCGCGTTCACGGCGTCGGCCGGCGTGCTGAACCGGGCACTTAAGGCCGTAGCGGGGAAGTCGCAGGCCGTTGCGCCGGGAGCGGCTGCTTCATGCGGAACCTGCGGAACTCACAGAACTCCCAGAACTCGGGAGGCTCGGGGGGCCTTGCGGTCTTGCTTGCGCTCCTTCGGCATGTGAGGTTGCTGCGTTCTGGTCCTGGTACCTGCGCTCTTGCTCGTACGGAGTGGCCACGAAATCCGGTCAGAAATGTCCTGTGTACTTCCGCAGGCGGCTCTCCACCTGGGCGGTGCTGCATCCGAGAGCGACACCGGCGGCCGCCAGGAGCGTGGTGTCCCGCTGGACGTCCCGGGCCGCACAGCTCGCGTAGATCTGGGTGTGGCGCTGAACGAGGTTGGCCGCGCGCAGGGCGGCCAACGGCTCATGGTCGGCCAGCTCGCTCACGCGGTCGGTCAGCTTGTCGAGGAGTTCCGCCACGTCGTCGGGCAGGGGGACGAGCTTGGCCTCGACGCCCGCGACGTGGGCCTTCCAGTCCGCCTCCGGGCCGGAGGTGCTGTACATGTAGGGATGGTCCTTGTGGACCTCGTCCCAGTCCACCCGGTACAGCGTCGTGCCCCGCCAGCCGCAGGAGCACGAGCCGCGCAGGTGTGTGGCCGCCGTCCCGCCCCGACGGCCGTCGAACCCCCACCACTCGGTGATCCTGCCGACCTCGTCGCCGCCGGACATGGCCAGGATGGAGATCGGCCCGGGCTCCGTGCCGTCCTCGTTCACCACGCCCGGCTGCCCGCCGTGCGTCTCGGCCAACTCGTCCGTCTCCCACGGGTACATGCTGACGAATGCGTTCCCGAACACTCTCTGCCTCCCGATCACAGCACGCTGTCGTGCCGCTGCCGAGAGCAAGCATCTCCTCCCGGAGGCGGCGGAGGCGGGGAAACGGACGAGACGGCCTGATCTGCTCAGTCCTGCGCTGCGTAGGCGACGAAGTCGTTCCAGGCGGCCGGGCCGAAGCCGAGGTGGGGGCCCTGGCCGGGGAGCTGCTTGGAGTCGCGTACGTGGACGGTGGTGGGGGCGGTGGCGACCTCGACGCACTCGGGGCCGTCGTTGGTGCTGTAGCTGCTCTTGAACCAGATCAGCTCGGGGGTGCTCATGTCTCTCCCAGCAGTTTCTCGATGAATTCCCGCGACAGCCGGGGCGTGAGGGCCTGCGACCGGAGCAGGTTGTAGCGCATCTCCAGGATCTGCACCTGCCTCGGATCGGTGATCAGCCCGCTGATGAGCTGAACCTCGTTGTGCCCGACGGTCTTTCCGTCCTTGAGCTTAAGGACTTGGTGCGAGCCGCCCAGACCCGCGTGCTCGTCCGCGTCCATCGGCATGACCTGGATCTCGACATGCCGCAACTGGCTCAGCTCAAGCAGGTGTTCGAGCTGGCGTCGCAGGACCATTCTGCCCCCGGTCCGCCGCCGGAGCGTCGCCTCTTCCTGGACAAAGGTCAGCAGCGGAGCGGGGCGGCGGTCGAAGACCACCTGCCGGGCCATCCGAGCGGCCACCAGGCGCTCGATGTCGTCCTCCGCGTACGCGGGCCGCCGCTGTGCGTACAGCGCGCGGGCGTACTCCTCGGTCTGGAGCAGCCCGTGGATCACCACCCCGGCATACGCGCCGAGCTCGATCGCCTCCGCCTCCAGCTTCGCCAGGTCGCGGACCTTCCTCGGATACCGCGCCTCCTCCACGTCCTTCTTCATCGCCGAGACCTTGCCGTTCGCCCCGACGGCCGCGTCCGTCTTGTCCAGGAACTCCGGCTTGGGGATGCGCTTCCCGCCCTCGACCTTGAAGACGAGGTTCTCGCTGTACCCGATGATCGAGCCCAGCTCGGCGGCGCGTAATCCGGCTTCCTCGCGCCACAGCTTGATCTGCCGGCCCACGGCCGCGATGACCGCGCCGGAGTCGTCCTCCAGGCCGAACTCCCGGTCCTCTTCGGTTCCGTCGATCATCTGCCGTCCCGCCTTCATCCCGTGCGCCCGCGCGGCGGGCACCGTACGTACGGGGACAGGCCTGTACACACCAGGGACAGTGACGGTCCGTACCCGTGTCAGTCCTTCTCAGCGTAGATACGCGCGGCCACGCTGAGTGACGTGAACCGAAAAATCACCCAACCGCGTGCACGCACCGGACAGTTCGCCGTCCAGCTCTCCGCCACCCGTCGGGGCGCCCGGCTCGCCCGCCTGCTCGCCACCGAACAGCTGCGTTCCTGGGGGCTGCCGCTGGAGGATGCGAGCCTCGTCATCGGTGAGCTGGCGACCAACGCGGCGCTGCACGGTCACGTCCCGGGCCGGGACTTCCGGATTCTGCTGAGCGTGTACGACGACGTGCTGCGGATCGAGGTCGTCGACACCCGGGGTGACCGCGACCCGGTGAAGCGGGACCCGGTCACCGATTCCGAGGGCGGGCGCGGGCTGTTGCTCGTCGAGGCGCTGTCGGTGCGGTGGGGCACGGAGCACGGGCCGTTCCCGCGCAAGACGGTCTGGGCGGAGGTGGCTCTCACCGGGTCGTGACGGCCGCGATCCGGTGGGGCGGGAGAGGCCGCCGGGATCGTGGGTCACCGCGTCGCGGTCCACCGCGACGCGGTGACCCACGACGTAAAAGCTTTTAAGTACTTGTCTTTGATTACGGGAGAAATAACCCGACCCAACCCCCTGGTCACTCACATGGGTGAAGTGTGCCAACCGGGCTGGATTTATGACCTGTTGGCGGGCATATGCTCGCGCTGACCACAACACCAGACATGAGACGGCCCCCGGCCGGGACTGGCATCCCGACCGAAGGCCTGACCACCGAGGAAGTAGGAGCTTCCCGATGGGTACCCAGCAGGTTAGCGCGCCCTCGCGCGCCCCGTCCGCCGGTGTCGTACACATCAACATCCGGCTCACCGACGGCTACACGATCATCTCCAACCGGCTCTCCCAGCACCGGGGCATGTCCCTGCTGGCCATCGGCCTCGGCACCCACATCCAGTCGCTGCCCGCCGGGCGGCGCGTCGGCGTCAAGGCGCTGGCCGCGATCTTCCCGGAGAGCGAGGTACGTATCGCCGCCGCGCTGCGGGAGTTGGAGCGGCACGGGTTTCTGCGCCGGACCCGGGAGCGTGGCTGCGGTGGCCGATTCGCCACGCGTACGGAGTCGTACAACCACCCGGAGGCGGCGGCCCGGCTGGCGGTGAGGGCCGTGCCCGTGCCCGCTCCGGAGCCGCAGGCGGAGACGAAGGCCGTGCCCGTGCCCGTGACGGAAGCCGCGCCCCCGCCCCCGCCCCGTCTCGTGCCGCCGCCCACCGCGCCCAAGCCGCCGCCCCCGCCGCTGCCCCTCCCGTGCGAGCCCAGCGCCGCGTTGTCCGCCGAGGCCGCGCGGCTGCTCGCCGGGCTGCACGTCGGCGCGCCCCTCTTCGTCCTCTCCGAGGCGGACGTGGAGCGGCTCACGCCCGGCGTCGCCGCCTGGCTGGAGCGGGGCGTGCGGCCGGACGCGGTGCGGTTCGCGCTCACCGATGATCCGCCCGTACCCCTCCGGCACCCGGCGAAGCTGCTGCGGCACCGGCTCATCGCGCTGTTGCCGCCGCCCCTGCCCGCCTCCGTGCCCGTCGTGCCCCTCCAGACCTGCGACGACTGCGACCGCGCCTTCCGGTCGTCCGTGCCGGGGTGCTGCGGGGCGTGCGGCGAGGTCCGTGCGTGCGGCGGCGAGCCGTCCCTGCTCAGTGCGTGAGGTCAACGGCCCGCCGCCCCGCTGCTGTTCAGTCGATCTGTGCGCAGACGTCGGTCTTGGACAGCACCGCGCCGGACACGGTCTTGACGCGGTCCGCGCTCCACTGGAGCTTGTACGCGCCGTTGACCAGCCACATGCCCCGGGGCAGATTGCCCTCGCCCACGCCGAGGAGCACCGGGCCGAGGATGTGCCAGCGCTGGGCCCCGTCGGCGTACTCGTCGATCAGGGCGACACCGCTGGAGTCGGCGTCGTAATAGGCCCCGGTCTCCTTGTTCGTCACCCGGACCACCAGGTCGCCCTTGTAGAAGCTGCGCGTCACGCCCTCGCCGGGCGAGGGCAGTTCGCGGCGGACGACCTCGTCCACGATGGGCTCGCCGTGGATGGGGAAGGCGCACCGCTCTCCCGCCGGGACGTCCCACGGGTCCGAAGGGGCCGGTTCCCAGCCGGATCCCTGCGGAGCGGCCTTGGCCGGGGCCGCCGTCGCCACGGGGGCCGTGCCGAGCGCCACCACGGCCAGGCAGGCCGCGCCGAGAGCGCCGAGAACGATGCTGCGCATGTGAACTCTCCATAGGTCGGGATCGGGTGTATCGGGTGATCGCGTGTTGCTCGTGGTGCTGTTCGTGCTGTTCGTGCTGTTCGCCGAAGGATGCTCCGGGGGGCTCACCAAAGACTCACCACGACGGACTCGCCACGACACAGGCGCGGATGTAGGCAAGGTCTGGCCTTGCGGGCGGCGGCAGTTGGATGCTTTGCCGATGGAATTCCAGTTGCTCGGACCCTTCGCCGCGCGGCACGGAGGGCGTCCGGTACTCGCGGGGCTGCGCCGCCAGGAGCGGTGCCTGCTGGCCGTCCTCCTCCTGGAGGCGGGCCGGACCATCCCGACCGGCCGGCTCATCGACCTGCTGTGGAACGGCGAGGCCCCGGCCGGGGCGCGTTCCACCGTGCACACGTACATCGGCAGGCTGCGCGCCTCCCTCGGGCCCGACGGCGTACACCTGGAGACCCGCAACGACGGCTATTTACTCCGTGCCGACGACCATGTGATCGACACCCGGAACTTCGAGGACGGGGTGCGGGAGGCCGCGGCGGCCGTGGACGACGAGGAGCGGGTGCTCCGCTACGACCGAGCGCTGGCGCTGTGGCGGGGCGAACTCCTCGCCGACGTCGCGGCCGACGCCCTGCGCGACCGGATCGGCCGACGGCTCGCCGCGCTGCGGCTCTCGGCGGCGGAGGAACGCGCCCGGCTCCTGCTCTCGCTCGGGCGGCACGAGCGCGTGGCCGCCGAACTGCCCCCGCTCGCCGAGGAGCACCCCGAACGCGAACGCCTCGTCGCGGACAGCATGGTCGCCCTGCACCGCGGCGGCCGGTCGGCGGAGGCGCTCCAGCTCTACCGGGCCACGCGCAGCGCCCTGCGGTCCGCCTTCGACGCCGAGCCCGGCGAGGAGCTGCGCACCCTGTACGACCGGGTCCGCCGCGACGACCCGGCCCTGCGGCAGGCCGCGACGCCCACGTACGCCGTCCGGGTGCGCGGCGAGTGGCTGCCGTGGAACACCAGCGGCGATCCGGCCCTGGAGTTCTGCAACACCTACGCCGGGTGGGGCGGCGGACGGCGGGCCGGTTCGGAGTGGCTCTGCGGCTACCGCACGCTCGTGGTCTGGGCCGGGCACCTGGACCTCGTCGACGAACGTACGGTCGTCCGGCTGCTGCGCACCGCGGAGGAGCGGCCCGAGGAGGCGAGCGCCGTACTGGCGGCGGCGCGGGAGTTCCGGAGTGCGCTGTACGGGTGCCTCACGGAGGGGCCGGCGGGCCGGGGCGACAGCGGGGCCTTCGCGCGGGCCGCCGAGGTGATCCAGGAGGCCGTGCGCCATGCCGCCTTCGTCCGGGGTGAGGACGGCCTCGGGCGGTGGAGACCCCATCCGGAGTCCGGGCTCCGGCTTCCGCTGTACGCCGTGGCCCAGCGCGCCGCGGACCTGCTCGCCCACCCGCGCCGCCTCACCGTCCGGGTCTGCCCGGGGAAGGACTGCGGGTGGCTCTTCCTCGACGCGGGCGGCCGCCGCCGCTGGTGCAGCATGGGCGTCTGCGGGCGGGCCGAGCCGGTGGGGGAGAGCCGGCGGGTGCCGTCGTGCTGAGACCGGTGGGACCTTCCTGTTCACGACCCGCGCATACAGGCGCCGTGCCTCCTGGCTTCCTACAGCAGTACGAACACCACCGTCACCGCGAACGCCACCGCCAGCACCCCGTACAGGCCGGTCTTCCACTTCGGCATCTCGTACGTCTCACCGGCCAGGGCCGCCGCCCTGATCCTCGGCAGCTCCGGCTTGAGCGCCAGCACCAGCAGTGCCACGGCGAGCATCGAGGCGGAGAACATGACCAGCGCCTCCACCTCCGCGTGGTCGCGTACGCCGGCGGCGCCCAGGACGGTGATGCCACCGAGGACGGGTGCGATCAAGGAGAGGAGCGTGGCCTTGCCGTTCCTGAAGGTGAAGTGGACCGCCGCGAGGAACACCGCGGAGGTCGCCAGGGCCACGATCCACCACTGCGCCGCCGTCAAGCTCTCTGCCTGCACCCTTGTTCTCCCACCTGTTCGTTCCCGGTGCGGGTGGGCGGTGCCGTGTCCGGCGCCGCCCACCCGGCTCGATCAGCCCCGGTCAGCTCCAGTTCAGCAGCCCGATGGCCGCCGTCGTCGTGTCCTCCAGGAAGCCGGACACCTTCATGCCGACCTCGTCCGCGATGCCCGACAGGCTGCTGCCGACCTTCTTGGACACATGGGCCACGGCTCGGCCCTTCCCGAAGAACAGGGCGCTCAGTGCGAACGTGCCCAGATTCTTCTTGAAATCGTCCGCGGGTACGGCGGTCATCGCGGAGAGCGTGGTGAGGACGCGGCGTCTGCTCCACACGGTGGGTGGCACGACGGGATTCCTTTCGGTGCGGGAACGCCGGATGCGCCGCTTACCCGGTGTGAGGGCGCTGGTTGCGTCACCCGCACGACGGCATGGCGGCACAGCCCCGCGGCTGCTCCGCCGACGGCGCTCTTCCGGAAGTTTTCAAGAGGCCCGGAATCCGCCTTCCGGCCTTAGGGTGCCGTTATGTGCGGAATCGTGGGTTATGTCGGTGGACAGTCGGCGCAGGACGTCGTCGTCGCAGGACTCAAGCGCCTCGAATACCGGGGCTACGACTCGGCGGGCGTCGCCGTTCTCGCGGACGGCGGGCTCGCCGCCGCGAAGAAGGCGGGCAAGCTCGTCAATCTGGAGAAGGAGCTGGGCGACCGGCCGCTGCCGGCCGGGCGGACCGGCATCGGGCACACCCGCTGGGCGACGCACGGAGCGCCCACCGACGTCAACGCCCACCCGCACCTGGACAACGCGGGCCGGGTCGCCGTCGTGCACAACGGGATCATCGAGAACTTCGCGGCGCTGCGCCGCGAACTGACCGGGCGCGGGCACGCCCTGGAATCGGATACGGACACCGAGGTCGTCGCGCATCTGCTGGCCGAGGCGTTCTCGTCGGGCGGCGACCTCGCGGACGCGATGCGGCAGGTGTGCCGGCGGCTGGAGGGGGCGTTCACCCTCGTCGCCGTGCACGCGGACCAGCCGGACGTGGTGGTCGGCGCCCGGCGCAACTCGCCGCTCGTCGTGGGCGTGGGGCAGGACGAGTGGTTCCTCGCCTCCGACGTCGCCGCCTTCATCGCGCACACCCGCTCCGCGATCGAGCTGGGCCAGGACCAGGTCGTCGAGCTGAGCCGCGAGGGCGTCACCGTCACCGGCTTCGACGGAGAGCTCGCCGAGGTGCGCGAGTACCACGTCGACTGGGACGCCTCCGCCGCCGAGAAGGGCGGCTACGCCTCCTTCATGCTCAAGGAGATCGCCGACCAGCCCCAGGCCGTCGCCGACACCCTCCTCGGCCGGATCGACGGCGAGGGCGCGCTCCACCTCGACGAGGTGCGCATCCCGGACACCGAACTGCGCGAGGTCGACAAGGTCGTCATCGTCGCCTGCGGAACCGCGTTCCACGCCGGGATGATCGCCAAGTACGCCATCGAGCACTGGACCCGGCTGCCCTGCGAGACCGAGCTGGCCAGCGAGTTCCGCTACCGCGACCCGATCCTGGACCAGCGCACCCTCGTCGTCGCCATCTCCCAGTCCGGCGAGACCATGGACACCCTGATGGCCCTGCGGCACGCCCGCGAGCAGGGCGCGAAGGTGCTCGCCATCTGCAACACGAACGGCTCGACCATCCCGCGCGAGTCCGACGCCGTCCTCTATACGCACGCCGGGCCCGAGGTCGCCGTCGCCTCCACCAAGGCCTTCCTCACCCAGCTCGTCGCCTGCTACCTGGTGGCGCTCTACCTCGGCCAGGTGCGCGGCACCAAGTGGGGCGACGAGATCCGTACGGTGGTGCGCCAGCTCTCCGCCGTCCCCGGCGAGGTCGACCGCGTACTGGAGACGATGGAGCCGGTGCGCGAGCTGGCCCGGTCCCTCGCCCACCACGACACCGTGCTGTTCGTCGGCCGGCACGTCGGCTATCCGGTCGCCCTCGAAGGCGCGCTCAAGCTCAAGGAACTCGCCTACATGCACGCCGAGGGCTTCGCGGCCGGCGAGCTGAAGCACGGGCCGATCGCGCTCATCGAGGAGGGCCTGCCGGTCGTCGTCATCGTGCCCTCACCGCGCGGGCGTTCGGTCCTCCACGACAAGATCGTGTCCAACATCCAGGAGATCCGGGCCCGGGGCGCGCTCACCGTCGTCGTCGCCGAGGAGGGCGACGAGGCCGTCGTCCCGTACGCCGACCACCTCATCACCGTCCCCGCAACGCCTACGCTGCTTCAGCCGCTGGTCGCCACCGTGCCGCTCCAGGTCTTCGCCTGCGAGCTCGCGACGGCCCGCGGCAACGAAGTGGACCAGCCGCGCAATCTGGCGAAGTCCGTGACCGTGGAGTGAACCGGGGCGTGCGTCCCGGCTGATGGGGATGGCGAGGGTGGGTTCGTGATCATCGGAGTCGGCATCGATGTGGCCGAGATCGAGCGGTTCGGCGCGGCGCTGGAGCGTACGCCCCAGTTGGCCGACCGGCTCTTCGTCGGGAGCGAGCTGACGCTGCCGAGCGGCGAGCGGCGCGGTATCGCCTCGCTCGCCGCCCGGTTCGCCGCGAAGGAGGCCCTGGCCAAGGCGCTCGGCGCACCGGGCGGGCTGCTCTGGAGCGACGCTGAGGTCTGGGTCGAGGAGAGCGGGCAGCCCCGGCTGCGGGTCCGCGGCACGGTGGCCGCCCGCGCCGCCGAACTGGGCGTGCGCGGCTGGCACGTCTCGCTCAGCCACGACGCGGGCGTGGCGTCGGCGGTGGTCATCGCGGAGGGGTGAGCGTGAGCACCGGGGCCCGCACGACGGCCATCGCGTACGGGGGAGCCCGGCGGTTCGCGCGACGGCCATCGCGTACGGGGGAGCACCCGCACGGCCGAACCGGTCCGCCACGCCCTGCGGGGGTGGCGTCGGCCCTCGTGATCGCGGAGGGTTGGACCATGCGACGTGCCTACAGCGTGGAGACCGTACGGGCCGCCGAGGCCGCCCTCATACAGCGGCTGCCGGAGGGCGCCCTGATGCAGCGCGCCGCCGCCGGGCTCGCCGTGGCCTGCGGCGATCTGCTGCGGCGCAACGGCCGGGTGTACGGGGCCCGGGTGCTGCTCCTGGTCGGCAGCGGCGACAACGGCGGCGACGCGCTGTACGCGGGCGCCCGCCTCGCCCGCCGGGGCGCGGGCGTGCGGGCCCTGCTGCTCGCCCCCGACCGGGCGCACCCCGGCGGCCTCGCCGCACTGCTGGCGGCCGGCGGACGGGTCGTCGACGGGCCGGACGGGCTCGGCGCGCTCGACCTCGTCGTGGACGGCATCACCGGCATCGGCGGGCGCGGCGGGCTGCGGGAGGACGCCACCGAACTGCTGCACGCGGTGACCCGGGACCGTACCCCGGTCCTCTCCGTCGACCTGCCGAGCGGGGTGGAGGCCGACACCGGGGAGGTGCACGGCGACGCGGTCCGGGCGGACGCGACGGTCACCTTCGGCACCTACAAGCCCGGCCTCCTGATCGACCCGGCCGCCGAACACGCGGGCGCGCTGCGGCTGGTGGACATCGGGCTCGGCCCGGAGCTGCCCGAGCCGCCGGACCTGGAGGCGCTCCAGTACGCGGACGTCGCGGCGCTGCTGCCGGTGCCGGGCGCGGAGAGCGACAAGTACCGGCGCGGGGTCGTCGGCGTCGTCGCCGGGTCCGAGCGCTACCCGGGCGCGGCGGTCCTCGCGGTCGCGGGCGCGCTGCGCGGCGGGGCCGGGGCGGTGCGGTACGTCGGACCGGGCGCGGACGCGGTGATCGCCCGGTTCCCCGAGGCGCTGGTGCACGCCGGGCCGCCGTCGAAGGCCGGGCGGGTTCAGGCCTGGGTGGTCGGGCCCGGGCTCGGCGACGGGCGGAGCGCGGAGGCGGCCGTCGCCGATGTGCTCGCCGCCGACGTCCCCGTACTGGTCGACGCGGACGGGCTGCGGCTGCTGGACGCGGAGACCGTACGCACCCGGACCGCCCCGACCGTCCTGACCCCGCACGCCGGGGAGGCCGCCGCCCTGCTCGGCACGGCCCGCGAGGAGGTCGAGGCCGGGCGGCTGACCGCGGTGCGCGAACTGGCCGCCCGCTACCGCGCCACCGTGCTCCTCAAGGGCTCCACGACCCTGATCGCGGAGGCCCGCGACACCCCCGTACGGGTCAACCCGACCGGTACGTCCTGGCTGGCCACGGCGGGCAGCGGCGACGTGCTCTCCGGGCTGACCGGCTCCCTGCTCGCGGCCGGGCTCGCCCCGCGCGACGCCGCGTCCGTCGGCGCTTATCTGCACGGACTCGCCGCCCGGCACGGCTCGGACGGCGCGCCGGTCTCCGCGCAGGACGTCGCGGACGGCATCCCGGCGGCCTGGCGCGACGTGCGGGCGGGGTGAGCCGGGGCGATCGTGGAGAACGTGAGCGAACCCGTACGCGTACGCAGGGCCTACGACCCGGTCGAGGACGCCGACGGCACCCGGGTGCTGGTCGACCGGCTCTGGCCCCGGGGCGTCTCCAAGGAGCGGGCCGCGATCGGCGTATGGCTGAAGGACGTCACGCCCTCGGACGAGCTGCGCTCCTGGTACCACCAGGACCGCGCGGACCGGCACGAGGAGTTCGTCGAGCGCTACCGCGCCGAGCTGGACGACCCGGCGCACACGGAGGCGGTCGAGCGGCTCGTCGGCCTCGTGCGCGAGGGCGGGCCCGTCACGCTGATCACCGCCGTCAAGGATGTGGCCGACAGCCATGTCCCGGTCCTGGTCGACCACCTCCAGCATGTGATGAAACGTACATAAGTCCGGATATCGGCGTGCGCTGCCGGGGAGGCGGCCGGGGCCTCTGAGAGACTGGGCGCGATGAACGAGACAGCGTCCTTGAGAGCCCGTGCCGAGATCGACCTCGCCGCGCTGCGCGCCAATGTGCGCGTCCTGCGCGAGCGGGCGGCCGGTGCGCAGCTCATGGCCGTGGTGAAGTCCGACGGATACGGGCACGGGGCGGTGCCCTGCGCCAGGGCCGCGCGGGAGGCCGGGGCGACCTGGCTGGGCACCGCGACCCCGCACGAGGCCCTCGCCCTGCGGGCGGCCGGACTCGACGGCCGGATCATGTGCTGGCTGTGGACGCCCGGCGGCCCCTGGCGCGAGGCGATCGAGGCCGACCTGGACGTGTCGGTCGGCGGTATGTGGGCGCTGCGCGAGGTCGTCGCCGCCGCCGGGGCCGCGGGCCGCCCGGCCCGCGTCCAGCTCAAGGCCGACACCGGCCTCGGCCGGGGCGGCTGCCAGCCCGCCGACTGGCCCGAACTGGTCACCGAGGCGCTGGCCGCCGAGCGGACCGGACGCGTCCGGGTCACCGGCCTGTGGTCCCACTTCGCCTGCGCCGACGAACCGGGCCACCCCTCGATCGCCGCCCAGCTCGATGTCTACCGCGACATGGTGGCGTACGCCGAGAAGGAGGGCGTGGAGCCCGAGGTGCGGCACATGGCCAACTCCCCGGCCACGCTCACGATCCCCGAGGCGCACTTCGACCTCGTCCGGACCGGCATCGCGATGTACGGCATCTCGCCCGCCCCCGAGCTGGGCACCTCCGCCGACCTCGGGCTGCGCCCGGTGATGACGCTCGCCGCGTCCGTCGCCCTGGTCAAGGACGCCCCGGCCGGACACGGCGTCAGCTACGGCCACCACTACACGACGTCGGCCGAGACGACCCTCGGCCTGATCCCCGTCGGCTACGCGGACGGCGTCCCGCGCCACGCGTCGGGCCGGGGCCCCGTCCTGGTCGGCGGGCGGACGCGCACGGTCGCGGGCCGGGTCGCCATGGACCAGTTCGTCGTCGACCTCGAAGGCGACCGGCCCGAGGCGGGCGCGGAAGCGGTGCTGTTCGGGCCCGGCGACCGGGGCGAGCCGACCGCGCAGGACTGGGCGGACGCCGCCGACACCATCGCGTACGAGATCGTCACGCGCATCGGCACCCGGGTACCCAGGGTGTACGTGAACGGGACGACCGATCCGACCGGGGGCGGACAGCAGTGAGCGAGAGCAGCGCGGGGGACGTGGTGGCCGCGACCGCCGCCACGGCGGCGGGCTGGCGCCGGGCGGGGATCGCCGGGGCCGCGATAGGAGTGCTCGCCGCGGGCGCGGCGGCCGGGGTCGCCGTCGAGCGGCTCACCGTCGGGCGCGGCATGCGCAAGAAGGCCCGTCTCGCGCTGGACGCCACCGGGCCCTACGGCTCGCTGCGCGGCACGCCGGGCCGGGCCGTCGCCGACGACGGCACCGAGCTGTACTACGAGGTCGACGAGGTGGAGGACGCGCAGGCGGCGGCCGACGAGGGCGCCTCCGGCACCCGTCGCCGTCGCCTCTTCGGACGCAGGGCCCCCGCCCCGGTCACCGTCGTCTTCAGTCACGGCTACTGCCTCGGCCAGGACTCCTGGCACTTCCAGCGGGCCGCGCTGCGCGGTCTCGTCCGCTGCGTCTACTGGGACCAGCGCAGCCACGGCCGCTCCGGGCGCGGGCGGGCCCAGGCGGACGGGGTGCCGGTCGGCATCGACCAGCTCGGCCGCGACCTGAAGGCGGTCATCGACGCGGCGGCCCCCGAGGGCCCGCTGGTGCTGGTCGGGCACTCCATGGGCGGCATGACGATGATGGCGCTGGCCGACCAGTACCCGGCCCTGATCCGCGACCGGGTCGCCGCCGTCGCCCTGGTCGGCACCTCCAGCGGCAGGCTCGGCGAGGTCAACTTCGGGCTGCCGGTGGCGGGCGTGAACGCGGTGCGCCGGGTGCTGCCCGGGGTGCTGAAGGCGCTCGGCTCGCAGACGGAGCTGGTGGAGAAGGGCCGGCGGGCCACGGCGGACCTCTTCGCCGGGCTGATCAAGCGGTACTCGTTCGGTTCGCGGGACGTGGACCCGGCCGTCTCCCGGTTCGCGGAACGGCTGATCGAGTCCACCCCGATCGATGTGGTCGCCGAGTTCTACCCGGCCTTCACCGAGCACGACAAGAGCGGCGCGCTGCCCGCGTTCCGGGATGTGCCGGTGCTGATCCTGGCCGGGGACAAGGACCTGGTCACCCCCAGCTCGCACAGCGAGGCCATCGCGGACGTCCTGCCCGACGCCGAGCTGGTGATCGTGCCGGACGCCGGGCACCTGGTGATGCTGGAGCACCCGGAGACGGTCACGGACCGGCTGGCCGACCTGCTCGTACGCAGCGGCACGGTGCCGGCCGCTAACGTTGGCGGACATGGAAGCACCGCACAACAGCCCGGCCGCTGAGACCGCTCCCGCCCCCGCGGGGGCCGTGCCCGAGGCCGTCACCGTGACGCTCACCGTCACGTCCCCCGAACAGATGCAGGACCTGGGCCGCCGCCTCGCCCGCGTGCTGGCCCCCGGCGACCTGGTCATGCTCACCGGCGAACTGGGCGCCGGGAAGACGACGCTGACCCGCGGCCTCGGCGAGGGCCTCGGCGTGCGCGGCGCGGTCACCTCGCCCACCTTCGTCATCGCCCGCGTCCACCCCTCACTGGTCCAGGGCCCGGCCCTGGTCCACGTCGACGCGTACCGCCTGGGCGGCGGCCTCGACGAGATGGAGGACCTGGACCTGGACGTGTCGCTGCCGGAGTCGGTGGTGGTCGTGGAGTGGGGCGACGGCAAGGTCGAGGAGCTGGCCGAGGACCGGCTGCGGGTCCTCATCGACCGCGCGACCGGCGACACCGACGACGAGCGGCGCGAGGTGACCCTGGTCGGCATCGGGGCGCGCTGGGCGGGGCTGCGGGAGGACCTGGCGTAACGCCCGGTCCGTGGCGTCCGGCTCTACCCTTCCCGACAAGCTGTCGGTAAATTGTTGCGCGGGGGACCGTGGTCGTGGTCACATGGGTACGAGACGTGGTTAGGTTTACCTAACCACGCCCTCCACCGGAGCACCCAGGAGGCATCCATGCCGACGCCCGAGCGCGCAGCGCGACCGCAGCCGCGACCGACTCCGTCCGCCCTGTCGATGAGAGACCTGCTGGCCTCGTGCGCCGCGGCCACCGCGGTCTCCACCCCGCCGGGCGACGCTGCGGAGGAGGCTGACGACGGCGAAGCCCGCGCCGCGGTGCCCCCGCCGGCCAGGCGCGACGCCGCGTAACGGACCCGGCAGCGATCCGCCGGACGCCCCGCCTACGGACGGACGGCAGCGATCCGCCGGACGCCGCCTACGGACGGACGGCCGCGATCCGCCGGACGCCGCCTACGGGACGACGACGACCTTCGCGCCGACCGTCGCGAAGGTCCACATCGCGTTGCCGTCCGCGCGCTTCATCCGGACGCCGCCGGTCTTCGACGTCGGGTCCGGGCTGGCCATCGAGCCGTCCTGGGCCGCGCTGAAGCCGATCGCCACCTCGTCCACGTTCGCGAAGCGGACCACGTGCTCGATCGGGACGCCGTCCGAGCCCTGGACCGTGCCCGAGCGAGAGGTGACCTGGTGGGCCCCGAGCGGCGGGCTGACGGGGCTCGGCATCACGGTGAAGGTGCGGATCGCCTTGTCGTTCTCGTCGACCAGCCACACCCGGCGGTCCTTCAGCGCGTACACGACGCGCTCGCCCTTGCCGGAGGCGGCCGGGACCGCCAGCGGGTCGGCCGGGGGCTTCGGCTTGGCGGAGGGCTGCGCCGAGGCCGTGGCGGACGTCTTCGGGCCGGGCGTGGACGCCACCGAGTCGGGGGCGTTCGCCGAGGCCTGGTAAGCGAGGAAGGCGACCGCGGCGACCGCCGCCGCAGTGAGCCCGGCCACGATTCCCGAGCTGCTCCTTGCCACCGTGAACTCCCCTTTCGGCGCCGCCTGCCGCATGTCGTACAAGCGTTTACGTCGTACCCGCGGATACCCGGTGACGGTAGCAGCAGCGCGTGCGCGGACCGGGACGCCGTACGGACGCCGTAACGCCGTCGGCGGAGCCGTAGGCTGTTTGCGTGCTCTTGCTCGCCATGGATACCGCCACGCCCGCCGTCACCGTCGCCCTGCACGACGGTACGTCCGTCATCGCCTCCTCCGGACAGATCGACGCCCGCAGGCACGGGGAGCTGCTGCTGCCCGCCGTCGACCGGGTCCTCGCCGAGGCCGGGACGAAGCTCGACGCCGTGACGGACGTGGTCGTGGGCGTCGGCCCCGGCCCGTACACCGGCCTGCGGGTCGGCCTGGTCACCGCCGCCACCTTCGGCTCCGCCCTCTCCGTACCGGTCCACGGCCTGTGCACCCTGGACGGCCTCGCGTACGCCGCCGGGCAGGAGGGCCTGGAGGGGCCGTTCGTCGTGGCGACGGACGCGCGCCGCAAGGAGGTCTACTGGGCGCGGTACGAGGACGCCCGCACCCGTACGGGCGAACCCGCCGTCGACCGGCCCGCCGACATCGCCGAAGCCCTCGCCGGGCTGCCCGTGGTCGGCGCGGGCGCGAGGCTCTATCCGGAGTCCTTCCCGGACGCGCGCGGCCCCGAGCACGTGGCCGCCGGGGCGCTCGCCGCGCTCGCCGCCGAGCGGCTGGCCGCCGGACAGGATCTCCTGGAGCCGCAGCCGCTCTATCTGCGCCGGCCCGACGCCCAGGTCCCGAAGAACTACAAGGTGGTCACCCCGAAGTGAGCGCCACCGCCGTACTGCGCGAGATGCGCTGGTGGGACATCGCACCGGTGCTGGAGCTCGAACACGCGCTGTTCCCGGACGACGCCTGGTCGCCCGGCATGTTCTGGTCCGAGCTGGCGCACGCCCGCGGCCCCGGCGCCACCCGCCACTACGTCGTCGCCGAGGACCCCGTCACCGGGCGGATCGTCGGCTACGCCGGGCTCGCCGCCCTCGGCGACCTGGCCGACGTCCAGACGATCGCGGTCAGCCGCGAGGCCTGGGGCACCGGCCTCGGCTCCGAACTCCTCACCGACCTGCTGAAGGCCGCGACCGCCTTCGAGAGCGCCACCGTGCTCCTCGAAGTGCGGGTCGACAACACCCGCGCGCAGAAGCTCTACGAGCGCTTCGGCTTCGAGCCGATCGGCTTCCGGCGCGGCTACTACCAGCCGGGGAACATCGACGCGCTCGTCATGCGCCTGACCATGCAAGAGCAAGCCGTGCACGAGCACGCAGCAGAGACCGGGACTGAATGATGGCTGCCGACGAACCCCTCGTACTCGGCATCGAGACCTCCTGCGACGAGACCGGCGTCGGCATCGTGCGCGGTACGACCCTGCTCGCCGACGCCGTCGCCTCCAGCGTCGACACCCACGCCCGCTTCGGCGGCGTCGTCCCGGAGATCGCCTCCCGCGCCCACCTTGAGGCGATGGTCCCCACCATCGAGCGCGCCCTGAAGCAGGCGGGCGTCAGCGCCCGCGACCTCGACGGGATCGCCGTCACCTCGGGCCCCGGGCTCGCCGGAGCCCTGCTCGTCGGCGTCTCGGCCGCGAAGGCGTACGCGTACGCGCTCGGCAAGCCGCTCTACGGGGTCAACCACCTCGCCTCGCACATCTGCGTCGACCAGCTGGAGCACGGACCGCTGCCCGAGCCGACGATGGCCCTGCTGGTCAGCGGCGGGCACTCGTCCCTGCTCCTGGCTCCCGACATCACCAGCGACGTCCGCCCGCTCGGCGCGACGATCGACGACGCGGCGGGCGAGGCGTTCGACAAGATCGCCCGCGTGCTGAACCTGGGCTTCCCCGGCGGGCCGGTCATCGACCGGCTGGCGAAGGAGGGCGACCCGAAGTCCATCGCCTTCCCGCGCGGTCTGACCGGCCCGCGCGACGCCCCGTACGACTTCTCCTTCTCCGGCCTGAAGACCTCGGTGGCGCGCTGGATCGAGGCGAAGCGCGCGGCGGGCGAGGAGGTGCCGGTACGCGATGTGGCGGCGTCCTTCCAGGAGGCCGTGGTGGACGTGCTCACCCGCAAGGCGGTCCGGGCCTGCAAGGACGAGGGCGTCGACCACCTGATGATCGGCGGCGGCGTCGCGGCCAACTCCCGGCTGCGCGCCCTGGCCCAGGAGCGCTGCGAGCGGGCCGGCGTCCGGCTGCGGGTGCCGCGCCCGGGGCTCTGCACCGACAACGGGGCGATGGTCGCGGCGCTCGGCGCGGAGATGGTCGCCCGCAACCGTCGCCCCTCCGACCTGGAGCTGTCCGCCGACTCCTCGCTGCCGGTCACGGAGCCGCATGTGCCGGGGGCCGCGCACCGCCACAGTCACAGCCACGCCCACGATCACGACCATGTGCACGAGATCAGCAAGGACAACCTGTACTCATGAGTGGCGCGACCGTCGTCCTGATGTGGGAGGCCCGGGCCGTGGAGGGCCGGGGCGGTGAGCTCCTGGAGTGGGCCCGCGCCCGGGCCGCCGAGCTGGCCCGCGAACCCCACCGCCGCGAACTCCTGCGCGCCCCGCAGGACCGGGTGCTGGTGATGACGTGGTGGCAGGACGCCTCGTACGCCGACGACCTGCCCGAACTCCCCGAGCCCGACGCCGCCCTGATCACCCGCCCGGTGCACCGCTGGCGCTTCGAGTCGGTGGGCTGAGCGGCGGGGCTGCCGGGTGCCTCAGGCTCCCGCGCCCCGGGTTCCGCGCCGGATCAGGCCGTCCACGATCGCGTCCAGCTCCTCGACGGTCTCGTAGCCGGCGGCGTACTCCCGCCAGCGGTCCTTGACCCCGGCGAGCCGGGGCAGCTCCGCCGCGTCCTCCTCGGTGATCATCTCCGGGAAGAACTCCCGGCGCGAGGGGTTCTCCGCCCGGCGGGCCGCCGCCCTGCGGAAGACCAGGTCGCCGTAGACGTAACTCCAGATCGTCCGGTACGCCCGCACCGAGCGGGCCGGTGAGAGGCCGCAGGCCAGCGCGCAGTCGACGATCTCCTCCACCATCCACAGGGCGTTGCGGTCGGTCAGCTCGCCCAGCGCCAGGACGTCCAGCACCCAGGGGATCCGGCCGATGATGTCGTGCATGTGCGCGGCCACCGCCACGATCCGCTCGCGCGGGTCCTCCGGCAGCTCCGGGCGCGGGAACGCCGCCGCCGTGCCGGACAGGGTGAGCATCAGCAGCTCGTCCTTGTCCTGCACGTAGTGGTAGAGCGCCATCGGCGTGCTGCCCAGCTCCTTAGCCACCCGCCGCATGGACAGGGCGGCCACGCCCTCCTCCTCGACGATGCGGCGCGCGGTGGCGACCATCACGTCCGGGTCCAGCCGCCGGGGCCGCCCCACGGGCCGCCCGGACGTGCCGGTCGTCTTCTTCGTGGTCTTCTTCTCGGTCTTCTCGCTGCCTGACACCTGGGCATTCTCCCCTTACGGCTCCCTCTCCGTACCGGCGCGTCTATTTTCTATACGTGTATGGTAATTCTCGGTCGAGGGACACACCGAGGAACACATCGAGAAACACATCGTGGGGAAGGGGACGTCATGGGCGGGACGACGAAGGAACCGGGCGCGGGGGAGCGGCATGCGCGGTGGCTGCTGGTGGTGGCGCTCACCGTGCAGTTCCTGGTGTCGCTGGACATGTCGGTGGTGAACGTCGCGCTGCCCGACATCCGCAGCGACCTCGGCTTCGGCGGGGACGGGCTGCTGTGGGTCGTGAACGCCTACGCCCTCGCCTTCGGCGGGCTCCTCATGCTCGGCGGCCGGCTCGCCGACCTGGCGGGCCCGCGCCGCGTCCTGACGGCGGGTCTGGTCCTGTTCGGACTGGCCAGCCTGGCGGGCGGGCTCGCCTGGTCGCCCGGTTCGCTGGTGGCGGCGCGCGCGGTGCAGGGCGTCGGCGCGGCCGCCCTCGCCCCGGTGGCGTTCGCCCTGATCACCCTCGCCTTCCCGGCCGGGCCCGCCCGGTCCAGGGCGCTCGGGCTGTGGGGCATGGCGGGCGCGGCGGGCGGCGCGGTCGGGGTGCTGGCGGGCGGTGTGCTCACCGACGCGACCGGCTGGCGGTCCGTGATGCTGGTCAACGTGCCGATCGTCGCCTTCGCACTGGCCGCCGCCGCGCGCACCGGATCCGTCGGCGGACAGCGGCGGACCGGGGCCCGGCTGGACGTCGCCGGGGCGCTGCTGGCCACGGCCGGGACGACGCTGCTGGTCCTCGGACTGGTGCGGACCTCGGACCACGGCTGGGGTTCTGCGACCACGCTCGCCTCCCTCGGCGCGGCGGTGGTCCTGCTGGCCGCCTTCGTCGCCGTCGAACTGCGGACCGCCTCGCCACTGCTCCGACCCGGCCTGCTGAAGGGGCGGCCGGTGCTGACGGCGAACCTGTTCTGTCTGCTGCTCGCCTCGGCCCAGTTCGGCGCGTTCTACTTCGTTTCGCTCTACATGCAGCTGGTCCTCGGATTCGGGCCGACCGCCGCCGGGTTCGCGTTCCTGCCCTTCTGCGTGGGCGTCGTCGCGGGCTCGGTCCTCGCCACCCGCGCGGTCGCCGCGCTCGGCATCCGCCGGCTGATGACGGTGGGCGCGACGCTGGCCGCGCTCGGGATGGCCTGGTTCGCGGCGACCGCCACGGTCGACGGCGGCTTCCTCGTCTCCATCCTCGGCCCGTCGCTGCTCTGCTCCTTCGGCATCGGCCTGTGCTTCGTCCCGCTCGGCACGGCCGCCACGACCGATGTGGCCCCCGGCGAGACCGGCATGGCCTCCGGGCTGCTCAACAGCTCGCGGCAGGTCGGCGGCTCGCTCGGCCTCGCGGTGCTCGTGACCATCGCCGCCCAGGTCACCGGCGGCTCCACCGGGCTCACCGAGCTGTCCTCGGGGTACGCGGCCGCCTTCTGGGCCGCCGCGGGCCTGCTGGCGGCGGCCGCGCTGGCGGCGTACGTCCTGCTGCCGGCGGAGCGCCGGGCCGGGGCCGCGGGCCCGGCGGCCGTGGAGCCGGACAGCGGCGCGGCCTCCCGCTGAGCCCGTACGGGTGCGGTACGGGGCGTCCCCGCGCGGGTCCGGGGCGTGTCCGATGAGTTCGGGCGGCGGGCCGGGTCTACCTTCCACGAGGTCCGGACCGGCCGGCCCGGACGCGTGGACGGCCCGACGAGGAGAAGACCATGCAGAAGATCACCCCCTGTCTCTGGTACGACGGCCAGGCCAAGGAGGCGGCCGAGCACTACGTCGCGATCTTCGGCGGCGACTCCCGGATCGGGGACATCACCTACTACGGCGAAGAGGCCCCCGGCGAGACGGGTTCCGTGCTCACCGTCGACTTCCGGCTCGCGGGCCAGGACTTCATCGGGCTCAACGGCGGACCGCAGTTCCCGTTCACCGAGGCGATCTCGCTCTCCGTCGACTGCGCCGACCAGGCCGAGGTGGACCGGTTCTGGGCGGCGCTCTCGGAGGGCGGCGAGGAGGGCCAGTGCGGCTGGGTCAAGGACAAGTTCGGGGTGTCCTGGCAGGTCATTCCGAACGAGCTGCAACGGCTGGTCACCGGCCCGGACAAGGAGCGGGCGCAACGCGTCGTCAAGGCCATGCTCGGCATGGGCAAGCTGGACGTCCAGGCGCTGCGCGACGCCTGACCGCACGGCTTCGGTGGTGACCGCGGCGCATCGGTAGTGTTCTGCGCATGCCACGCCGTGCCCCGCTGCCACCACCCCCGCCGCCCGTCGAGATCCGCTCCTGGCCCGACCGCGAGGCGATGCTCGCCGACCGGGCGGTGGTCCTGGGCGAGCTGGTGAAGATGCACGTGGGGCCGGGGCGGCTGGGGCTGCTGTGGATGTGGGCGGCGCTCGCCGCGATCGGCTGGAGCCTGGTGGGCACCGGGATCGTCATGTTCGAGCAGGCGATCGACCTGGTCGACTTCGTCAGCGTCATCGGCGGCGCCGTCAGCCTGGTCATCGGCGCGGCGGTCCTGATCCCGGCCGTCGTCTTCCTCTGCGTCGGCGTCTCCCGGGACCGGAAGGTCCGCACGCTGCTCACCGCCTGGGGCGCGCTGGCGCGCGACCCGGAGCGCGACCGGCGGCTGCGGATGCCCGAGATGAGCCTCACCTGGCTGTTGCTGTCGTTCGGCCTGGGCGCGGTGGGGCTGGCGCTGTGCGTCATCGGGCCCGCGAGCGCACGGCCCGGCCGGGACACGTACGGGCTGGTCGCCCTGATGATGGGCGTCGGCATGGTCGCCTGGCTGACCGCGCTGATCGGCGCGGTCACGGCCCTGGCGCACCGCCGCTGGGTGGTGGGCGTCCTGTTGGGCACCGGGGGCGGAGGAGGCACCGCCCCCGGTCTCGGAGCCGGGGGCGGAGCCGGGACCGGGGGCGGTGCGGGGACCGGGGACGGGACCGTACGGCCGTCGGCCGCGCCGGAGTCCGGGCCTGTGCGCCCGCCCTTCGTCCGCACCGGCGGGCCCGGCCACCGCTGATCCAGCCCGTCCGGCGTTTGAGGACGGAACCCTTCGCCTGGTGGGCGAGCCCCTTACGGGCCCCGTGGCAGGGGACACCCTTGTCCGCACCCGAGAACGTGCTCGACGGTTCCGTCCTCGAACGCCGGACGGGCTGGGTGGGTCCGCCGGGCGGCGGTCGAAGCGCCCGGCTCACCCCAGCGGATGGCCGACCAGCATCGTCGGAGCCCCCGCCACCCGGGTCAGGAACACCGTCGCCGCGTTCGGTCCGGCGAGCTTCATCCGGCGGCGCAGCTCCTCCGGCTCGACCGCCGAACCGCGCTTCTTGACGGTCAGTACGCCGACCTCCCGCTGACGCAGCAGCGCCTTCAGCTTCTTCATGTTGAAGGGCAGCCGGTCCGTGATCTCGTACCCGGCGACGTACGGGGAGGAGTACGGCTCGTCGTTCGTGACGTACGCGATCGTCTCGTCCACCAGCCGCCCGCCGCACCGCTCCACGATGTCGGCGACCAGATGGGCCCGGATCACCGCGCCGTCCGGCTCGTACAGATAGCGCCCGACCGGGCCCACCGGCGGGGCGGGCAGCGGGGCCGGGGCGGTCAGGGTCGCCCCCGAGGGCAGCAGCGTGGCCCGGAACGCACCGGGCGCGAAGCCCTCCCCGTACCAGAGCACCGCCTCCTTCACATCGCCGCCGTCCGAGATCCACTCGGCCTCCGCCTCCGGGCCGATCGCCTCGTGCGGGATGCCCGGGGCGATCTTCAGCGCCGCCCTCGGAGCCTTCAGCGCGGCGGCCGTCGCCCAGGACAGCGGCGGTGAGTACGCCTCCGGGTCGAAGATCCTGCCCCGGCCGCCGCGCCGCGCCGGGTCCACGAAGACCGCGTCGTACGGCGAGGTGTCGATCTCGGTGACATCGGCGCACCGCACCTCGATCAGGTCCGCGAGCCCCAGCGCCTCCGCGTTGGCGCGGGCCACCTCGGCGGTGAGCGGGTCGCGGTCCACGGCCAGCACGGAGATCCCGGCGCGGGCCAGCGCGATCGCGTCGCCGCCGATGCCGCAGCACAGGTCCGCCACACTCCGCACGCCGAGCCCGGCGAACCGGGCGGCGCGGTGGGCGGCGACCGAGGTGCGGGTGGCCTGCTCGACGCCGTTGGGCGTGAAGTACATCCGGTACGCGTCCTCGGCCCCGAACTTCGCCACCGCCCGCTGCCGCAGCCGGGCCTGGCCGAGCGCCGCCGAGACCAGCTCCGCCGGATGCGTGCGGCGCAGCCGGGTCGCGGTGGCCAGCTCGTCGGCGGGGTCGTGGTCGCGCAGCTCGGCCAGCAGCTGCTCGCCCTCGGGGGTGCGCAGCGCGGCGAAGGCGGCGCCGGCGGGGTCGTCGGACGGGGCGGCGGGGGTCGATGCGTTCACCCGGTCCATTGTGGCCGGTGTCCCGGTGTGGGCCGGCCGGGGGACGGGGCCGGTCCGCTCGCGGTGTCGGGGCCGGAGGCGGGCCGACGGCTGGCAGGATGCGGCGCCATGCAGCTAGTACGACAAAACGAAAAATCAGCCATGAAGCGGCACAGGTCGGGCGTCGTCGTGCTGGCGGCCCTGCTGGCCGCCGCCGTCGCCTCCGGATGCGCGGCGGAGGCGGGCGGCAGCGGCACGGGAGCTCCCGGCGGGCCCGCGAAACCCGCCGCCGGCCAGCAGGGCGAGGCGGCCCCACAGGCCGGGCCCGCCCGCGCCCTCGACACGTACGCGGAGACGCTCAGGAAGAAGCAGGCCGCACGGGCCGTCGCCGCGAAGAAGTGGGGGCTCGCCAAGACCCCGCTCGCGGCCCCCGAGCCGCCGAAGGTGAAGCCGGTCATCACCACCCGCAAGGGCTTCGAGGTCCGCGACGACAAGGGGCTGCCGCCCGTCTTCACCACCGTCCCCACCAAGGAGAAGATCGTCTTCCTGACGATGGACGACGGGGCGGAGAAGGACCCCGAGCTGCTGCGGATGATGACCGAACTCGACATCCCGTACAGCGCGTTCCTCAGCGACTACGTCACCAACGACGACTACGGCTACTTCAAGAAGATGCAGCAGCGCGGGGTGACCATCAGCAACCACACCCTCAACCACCGCTATCTGCCCGGCCTCTCCTACGCCGAGCAGAAGCGGGAGATCTGCGGCCAGCAGGAGAAGATCCTCAAGCACTACGGGAAGCGGCCCACCCTCTTCCGTCCGCCCTACGGCAACTACAACCGCGACACCCTCGTCGTCGCCAAGTCCTGCGGGATCACCGCCGTACCCCTGTGGTCCTCCGAGGCCTTCCCCGACCACATGGAGTGGCGCGAGTGGGACCGGGACCTGCACCCCGGCGACATCGTCCTCACCCACTTCCGGGGCAAGGAGGACTGGAAGGGCTCGATGCCCGACATGATCCGCCGGGTCATGAAGACCATCACGGACAAGGGGTACGCGGTGGCGAAGCTGGAGGACTACGTCTGACCCGAGCCCTTCCCCGCACCCCGGCCCCGAATGCGCGCTCAGCCTCCGCTGCGCGCGCATTCGTCGTTACCGCCGCTGCGGCAGGGCGGGGAGTTCCAGGTGGGGGCCGGTTCCGGAGGCTTCCGGCCGCTTCCCTGGGCGGCGGACGCCAGGACCGCCACGCCCAGCGCCATCGCGACGACCACCTGCGTCCCGCCGGACCAGTGCCACCCGCGCAGCGCCATGGAGCCCCGATCGCGACGGCGCGAGGGTGGTGAATTGGCACTCCGCTTGACCGAGTGCTAATCGCGGCCATAGTCTCGGGTCTGGCACTCCCCCCTGGAGAGTGCCAGCACCACCATTGCGCGACAGGGCAGGTCCGGCACCCGCGACGACGGATCGGTCTGGTCGCCGCCCACAGACTGTTAAACCCCGTGAGATCTCCGAAGGGGGAGACCGGATCGTGTCGACCACCAGCTCCAAGGTTGCGATCAAGCCGCTCGAGGACCGCATTGTGGTCCAGCCGCTCGACGCCGAGCAGACCACGGCTTCCGGCCTGGTCATTCCGGACACCGCGAAGGAGAAGCCCCAGGAGGGCGTCGTCCTCGCCGTGGGCCCGGGCCGCTTCGAGAACGGCGAGCGGCTTCCGCTCGACGTCAAGACCGGCGACGTCGTCCTGTACAGCAAGTACGGCGGCACCGAGGTGAAGTACAACGGCGAGGAGTACCTCGTCCTCTCGGCCCGCGACGTCCTCGCGATCGTCGAGAAGTAATTCACCCACGTTTGCTTGTGTTCTGCGCCCCTGGCCCCCTGCGAAATAACTAGCCGGGCGGCGAGGGGCGCAGTTCATTTTGAGAGGGATACAGCCCATGGCGAAGATTCTGAAGTTCGACGAGGACGCCCGTCGCGCCCTTGAGCGCGGCGTCAACAAGCTTGCCGACACGGTCAAGGTGACGATCGGCCCCAAGGGCCGCAACGTCGTCATCGACAAGAAGTTCGGCGCTCCCACCATCACCAACGACGGCGTCACCATCGCACGCGAGGTCGAGCTCGACGACCCGTACGAGAACCTCGGCGCCCAGCTCGTCAAGGAGGTGGCGACCAAGACCAACGACGTAGCGGGTGACGGCACCACCACCGCGACCGTCCTGGCCCAGGCGCTCGTCCGCGAGGGTCTGCGCAACGTCGCCGCCGGCGCCTCCCCGGCCGCCCTGAAGAAGGGCATCGACGCCGCCGTCAAGGCCGTGTCCGAGGAGCTCCTCTCCACGGCCCGCCCGATCGACGACAAGTCCGACATCGCCGCCGTGGCCGCGCTCTCCGCGCAGGACACCCAGGTCGGCGAGCTCATCGCGGACGCGATGGACAAGGTCGGCAAGGACGGTGTCATCACCGTCGAGGAGTCCAACACCTTCGGTCTGGACCTGGAGTTCACCGAGGGCATGGCCTTCGACAAGGGCTACCTGTCCCCGTACATGGTGTCCGACCAGGAGCGTATGGAGGCCGTCCTCGACGACCCGTACATCCTGATCCACCAGGGCAAGATCGGCTCCATCCAGGAGCTGCTGCCGCTCCTGGAGAAGGTCATCCAGGCCGGCGCCTCCAAGCCGCTCCTGATCATCGCCGAGGACGTCGAGGGCGAGGCGCTCTCCACCCTCGTCGTCAACAAGATCCGCGGCACCTTCAACGCCGTCGCGGTGAAGGCCCCGGGCTTCGGCGACCGCCGCAAGGCCATGCTCGGTGACATCGCCACCCTCACCGGTGCGACCGTCATCGCCGAGGAGGTCGGCCTCAAGCTCGACGGCGCCGGTCTCGACGTGCTGGGCACCGCCCGCCGCGTCACCGTCTCCAAGGACGACACGACCATCGTCGACGGCGGGGGCAACTCCGAGGATGTCAAGGGCCGCGTCAACCAGATCAAGGCCGAGATCGAGGCCACGGACTCCGACTGGGACCGCGAGAAGCTCCAGGAGCGCCTCGCGAAGCTGGCCGGCGGCGTGTGCGTCATCCGTGTCGGCGCCGCCACCGAGGTGGAGCTCAAGGAGAAGAAGCACCGCCTCGAGGACGCCATCTCGGCGACCCGCGCCGCTGTCGAGGAGGGCATCGTCTCCGGCGGTGGCTCCGCCCTCGTCCACGCGGTGAAGGTCCTGGAGGGCAACCTCGGCAAGACCGGCGACGAGGCCACCGGTGTCGCGGTCGTCCGCCGCGCCGCCGTCGAGCCGCTGCGCTGGATCGCCGAGAACGCCGGCCTGGAGGGTTACGTCATCACCTCCAAGGTCTCCGAGCTCGACAAGGGCCAGGGCTTCAACGCCGCCACCGGCGAGTACGGCGACCTGGTCAAGGCCGGCGTCATCGACCCGGTCAAGGTCACCCGCTCCGCCCTGGAGAACGCCGCGTCCATCGCGTCGCTGCTGCTCACGACCGAGACCCTGGTCGTCGAGAAGCCGGCCGAGGAAGAGGCCGACGCCGGTCACGGCGGCCACGGCCACTCCCACTAGTACGGCCCCGTACCTTCCGGTACGGCCGAGGCCCGGCACCCCCGTCGCGGGGGCGCCGGGCCTCGGTGCGTTCCGGCTAGGCCATGCGCGCCAGGTCCTCCGGCGTCACCGGATCCGCGAACGGCAGCCCGCTCGCGTACCGCGCCACCTCGTCCAGCGCGAAGTCCGCCATCCGGTGGATCTCGTCGCCCAGCGAACCCGCCACATGCGGCGTCAGCAGCACGTTCGGCAGGTCGTACAGCGGCGAGGAGGCGGGCGGCACCTCCGGTTCCGTCACATCGAGCACCGCGTTCAGCCGCCCCGACACCAGCTCGGGCAGCAGCGCGTCGCCGTCGATCAGCGAACCCCGCGAGGTGTTGATCAGCGTCGCCCCGTCCGCCATCGCCGCCAGCTGCGCCGCACCGATCAGGTGCCGGGTCGCGGGCAGTTCGGGCGCGTGGACGGAGACGATCCGGCTGCGGGCGCACAGCTCGTCCAGGCCCGCCTTCTCCGCGCCCAGCCGGGCCGCCGTGCCCGCGTCCACGTACGGGTCGAAGAGCAGCACGTCCAGATCGAACGGGCGCAGCAGCTCGATCACCCGACGGCCGATCCGCGAAGCGCCCACGATGCCCACGCACCGCCGGTAGTTGCCGTGCCCCGCCAGCTCCGCCCGCCAGTCGTGCGGGGCGCGCAGCTCCCGGTAGCGGCGGGCCGCGGACAGCACGTTCTTGCCCGCCTGGAGGATCGCGGCCAGCGTGTACTCCGCGACCGGCAGCGCGTTCGCCCCGGCCGCCGAGGTGACCCGCAGACCGCGCTGCCAGCAGGCCGGGGTGATGTGGTGCTTGACGCTCCCGGCCGCGTGCACCACGGCGCGCAGCCGGGGGGCGGCGGCCAGGACGTCGGCGGTGAGCGGGGGCGCGCCCCAGCAGGTGATGAGCAGCTCCGCCCCGGCCAGCGCGGCGGCGACCTCGGGCGCCGGGTCGGTCAGCCGGTGGGCGACCAGACCGGGGTCGGTGTCCACGAGCGCGGTGAGCCGCGCCCGCTGCCGGTCGCCGAACAGCTGCTCCGCTATGCCCGGGCCCATGGCCAGGAGGGCGGTGGGGGCGGCGGCGGGAAGGGTCATTTGACGCTCCCCGCGGTCAGACCGGCCTTCCAGTGCCGCTGGAGCATGACGAAGGCGATGATCAGCGGGGTGACGGCCAGGAGGGAGCCGGTGACGACCATCGGGTAGAAGGCCGGGTCGGCGTTGGCGTTGCTGTGCCAGTTGTAGAGGCCCAGGCTCAGCGGATAGAGGTCCTTGTCCGAGAGCATCACCAGCGGGAGGAAGAAGTTGTTCCAGATCGCGGTGAACTGGAAGAGGAACACGGTCACGAACCCCGGCATCACCATCCGCAGGCCGACCGACCAGAAGGTGCGCAGCTCACCGGCCCCGTCGATCCGGGAGGCCTCCAGGACCTCGTCGGGTATGTAGCCCGCGCTGAAGATCCGGGACAGATACACGCCGAACGGGTTGACCAGTGCCGGGATCAGCACCGCCCAGTAGGTGTTGACGGTGCCGGTCTCGACCGCCAGCAGATACAGCGGCAGGGAGAGGGCCGTGGAGGGCAGCAGCACGCCCAGCAGCACCAGGGCGAACAGCTTCTCCTTGCCCCGGAAGCGGTATTTGTCGAAGGCGTACCCGGCGGCGACGCTGACCAGCGAGCAGCCGAGCGCCCCGACGCCCGCGTACAGCAGCGAGTTGCCGTACCACCGGAAGTAGATGCCGTCCTGGTAGGACGTCAGCTCCGAGAGATTGTGTCCGAGGTCGAAGCCCTCGAAGGAGAAGACGTCGCCGCCCAGCAGGTTCCCGGCGTCCTTGGTGGCCGCCGTCAGCAGCCAGATCAGCGGGAACAGCGTGTACACGGCGGCGATCAGCAGGACGACGTTGACCGCGGTCTTCGACAGCCATCGGCTGGAGGTCATCGGTGTGCCTCCTTCCTGCGGTTGGCGAAGCGCGTGACGACGAAGGACAGTGCGGCGGCGACCAGGGCGATCAGGACGGACGCGGCGGCGGCCAGGCCGTAGTCGTTGCGTTCGAAGGCGGCGCTGTACGCGTACATGTTCGGGGTCCAGGTGCTGGTCACCGCCGAGCCCGAGCCGCGGCTGAGGATCAGCGGCTCGGTGAACAGCTGGAGCGAACCGATGATCGTGAAGAGCAGGACCATCACCAGCGACGAGCGGATCAGGGGGAGTTTGATCGAGAAGGCGATCCGCCAGTTCCCCGCGCCGTCGACGGTCGCCGCCTCCAGCAGCGAGCGGTCCACGGCCTGGAGAGCGGCGTAGAAGATCACCACGTTGTAGCCGAGCCACTGCCACAGCGCGATGTTGACGATGGAGGGGAGCGTGCCCTCGGAGGAGAAGAAGTCGAAGCCGAAGCCGCCGGCCTCCATGGCGGCCACGACCGGGCTGAGCTGCGGTGTGTAGAGGTAGATCCAGATCAGTGCGGCGATCAGGCCGGGGATGGCGTGCGGCAGGAACAGCGCCAGCTGGAAGAAGCGGCGGGCGCGGGCCAGCGCGGTGTCCAGCAGCAGCGCCAGCACTATCGCGCCGCCGCCCATCAGCGGGATGTAGAACGCGCAGTAGCCGAGCAGCACCCAGAAGCCGTCGCGGAACGCCTGGTCGCCCAGGGCCGTCGCGTAGTTGCCGAGCCCGTCGAAGACGGTACGGGGACCGTCGAAGCCCAGGCCGGACTGCTTCTCGGTGAAGAGGCTGAGCCAGAGCGCGTAGCCGACCGGGACGATCATCGCCACGGTGAACAGGGCGAAGAAGGGGGTGAGCAGGGTGCCCGCCGCCAGCCGGGTGCGGGCCTTGGTGCTGAGCACGGTCGACGGGCGGGCGGCGCGGGCGGTGTCCCGGGCCGATCGGGCGGTGTCCGGGGGAGGTCCGGTGCGCGTGCCCGGCACGCCGCCGCCGCGGCGGTCGGTGTCGTTGCCGCTCATGAGCCCTCCTCCACCCTCAGGCCGCGCTTCCGCAGGTCGGCGACGGTGGCCTCGTGGGCCCTCCTGATCGCGCGCGGCAGCGTCGAGCCGCCGCCGACGACCTCGCCCAGCTCGTCGCCCAGCGCGGAGTTGGTCGCCCCGGGGCTCGGGCCCCACACCCAGTCGGGCCCGATGGACCTGCCCGCCTCCTCGAACAGCCCGTACAGGTCCTGACCGCCGTAGAAGCTCGTGTCGAACGCCTTCTTCGCGATCGGCACCATGGCCGGGGAGGCGGGCAGGGCGCTCGATGTGCTCGCCCCGATCCGGGCGTTGATCGCGTCCTCGTGCGTCGACATCCACAGCGCGAACTCGACGGCGGCCGCCGTCCTGGTGCTGCCCTTGCTGACGGCGAACGTGGAACCGCCGATCATCCCGCTGGCCGGCCGGCCCGCCTCCTGGCTCGGCAGCCGTACCGCCGCCCACTTGCCCTTCTGCTCGGGCACGATGCCCGCGAGCACGCCCGCGCTCCAGGACGCCCCGAGGTAGCCGACGGTGGTGCCCTGCTTGAGGGAGCCGGTCCACTCGGGGCTGAACGAGGAGGCGGTGGAGACGAGCCGGTCGTCGATCAGGCCCTGCCAGTACGCGGCGGTGCGCTCGGAGGCGGGGTCGGTGGTGTCGATCCGCCAGGCGTCCGTCCCGGCCCGGAACCACTGCGCGCCCGCCTGCCACGCCATGGCCTGGAAGAACGTCGGGTCGTCGGGGAAGAACGTGGCGATCCTGGTCTTCGGCGCGGCCTTCTTGACCTGCTCCGCCGCGCCCCGGAAGTCGTCCCAGGTGGCGGGCGGTTCGATGGAGTGCTCGGTGAAGAAGTCCTTGCGGTAGTAGAAGATCTGCGGCGCTGCGTCGAAGGGGACGGCCCAGTTCTTGCCGCCGAGCGTCGTCATCTCGACTGTCTGCGGCAGGAACTTCTTCTTGACGTCCTCGGTCAGATAGGGGCTGATGTCCTGGAGCGATCCCTGGCTGACGAACGCGGACAGCTGCGGATACTCGATGGAGAGCAGATCGGGCGCGATGCCCGCCTTCACCGCGTTGGCGATCTTGGGGTAGCCGCCGAGACCGCCCGAGGGTATCTCCTCGAACGTCACCTGGATCGTGTCGTGGGTGGCGTTGAACGCGTCCACGACCTCCTGGGACCCCTTCGTCCATGCCCAGAAGGACACGGTCACCGGATCGTCTGCGGTACCTCGGGCGCGGGAGTCGTCGGCGCCGCCGCACGCCGTGACAACGGCGAGAGCGGTGGCGGCGCCGACCAGCGCATGGACGGGACGGGACCAACTGCGGCTCACGGCATGGCTCCTGTACGAGCTGGTCGGCCGGAAGTTCCGGCCGTGCCGCGATATTTCGATTCCGCCTGAGCGAAGTCAAGAGCGAAAGATTGAATGATCGAATAATGATCGAACGGGAAGGGGGTGAATCCTGCTCAGATCACGGAAACCGGACAGCTCACACGTCGGCTCCGGCGGCCGGCTCCGGCGTCGGCCGCCCACAGGAGCCCCGTACCCGCAACGCCGGCAGCAGTGCCACCTGTCGCCGCGGCGAAGGCCCGTCCCCGCCCGGATACCGGGGCCCGGACAGCCGCTCCACCAGCAGCTCCGCCGCACCGCGCCCCACCTCCCGCTTGGGCGGGGCCACCGCGCTCAGCGGGGTGTCGGCGAGCGCCGCCACCTCGTCGTCGTACGTGATCAGCGCCAGGTCCCCGGGAACCCGCACCCCCAGCTCGGCCAGCCGGCGCACCAACCGGATGGCCTCCTCGTCGTTGTGGACCAGCACCGAGCTCGCCCGCCCCTCGCGCACCGCGGACCGCACCGCCTGCGCCGACCGCTCGAAGAGCGCCGGATCGCGGTCGGCGGAGACCGTCGCGATCAGCGGTTCCGTCCCGGCGAGGCCCAGCGCGGCCAGCGCCCGCGTGAACCCGGCGCGTACCGCCAGGGCCGTCGGGCTGTCCGAACGGGCCACCAGCATCGGCGTCCCGTGCCCCAGGCGCACCAAGTGCCGCACGGCGAGCAGCACCCCGTGCGCATGGTCCGAGCCCACCCGGTCCAGGCCCTCCAGTGGGCTGCCGGGCGCGCCCTTCCGCTCCACCAGCACCTTCTCGCCCGGCAGCCGGGCTATCCACTCGCCGTACCGCTCGGGGTGGTCCGGCTCCGTCCAGCTCGGCGCCAGCAGCAGCCCCTGCGCCCCGGCCGCCAGCAGCCCGGCGGCGTGCGCCGCGTCGTCCTCGGGGCGGTAGTCGGTGACCCGCAGGATCAGCCGCGCGCCGAGCCGGGCGGCCGCCTCGTGGGCGCCCCGGATCACCTCGGCGAAGTAGTAGGCGGCGGCCGGGGCCAGCATCCCGATCACCGGGCCGCCGCCCGCCGGCGTACCGGCCGGACCCCGGTCGGCGGGCCAGGACACCGAACCGTGCGCCCGCTCCAGCAGCCCTCGCGAGGCCAGCGCCTCGACATCGCGCCGGGCGGTGACCGTGGCGACGCCGAGCCGGTCCGCCAGATCGGAGACCCGTACGGTGCCGCGCTCGCGCACCAGGTTCAGCAGCCGGTCATGACGTTCAGCAGCACCTTCGCGCACGGAGACAGCCCCCTGGAGCAGAATGATCGAACCCTGAGCAGTGGGCGATCATTCGATCACAGGGCGGCCGGACGCGGGAGGGGCGGAGCACCTCGCGTACCGCGTACCGAGGCGGACAGACCGCGTACCGAAGCGGCGAAGCGGACAGACCGCGTACCGAAGCGGACAGACCGCCTACTGCGGGCCGTACTTGCGCCCCGTCCGCGAGGTGACCCCGCCGAGCAGCCCCCGCGGGGCCACCTTGACCAGCCCCATCAGCGCCTTGTAGCGCGGGTCCGGGATCGACACCGTCTTCCCCCGGGCCAGATCCGCCAGCGCCGAGGCCACCAGCTTGTCGGCGTCGAGCCACATCCAGTTCGGGATGTTGTCCGTGCCCATCCCGGCCCGCTCGTGGAACTCCGTCCGCACGAACCCGGGGCACAGCACCATCAGCCGCACCCCCGACCCTGCCAGATCCCGCGCCGCGCCCTGGGTGAACTGCACGACCCACGACTTGGACGCCCCGTACGTACCGCGCGGCACGAACGCCGCGACGGACGCCACGTTGACGACCCCGCCCCGGCCCCGCTCCTTCATCCCGGCGACGGCCGCCGAGGTCAGCCGCAGCACCGCCTCGCAGTGCACCTTCAGCATCGTCAGCTCATCGGCCATGGACACCTCCAGGAAGCGCCCCTTGTTGCCGAACCCGGCGTTGTTGACCAGCAGATCGATCGGGTGCGTGCGCTCCGCGAGCCGCTTCTCGACCGCCTCGATCCCGCCGTCCGTGGACAGGTCGGCGCTCAGCACCTCGGCCTCGATGCCGTGCCGGTCGTGCAGTTCCGTGGCCTGCTCGCGCAGCCGTGCGGTGTCCCGCGCCACCAGCACCAGGTTGTGCCCCTGGGCCGCGAGCCGCCGCGCGAACGCGGCCCCGATACCCGCCGTCGCGCCCGTGATCAGTGCAGTCGTCATACGCGGCACGTTAGTGCCCCGCATGGTCCGGGACGACACCCGCCCGCTGCCCCTTCTCCACCACCACGAACTGGCCCATCATCCCGTCGTCCTCGTGGGACAGCAGATGGCAGTGGTACATGTACGGAGTGTCCGGATCGGACGGCCCGTCGAACCGCAGCGCGATCCGCACGGTCGAGCCCATCGGCACCGCCACCGTGTCCTTGCGCCCCCGCAGCGCCGGCTCCGGCCGCTTCCCGTCCACGTCCAGCACCCGGAACTGCACGTCGTGCACATGGAAGTTGTGGGTCATGTCGCCGCCGTTGCGCAGCGTCCAGATCTCCGTCGCCCCCCGGGTGACTGTCTCGTCGATCCGGTCCATCGCCATCGGCTGCCCGTTGATGCCGGACCTGCGCAGCTCGAAGTGGCGGCTGCGCACCGCGTCGTCGGCCTCCGGCAGCTCCAGCCCCTCGTCCACGGCCGACCGGGAGGGGACGGCGGGGGAGGGGCGCAGCCGTTCGGCCGCCCGCAGCTGGAGTACGTCGAAGGAGTCGTCGCCCCCGTCGAACCGCCGCTCCCAGCCGTCGCCGTCCCGCCACGGGTAGCTGCGCAGCACCGTCCGCTCGCCCGGCCGCATCGTCACGACGACCTCCGCCCGCTCACCCGGCGAGAGCTGCACCCGCTTCATCGCGGCGGGTGCCGCCAGCAGCCCGCCGTCCGTGCCCACCAGGTCGAAGGAACGGTCGTCGTCGAAGCCGAAGGTGTAGATGCGGGCCGTCGACGCGTTCAGCAGCCGCAGCCGTATGCGCTCGTCGCCCACCTCGGCGTACGGGTCGAGCGTGCCGTTGACCATGGTCCGCTCCCCGAGGAAGCCGGTGTTGGCCAGGAACCGGTGCCCATGGTCGAAGTCCGCCCCGTCGAAGCTCACGTCCTGCACCATCACCGGCAGATCGTCCACCCCGTACGTCTTCGGCAGCGCGAGCCGCCCGGAGCTCTCGTCGTCGAGCAGGAACATCCCCGCGAGCCCCCGCTGCACATGCCGCTCCGTCCCGCCGTGCGGATGCGGGTGGTACCAGAGCGTCGAGGCCGGCTGGTCGATCTTCCAGTGCGGGGTCCAGCTGCCGCCGGCCGCCACCATCTGGTGCGGTCCGCCGTCCATCGCGGCGGGCAGATGCATCCCGTGCCAGTGCACGCTCGACGCCTCGTCGAGCGTGTTGCGCACCCGGACCTTCACCCGCTCACCGCGCTTCGCCCGCAGCGTCGGGCCCAGATGGTCCCCGTTGAACCCCCAGGTCGGCGTCGCCACTCCGTCCCGGAACTCCGTGCTCCCCGCCCGCATCCGCAGATCGAAGACGCGTGTGCCGTCCTGGTCCACCGTCGAGGGCGCGAGCGGCGGCACCGCCAGCTCGTTGCCGAAGCGGACCTTGCCCACCGTGCTGATGTCGGCGCTCGTCCACAGCCACGCGAACGAGCCGCCCACCGCCGCGAGGAACACCCCCACCACCACACCGAGGGCGATGAACGCCCGCTTCCAACTCCGTCGTCCCCTGGTCTTCGCCATGCTCTTCAGCGTCTCGGGCGAAGCACCCGCCGGGCATGGGGCAGACCCCTGAACCGCCCCCGACCGAGCCCTTACGACGCGGCCGGGGGAGATCCCTCAGTACGGGTCAGGGTGAGGCGGCGAAGGACAGCATGCGGGCCTCGCGCACGGGCTTCTGGTTCTCGTCCCCGCTCATCTGCGTCGAGGTCAGGACGAGCCGACCGTCGACGTAGGCCGTGTGCCCCATGGACATCTCGTACTCCCACTTCGCGGTCGCCGCCGGGTGCTTCACGACGTTCGTCTCCGTGCCGGCGCCGCGCGGGCCCATCAGGAAGGTCCGGCCCGGGCTGCTCGGTCCGGCCGCCTCGTAGATGAGCATCGACGTGCCGCCCTCCGCGCGCAGGGGATAGAGCCTCCGGAACCGGTTGTCCTTGATCCCCCACAGGAACTTCCCGGTCTTCACGTCGTACGCGCCGACCTGGTCCTGGCCACCCAGCATGATGAGGCCCTTGTCGACCGAGGCGCCCCGGCAGGGCTGGATGTCACCGCCGGACCCGGTTCCGGCGCACTCCTCGAAGCCCTTGTCCCGGGCGTCGAAGGTGACGCGGTGCTTGCCCTTGGGGTCCAGGACCGTGATCCGCCAGTCGGACGCGGTGTCCTTGTCGTTGTAGATGGTGAAGACGACCGGATCCATGGAGATCAGACTGCCGAACCGCCAGCCGGTCTTCATCCGGTAACGCCACAGCACCTTGCCGGTGCCCGGGTCGAGTTCGCGCACCTGGCCGTAGTTCTTGCCACGCTCAACGGCGATCATGCATTCGGAGCTCACCAGCAGCCGGGCCGGGCCGCCCGCCACATCGTCGGGAACGCACTTGTCCTTGTTCTCCCGGGGGATCTCGTACAGCTTGCTCCCGTCGGCCATCCGGTAGGTGATGGCCACCATGCCCCGGGCGACGGACAGGACATCGCCGCTGATGGCGCTGTAGACGATGAACGTGCTCTCGTCACCGGGCTCGTCGAGCTTCTTGTGCCACCCCTGCTTCCCCGTCTTCAGATCGATCATCTGCATCTGGTTGCAGAGATTGCTCCGCTCGTTGTCGGGCCGCTCGTTCCGGAAGACCACGACCTTGCCGTCGGGCGTCGGGTTGGCCGGGGTCTCGCACACGGCGGAGGGGAGCGTCACGCTCCAGACCTCGGCGCCGTCCGAGAGCCGGTAGGCGGTGACCTTCCGGTGCAGCGCCTGGACGGCGGTGTCGCCGACGATCCACAGGTCGTGGACCTTGTTGATCTGCTTGGGGATATCGGCCTTGTCGTCGGCGATCCACGCCGACGACTCGCCGGGCTTCCGCGCGGCAGCGACCTCGTCCGTCGTCGGAATGTGGCTCAGCTCCGGGCCGCCCGCCCCGGGCGTACGGGACGGGGACGCCGAACCGGAGGGGCGGGGCGACTCCTTCGCCACCGGCTTCGCGGGATCGTCCCGTCCCCAGTCGGTGAGGCCGTACACCCCGCCAGCCACGAGCACGAGCACCAGCGCGACGACCGCGGCGACGACCGGCCCCCGGCCGAAGCGCCGTCGACGAGGTGGCGGCGGAGGAAGCGGTGTCGGCGGCCCGAACCCCTGTGGCCCGCCGCCCTCCGAGGCGTACGGGTTGCCGGGAACGGGCTGCTGCGGCCGGCCCGGGTCGTACCAGGGCTGCTGCGGGTCGGGCATGGTCTTCCCCCTGAGACGTGCCACGCGGCTCGAAAGCTGATTCTCGGACGCAAGGTCACTGGTGGTGGACGCGCCGGACGCCGGTCCAGTTCCTGCTCAACGCCGCAGAAAATCGCGAGGAGTGACGCTACGTCACGGAACCGGCGCGCCGCCCTCGTACGGGACCGTCCCGCCCGGCCCTCAGCCCTGCCGTGCCACGTACTCCCGTGCCTTGCGCAGCGCCTCGGGGTGCAGCGCCTCCCCGGCGGCCAGCAGGGAGGGCAGCAGGGTGCGTTCCGTCGTCGACGCCCGGAACTGCAGGGCGGCGGTGACCTCGTGGTCGGGCCGGTGCACGATCTCGATGGCGTCCCCGGCGCGGACCGTCCCCGGCTCGATCACCCGCAGATACGCGCCGGTCACGCCCTGCCGGGTGAACCGCCGGACCCACCCCTGCTCCCCGAGATGCTCGGCGAAGGTCCGGCACGGGATCCGCCCCGAGGTCACCTCCAGCACCAGGTCCGCCCCCACCCGCCAGCGCTCGCCGATCCGTGCACCGCTGACGTCGAGGCCCAGCGTCGTGAAGTTCTCGCCGAACATCCCGGCGGCCAGCTTCCGGCCGCCCAGCTCCCGCTCCCAGGCGTCCAGATCCTCCCGGGCGAAGGCGTACACCGCCTGGTCGCTGCCGCCGTGATGGCGCAGGTCGCACACCGTGTCACCGGCGAGTCCGCTGCCGCCGACGCCCTTGGGCCCGGGGTCGCGCACCTCCACGGGGCCCTCCACCGGGCGCTTGTCGATTCCGGAGAGGCCGCCCGGGCCGTCGGTCTGTGCGTTGGGCCGGGGACGGCCGATGTTCACGGTCAGCAGCTTCATACGGGCACGCTAACCGCCCCACCCTCAAAGGTGCTCGCCATTAATTCGCCCCGCCTCCAAGAATTTCTTATGCTGGAGAGGTGATCGAAGCTCGCCACCTCCGTGTCCTGCGCGCCGTGTCCACCACCGGCTCGTTCTCCGCCGCCGCCCGCGAACTCGGCTGCACCCAGCCCGCCGTCAGCCAGCAGATGAAGGCCCTGGAAGCCTCCGCCGGCACCACGCTGCTGATCCGCACCGGCCGCGAGATGCGCCTCACCCAGGCCGGCGAGGCGCTGGTGCGGCACGCCTCCGGCATCCTCGCGGGGCTGACCGCCGCCGAGGAGGAGGTGGCCGCCATCGCCGGACTGCGGGCCGGTCGGGTCCGGCTGGTCTCCTTCCCCAGCGGCAGCTCCACCCTGGTCCCGGGAGCGCTGGCCGCCCTGCGCGCCGAACACCCCGGGACCAGGGTGTCGCTCGTCGAGGCCGAGCCGCCGCGCTCGGTGGACCTGCTGCGCGGGGGCGACTGCGACATCGCGCTGGCGTTCCGTTACGGGGCGACCGGCGGCGAATGGGACGACCTGGTGGTCCGGCCGCTGCTCACCGACCGGCTGATCGGCCTGGTTCCGGACGGGCACCGGCTGGCCGGGGCGGCGAGCGTGTCCATCGGCGAGCTGGCCGAGGAGTCGTGGATCGCGGGCTGCCCGCGCTGCCGCCGACAGCTGGTCGAGGTCTGCGAGGAGTCCGGTTTCACCCCGCGCATCGACTTCGCCACCGACGACTACCCGGCGGTGATGGGCCTCGTCGGGGCGGGGCTCGGGGTGGCGGTGCTGCCGGAGCTGGCCGTCGAGTCGGTACGCCCCAAGGGGGCCAGGGCGGTGCCGGTCGAGCCCGCGATCGAGCGGGAGATCGTCGCCCTGACCCTGCCGGACCTGGCCCGGGTCCCGGCGGTGGCGGCCACTCTCGATCAGCTGGCGCGGACGGCCGCGCGCTGAGACCGCGCGGGGCCGCGGCGCCCGGCGGGCACCGCGGCCCCGCGGGCGGTGAGGGGCCCGGCCCCGCTGCGGCTGGTCGCGGGCCGGATGGCTGAAGGTCTCGAAGAAACGTTTCTGCGTTCAGCGGTGGCGTATGGGTGTCAGGTGGCGCCGGGGCCGTTGGCGGAGGCCCCGGAGGGCGCCGCGGTGATCAGCCGGGTTCTGGCCCGGCCCATCAGCTCTTCGCGCTCGTCCTCCGTCAGGCCGCCCCACACTCCGTAGGGCTCCCTGACGGCCAGGGCGTGCGCCGCGCACTCGGCCCGTACCGGGCAGCGCATGCACACCTCCTTGGCCGAGGTCTCGCGGGCGCTCCGGGCCGCGCCGCGCTCACCCTCCGGGTGGAAGAACAGGGAGCTGTCCACGCCTCGGCAGGCGGCGAGCAGCTGCCAGTCCCACAGGTCTGCGTTGGGTCCGGGAAGGCGGGAGAAATCTGCCATTGCTTGTCCCCTCGGAGCTGTGCTGCGTCGGAAGCGGCATCCTCGACCGTCTGTGATCGACGGCCTGCGGTGTTCGGACCGTCTGTGATCGGTGTGACCGAAGTCTCGACCGTACATCTACGGTGCTAGTAGATGTAAATATGACTGATTGCGAATCTAGCCACAGACACCCTCTAAAGGGAAGAAAAGCTGCCAAATAGGGCATGCCGGAGAGTGAAGATTCGGTTGACGGGTGAATCAACCGTGCCGTTCTCCTCCGTACACGGCCCTTCACGTAGAGTGCCGAACCCGGCCGCCCGACCCGTAACTCTTTCGAGTGACCGTCGTTAAGAGAACGGATGCGGTTGACGGATATCCGGCTCGGGCACATGTCCGAGGGGGTCAACCGCACAGGTGACGACTTGTACCAGCCTGGAGGCTCAAGGTGACGCGCATCAGCTGCGGAGGACGGTCATGACATCCGTCCTCGTCTGCGACGACTCCCCGCTTGCCCGAGAAGCGCTCCGTCGCGCGGTGGCCACCGTGCCCGGCGTCGAGCGCGTGACGACGGCGGCCAACGGCGAGGAAGTCCTCCGCCGCTGGGGTGCCGATCGTTCGGATCTGATTCTGATGGACGTACGCATGCCCGGTCTGGGAGGTGTGGAGACGGTCCGGCGACTGCTCTCCGCCGACCCCGGGGCCCGGATCATCATGCTGACCGTCGCCGAGGACCTGGACGGCGTCGCGCTCGCGGTCGCCGCCGGGGCCCGCGGCTATCTGCACAAGGACGCCTCGCGCGCCGAACTGCGGGCCACCGTCACCCAGGCGCTGGCCGACCCGACGTGGCGGCTCGCCCCGCGTCGGCTGCGGTCCGCCGAGATGGGGGCGGCCCCGACGCTCACCGCGCGGGAGATCCAGGTGCTCGAAGGCATGAGCCACGGTCGCTCCAACGCGGAGATCGGCCGTGAGCTGTTCCTCTCCGAGGACACCGTCAAGACCCACGCCCGGCGCCTGTTCAAGAAGCTCGGGGCCTCGGACCGCGCCCATGCGGTGGCCCTCGGATTCCGCTGGGGTCTGGTCCGCTGACGACCGGCCCGGGCCGCGCCCCGTCCGCAGACCGGCGGACGGGGTCACGGAGCGGGCCGCCGGCTCCACACCCCGTATCCGAGCGCCCGCCCAGCGGTGCCATGTGACGCTTCCCGGCCGATGACGCATCCTTGAGTCGTGGAGTTCCTCAGGAACGATTCGGTCGAGCGGAAGGGGAGGGCGCAGGACATGACATCCGGCGCACCCGCTCATAACGCTTCGGTGCACAACTCGGGACGCGATGGAGCGGACCGGACGGCATCAGGGCACCATGGTCCGATGCGCGACGACGAAACCACGGTGATCGGTGCCCTTGTGCACCGGGCCGTCGACGGCGACGCGCAGGCCACCCATGATCTGCTGGCCCATGTACACCCCCTCGCCCTGCGCTACTGCCGCTCCCGGCTGAACCGCCTTCCCGGTGATGCTCGCCACTTCGTGGAGGACCTGGCGCAGGAGGTCTGCGTCGCGGTGCTGATGGCGCTGCCGCGCTACAAGGACACCGGAAGGCCCTTCGAAGCCTTCGTCTTCGCGATCGCCGGCCACAAGGTCGCCGACCTCCAGCGCGCCGCGATGCGCCACCCCGGTTCGACCGCCGTCCCCTCCGACGAGATGCCGGAGCGGCCCGACGACTCCCTCGGCCCGGAGGAACGCGCCCTGCTCAGCAGCGATGCCGCCTGGGCCAAGAAGCTCCTCGCCAACCTCCCGGAGAACCAGCGCGAGCTGCTGGTCCTGCGGGTCGCGGTCGGGCTGACCGCGGAGGAGACCGGACAGATGCTCGGGATGTCGCCGGGTGCGGTCCGGGTCGCGCAGCACCGCGCGCTCAGCAGGCTCCGGGCGCTCGCGGAGCAGTAGAGACACCCGTTCCGACCCCCGCCGGGGGCTCTGTAGGAAGCTACAGAACGGCCAAGTGATCTTGATCGTGGAATGAGACACCCGTGGAGCCCGTTAGCATGGACATCCGCACCGATCAAGGCCATTTGGGGAAGGTGTCATGACTGCAAACGTCGACGGAGTGCCCGAGAAATTCGCGACGCTCGGGTTGACCTACGACGACGTGCTGCTGTTGCCCGGCGCGTCCGAGGTCCTGCCCAACGCGGTCGACACCTCGACCCTCATCTCGCGCAACGTCCGGGTGAACATCCCCCTGCTGTCGGCCGCCATGGACAAGGTGACCGAGGCCCGGATGGCGATCGCCATGGCCCGTCAGGGCGGCGTCGGCGTGCTGCACCGCAACCTCTCCATCGAGGACCAGGTGAACCAGGTCGACCTGGTCAAGCGGTCCGAGTCCGGCATGGTCACCGACCCGATCACCGTGCACCCCGACGCCACGCTCGGCGAGGCGGACGCGCTCTGTGCGAAGTTCCGCATCAGCGGTGTGCCGGTCACCGACGCCGCGGGCAAGCTGCTCGGCATCGTCACCAACCGCGACATGGCCTTCGAGTCGGACCGTACGCGCCAGGTGCGCGAGGTCATGACGCCGATGCCGCTCGTCACCGGCAAGGTCGGCATCTCCGGCGTCGAGGCCATGGAGCTGCTGCGCCGCCACAAGATCGAGAAGCTGCCGCTGGTCGACGAGGCGGGCCTCCTCAAGGGCCTCATCACGGTCAAGGACTTCAAGAAGGCCGAGCAGTACCCGAACGCCGCCAAGGACGCCGAGGGCCGGCTGCTCGTCGGCGCGGCCGTCGGCGCCAGCCCCGAGGCGCTGGAGCGCGCGCAGGCGCTCGCCTCCGCCGGGGTCGACTTCCTCATCGTCGACACCTCGCACGGGCACAACAGCAACGCCCTCGCCTGGATGGCGAAGATCAAGTCGAGCGTCGGCGTCGACGTCATCGGCGGCAACGTCGCCACCCGCGACGGCGCCCAGGCGCTCATCGACGCCGGGGTCGACGGCGTGAAGGTCGGCGTCGGACCCGGTTCGATCTGTACCACCCGCGTGGTCGCCGGCATCGGCGTCCCGCAGGTCACCGCGATCTACGAGGCCGCGCTCGCCGCCCGTGCCGCGGGCGTCCCGGTCATCGGCGACGGCGGCCTCCAGTACAGCGGCGACATCGGCAAGGCGCTCGCCGCGGGCGCGGACAGCGTGATGCTGGGCAGCCTGCTGGCGGGCTGCGAGGAGTCCCCGGGCGAGCTGATGTTCATCAACGGCAAGCAGTTCAAGTCGTACCGCGGCATGGGCTCGCTGGGCGCGATGCAGTCCCGCGGACAGGGCCGGTCGTACAGCAAGGACCGCTACTTCCAGGCCGAGGTCTCCTCGGACGACAAGCTCGTCCCCGAGGGCATCGAGGGCCAGGTGCCCTACCGCGGCCCGCTGGCCAACGTCCTCCACCAGCTCGTTGGCGGCCTCCGCCAGACCATGGGCTACGTCGGCGCCGCGTCCGTCGACCAGATGGAGAGCAAGGGCCGCTTCGTCCGGATCACCTCGGCGGGTCTCAAGGAGAGCCACCCGCACGACATCCAGATGACGGTGGAAGCACCGAACTACAGCAGGAAGTAACGCATCACCGCAGGTGAGGGGCGGACCGGAGTTCCCGGTACCGCCCCTCAGGCACGTGTCGGGGATACTGGTCAGCGCAGACGTAGAGGGAAAGGCCACACATCGTGACTGAGATCGAGATCGGGCGCGGCAAGCGCGGCCGCCGGGCTTACGCATTCGACGACATCGCTGTCGTTCCGAGCCGCCGCACCCGGGACCCGAAGGAGGTCTCGATCGCCTGGCAGATCGACGCCTACCGCTTCGAGCTGCCGTTCCTGGCCGCTCCCATGGACTCCGTGGTCTCCCCGCAGCACGCCATCCGGATCGGCGAGCTCGGCGGCCTGGGCGTGCTGAACCTGGAAGGCCTGTGGACCCGGCACGCCGACCCGCAGTCGCTGCTGGACGAGATCGCCGAGATGCCCGTCGAGTCCGCGACCCGCCGGCTCCAGGAGATCTACTCCGCCCCCATCCAGGAGGAGCTGATCGGGCAGCGCATCAAGGAGGTGCGCGACTCCGGTGTCGTCACCGCCGCCGCGCTCTCCCCGCAGCGCACCGCCCAGTTCTCCAAGGCGGTCGTCGACGCGGGCGTCGACATCTTCGTCATCCGCGGTACGACGGTCTCCGCCGAGCACGTCTCGGGCGCGGCCGAGCCGCTGAACCTGAAGCAGTTCATCTACGAGCTGGACGTCCCGGTCATCGTCGGCGGCTGCGCCACGTACACCGCCGCCCTGCATCTGATGCGGACCGGCGCGGCCGGTGTCCTCGTCGGCTTCGGCGGCGGCGCCGCGCACACCACGCGCAACGTCTTCGGCATCCAGGTCCCGATGGCCACCGCCGTCGCGGACGTCGCCGGGGCCCGCCGCGACTACATGGACGAGTCCGGCGGCCGGTACGTGCACGTCATCGCCGACGGCGGCGTCGGCTGGTCCGGCGACCTGCCGAAGGCCATCGCCTGCGGTGCGGACGCCGTGATGATGGGCTCCCCGCTGGCCCGCGCCACCGACGCGCCGGGCCGCGGCCGCCACTGGGGCATGGAGGCCGTCCACGAGGACGTGCCGCGCGGCAAGCTGGTCGACCTCGGCTCGGTCGGGACGACGGAGGAGGTCCTCACCGGTCCTTCGCACACCCCGGACGGTTCGATGAACATCTTCGGCGCCCTGCGCCGCGCGATGGCCACCACCGGCTACAGCGACCTCAAGGAGTTCCAGCGCGTCGAGGTGACGGTGGCGGACTCGCAGCACCGCCGCTGATCTCCCGTACGTACGGATACGGAAGGGCCCGGACCGCCATGGTCCGGGCCCTTCCGCGTGGTCCCGCCGGGTGTCAGCCGGCCTTCTTGGCGCCACCGACGGCGGCGACCGCGGCGAGGCCGAGGAAGAGGTAGGTCATGAAGTCGGCCTCCTGCGACCAGGCTTCCGTCACGGCGTCGAAGTGGTCGCCGATGACCTCGGAGAACGGGATCTGCGCCAGGTCGGAGAGCACCATCGAGATGCCGACGAGCTGGCCGAGGTAGACGGCGCCGATCGAGAAGACGGCCGAGGCGGCGATGACCGCCGGGTTGGAGCCGCCGACCTTGCTCGCGGCGAAGCCGACGAGGAAGCCGACGCCGACCGCCGCGTAGCCGACCTCGCGCTCGATGGAGCCCGCGATCACGCCGTACAGGATGCCCGCGACGAGCGCCGCGCCGAGCGCGACGAGCACGCCGAGCAGGACGTTGTTACGGGCCGGGGGCGCCGGGACGAAGGGCGCGCCGCCGCCGAACGGGGCGCTCTGGCCGGGCTGCTGGCCCGCGAACGGGTTGCCGGTCGGGGCCGGGGGCTGCTGGCCGTACGGGTTGCCGGTCGGCGCGGAGGGCTGCTGGCCGTAGGGGTTGCCGGTCGGTGCGGCGGGAGCGGGCTGGCCCGGCTGGCCGGCGTACGGGTTGCCCTCGACGGGCTGACCGCCGTAGGGCTGCTGAGGCTGGTTCGGCGGCTGCACGGGCTGACTCACGGTGGGGCTCCCCCTGGGGCGGCTGCGCACGAGTGTGCGTGGTGCGCACGTGTGTGCGCTCTGTGACGCCGCAGGGTAGCAGTACGCACCGGATTCGGTCACCGGCAATCTTTTTCGGCCTCCCGCACCGGCCTCAGAGCCGGTGCGCGGCCCCCGCCGGAGTCGCTCCCCGGGTGTCCAGGAGCAGTTGGGCCTTCACCGCGAGGCCCTGGAGGTCGTAGGTGCGGTGCTGCTGGAGCAGTACGGTCAGGTCGGCGGCGGCCGCCGCCTCGTACAGCGAGTCGGCGCGCGGGACGGGGCGTTCGCGTACCCGCCAGTCCAGGACGTGCGGGTCGTGGTAGCCGATCTGGGCGCCCATGTCCATCAGCCGGGTGGCGATCTCGCGGGCGGGGGCGGCCTCCTGGTCGGCGCTGTCCGGCTTGTAGGTGACACCGAGCAGCAGGACGCGCGCGCCCCGGACGGACTTGCCGTGCTCGTTCAGCAGGGTGGCGCAGCGCTGGATGACGTAACTGGGCATCCGGTCGTTGATCTCCTGCGCCAGCGAGACCATGCGCAGCGGGTGCCCGGGGGTGCGGGTGCTGTAGGGCAGGCAGCCCGGGTCCACCGGGACGCCGTGGCCGCCGACGCCGGGGCCCGGGCGGAAGGGCTGGAAGCCGAACGGCTTGGTCTCGGCGCACCGGATGACGTCCCAGAGGTCGACGCCGAGGTCGTGGCAGAGCACCGCCATCTCGTTGACCAGCGCGATGTTGACGTGCCGGAAGTTGGTCTCCAGCACCTTCGTCATCTCCGCCTCGCGCGGTCCGCGGGCCCGGACGACCTTGTCGGTGAGCCGTCCGTAGAAGGCGGCGGCCGACTCGGTGCAGGCGGGGGTGAGGCCGCCGATGACCTTGGGGGTGGAGGCGTAGGTGTGGGTGCGGTTGCCGGGGTCGAGCCGGCTCGGCGAGCAGGCGAGGTGGAAGTCGCGTCCGGCGACCAGCCCGGAGCCCTCTTCGAGCAGCGGCCGCAGGAAGGTCTCGGTGGTGCCGGGCGGTACGGCGGACTCCAGCAGCACGGTGGTGTGCGGGCGCAGCCGGGCGGCCAGGGCGCGGGCGGCGTCGCCGAGGGCGGTGAGGTCGATGGTGCGGTCGGGGCCGAGGGGGGTGGGGGAGCAGATCACGGCGGTACGGACCCGGCCCAGCTCGGTGGCGTCGGTGGTGGGCCGGAAGCCGCCGGAGAGCATCCGGCGGATCTCGGACGCGGTGAGGGTGCCCTCGACGGGGCTGCGGCCCGCTCTGAGCTCCGCGTAGGGGCGTGGGTCGGGGTCGTAGCCGACGGTGTCGATTCCGGCGGTGACGGCGGCCTGGGCGAGGGGCAGGCCGAGGTGACCGAGTCCGATGACGGCGAGGTCTGCGGGCATACAGGAAGACCCCCTAAGTGCGGAGAGCGAAGATCGCAACTGCTGTGGACAGCGCAATGTCAGACTAGGCGTAAATATGACCTATATGTCGCATTGCGTGGCTCCGGACGCCCGGGTGTTGTCCACAGGCGGTGGCTGAACTCGAGGAGCGCGGACAGAATCGAGGGGTGGACACGGGCGGCCGGCCCCTCGGCCGGGTGGCACTCCCGTGTCCGACCACCCCGATCCACCGGGAGGCAGCAGTGAGGACAGCGACACTGGGACCCGCCGAGCGCACCGTCGCGCTCGCCGCCATGGCCGAGCGCGAACTGGACGTGCTGGTCGTGGGGGCGGGCGTGGTCGGCGCGGGCACGGCGCTGGACGCCGCCACCAGAGGCCTCTCGACCGGCCTGGTCGAGGCGCGCGACTGGGCGTCCGGCACATCGAGCAGGTCGAGCAAGCTGATCCACGGCGGCCTGCGCTATCTGGAGATGCTCGACTTCGCCCTGGTCCGGGAAGCGCTCAAGGAGCGCGGTCTGCTCCTGGAGCGGCTCGCCCCGCATCTGGTGAAGCCCGTGCCCTTCCTCTACCCCTTGCAGCACAAGGGCTGGGAGCGGCTGTACGCCGGGTCCGGCGTCGCGCTGTACGACGCGATGTCGGTCTCCTCCGGCCACGGCCGGGGCCTCCCCGTCCACCGCCACCTCTCCCGCAAGCACGCCCTGCGGGTCGCCCCCGCGCTGAAGAAGGACGCCCTGGTCGGCGCCCTCCAGTACTACGACGCCCAGATGGACGACGCCCGCTTCGTCACCGACCTGGTGCGCACCGCCGCGTCCTACGGCGCCCATGTGGCGAACCAGGCCCGTGTCGTCGGCTTCCTCCGCGAGGGCGAACGCGTCGTGGGCGCGCTCGTACGGGACGTCGAGAGCGGCGATGAGTACGAGGTCCGGGCCAAGCAGGTGGTCAACGCGACCGGCGTGTGGACCGACGACACCCAGGGCCTCATCGGCGAGCGCGGACAGTTCCACGTCCGGGCCTCCAAGGGCATCCACCTGGTCGTCCCCAAGGACCGCATCCACTCCTCGACCGGCCTCATCCTGCGCACCGAGAAGTCCGTCCTCTTCGTGATCCCCTGGGGCCGGCACTGGATCATCGGCACCACGGACACCGACTGGGACCTGGACAAGGCCCACCCGGCGGCCTCCAGCGCCGATATCGACTATCTCCTCCAGCACGTCAACTCCGTCCTGAACACCCCGCTGACCAGGGACGACGTCCAGGGCGTCTACGCCGGACTGCGCCCGCTGCTGGCCGGCGAGTCGGACGCCACCAGCAAGCTGTCGCGCGAGCACACGGTGGCCCACCCGGCCCCCGGCCTGGTCGTCGTGGCGGGCGGCAAGTACACGACGTACCGGGTCATGGCCAAGGACGCGGTCGACGAGGCGGTGCACGGGCTCGACCAGCGGGTCGCCGCCTGCGTCACCGAGGACACCCCGCTGCTGGGGGCCGAGGGGTACAAGGCCCTGTGGAACGCGCGCGCCCGGATCGCGGCCCGGACCGGGCTCCATGTCGCCCGGGTGGAGCATCTGCTCAACCGGTACGGCTCAATGACGGAAGAAATTCTGGAGCTGATCCTCGCCGACCCGGTCCTGGGCGAACCGCTGCCCGCCGCCGACGACTATCTGCGCGCCGAGGTCGTCTACGCGGCCTCCCACGAGGGCGCCCGCCATCTGGACGACGTGCTGACCCGGCGCACCCGGATCTCCATCGAGACCTTCGACCGGGGCACCCGCAGCGCCCGGCTCTGCGCGGAGCTGATGGCGCCGGTGCTGGGCTGGGACGAGGGGCGGATCGACCGGGAGGTCGAGCACTACGAGAAGCGGGTGGAGGCCGAGCGCGAATCGCAGCGCCAGCCCGACGACCTCACGGCGGACGCGGCCCGGCTCGGCGCACCGGACATCGTGCCCATCTAGGAGATACCTTCCTCGGTGACCGGCAGACCCTGAAACCACGGCACCGCCCGCCGCCCCCGGGCCAGTTGGGCTCCTTCGGCCCGGGGAGCGGCGGGGGGCCGCCCGGCCCGGCCTGGACGGGGAGGCCGGGTTGGTAGGAGGCTGTGGGGGCATCCCTCTTCGGGCCCCAGGGCCGACCCCGGACCCGGCACCAGGACCGGTCCCGGGGTGAGGGACAATGAACGCTCTGCCAGGGCGGGTTGATCGCAGAGGGGACGCATGTCGGAGGCGGAGCAGTCACGGGAGCCCCAACGGGACAAGAACGGTCGGCTCCTCGCGGGGCGCTACCGGCTCGGTGAGGTGCTCGGCCGAGGCGGCATGGGTACGGTCTGGCGCGCCGACGACGAGACGCTCGGCCGCACGGTCGCGGTCAAGGAGCTGCGGTTCCCCTCGGCGATCGACGAGGACGAGAAGCGCCGGCTGATCACGCGCACCCTGCGTGAGGCCAAGGCGATCGCACGGATCCGCAACAACAGCGCGGTGACCGTCTACGACGTGGTCGACGAGGACGACCGCCCGTGGATCGTCATGGAGCTGATCGAGGGCAAGTCGCTCGCCGAGGCGATCCGCGAGGACGGCACGCTGACGCCCCGGCGGGCCGCCGAGGTCGGGCTCGCCATCCTCGACGTGCTGCGCTCGGCGCACCGCGAGGGCATCCTGCACCGCGATGTGAAGCCGTCCAACGTGCTGATCTCCGAGGACGGGCGCGTCGTGCTCACCGACTTCGGCATCGCCCAGGTCGAGGGCGACCCGTCGGTCACCTCCACCGGCATGCTCGTCGGCGCCCCCTCGTACATCTCGCCGGAGCGGGCGCGCGGCCACAAGCCGGGCCCGCCCGCCGACCTGTGGTCGCTCGGCGGACTGCTGTACGCGAGCGTCGAGGGCTGCCCGCCGTACGACAAGGGCTCGGCCATCGCCACGCTCACGGCCGTGATGACCGAACCGCTCGACCCGCCCAAGAACGCCGGTCCGCTCACCGAGGTCATCTACGGGCTGCTCGCCCGCGACCCCGAGCAGCGCCTCGACGACGCCGGGGCGCGGGCGTTGCTCAACGACGTCATCAACGCCCCCGACGTTCCCGCGCCGGCCCCCGCCGACTCCACCCAGATCATGGCGCTGCCGCCGACGCCGGCCGTCGACCCTCTCGTCAAGAGGACGCCGAAGCCGCCCAAGGCCCCGAAGCCGCCGAAGCCGTCCTCCGGCTCGGGCGAGTCCGGCGAGGGCGCCCGCGACCGGCTGCGCGGAGCCCTGCGCTCCGTGCGCAACGCGAAGACCCCGGCCGTGGCGGCGGGCGCCGCGGCGGGCGCGGCCACGGCGTCGGCGAGCTCTCCGGCCG
>NZ_JAAGMH010000149.1:0-124267 GCF_010548505.1 Streptomyces sp. SID14515 | reverse complement strand
CGCCGCGAGGGCCACACGCGGGCGGGTGCGGCGGGCGCGGGAGCCCCGGGGCCCCGCATCGCCGGCGGCCCGGGCCCGCTCGACCCGGGCCAGCATCCGCGCGCGGTCGGGCCGGTGTGACCGGGCGGCTTCTTCCAGTTGGCTGCGCAGGTCGCTCATCGTCGTCCACTTCCCACGGTTTCGAGGCCGGTACGGTCGCCCAGCAGCCGTTCGAGTTCCGCCATGCCCTTGGAGGTCTGGCTCTTCACCGTGCCGACGGAGACGCCGAGCGCCAGAGCGGTGTCCTTCTCCGACAGATCGAGCGCGTGCCGCAGCACGACGCAGGCCCGCTTGCGGAAGGGCAGTCTGCGCAGCGCCTGCCGTACGTCGAGCACGGCCGCCAGGTCCGGGCCGTCCGTCCGCTCCGCGCGCCGGGACCAGAACAGCGCTACGCGCCGGCGCTCGCGCACGGCGCCCCGGATCCGGCTGCGCGCCAGGTTGGCGACGACTCCGCGGGCGTACGCCACCGGATGCTCGGCGGCGGACACCCGGTCCCAGCGGTCCCAGAGCGCGACGAACGCGTCGGCGGCCAGGTCGTCGGCCGCGTCCGCCTCGCCCGTCAGGAGGAAGGCCAGACGGGACAGTTCGGCGTAATGGCGGTCGAAGAACTCGTGGAACCGCGCCGATGCGTCGTCGGCCATACCGGGAACCCCTTTGTCGTGCGCGCCGCTACGGCCCGAGCGACGGATCCTATGTGCCGGTCCCGGGACGGCCGGCCGCCGGCCCCGGGACCCGTCGTACGAGGGCGGGCGGCGGTTACGGCATCTCCGCGCCGACGGCCGGGGTGCCGGTCGCCAGGAACTCGGTCGCCGGCAGTGCACCGTCCGCACGCCGTGGCCCGTACGCCGTGGCCGGATCGGTGCTGACCGCGCCCGCGACCGGCGCCCCGTTCGCGTCCCAGGAGTTGGCGGCCGACACCACGCGCCGGCCGAGCTTCGCCGCGCCGGTGGCGTTGTCCAGGGCGAGGTTGCGGGAGAGGCGCGAGGGCGAGGAGGCGAGGTAGAAGCCGGAGGCGTCGTTGGCGTAGGCGGTGTTGCGGTGCAGCCGCAGGGCTCCCGGGTTGCTGTTGTCCGTGAAGCCGTGCTTCTCGTTGTCCCAGGCGGCGTTGCCGGTGATGACGTGTGCGGCGCTCGCACCGCCGCCGCCGAGCTTGAAGCCGTTGCCGTTGCCCTCGAAGGCCGGGTCCTGCCAGCGGTTCACGCCGTTCCCGTACGCCCAGCTGCGCTCGATGCGGACGGGGCTCGCCCACTGCCACAGGTCCACGCCGTCGTCGGCGTTGTGGTGGAGCCGTGCGCCGACGATCCGGTTTCCGGTGCCCGAGCCGAACTTGATCGCGAGGCCGTCGGCGTTCTGGCCGTGGTTCTTCGCGTCGTAGTTGTCGTAGGAGTCGAGGTTCTCGACGAGGTTGTCCGTCGTTCCCTCGCCGCGCAGGGTGAAGCCGGAGTCGCCGTTGCCGTGCGTGGTGAGGTTGCGGAAGATCCCGCCGACGGACGAGGTGACGACGACGCCGTGCGCGCGGGAGTTGCGGAACGTCAGGCCGGACAGGGTCCAGTGGTCGCCGCCTATCGCGACCAGCCAGTCGCCGTCGGGCAGTGCGGAGCCGTCGACGACGGCCTTCTCCGCCCGGTAGGCGGTGACGGTGATCCGGCTGTGCGCGGTGCCGTCCGCCTGGCTCTTGAGGCTCCTGGCCGGGCGGTAGGTGCCGCCGCGCAGCTGGACGGTGGTGCCGGGGCCGGCCTGCGCGAACGCCTTCTCCAGCTCCGGTGTGGTGGAGACGACGACCGTCGTGGCGGCGTTCGCGTCGTCCGGGGTGCCGGTCAGCCAGACGCCGGCGAGGCCGGCGGTCACGGCGACGGCCACGGCGGCCTGGAGCGTGCGCGTCCTGCGGTGTCGTCCTCTGCTGGTGCTCACGTGAGGTGGTTCCTTCGCTCGGTCGGCGGTCGGGAGTCGCCCGGCCCGGTGGGGCCCGACGACTCCTTGTCGCCGCCGAGGCTCAGAAGGTTGCCGCCGGAGGGGTGCCGTCTCCGAAGGGCCGGCCGCCGAGCCGCTCGCGGTGGTGCGCGGTGGTCCAGCCGGAGAGGTCGGGGCCGACGGGGACGATGCCGGTCGGGTTGATGCCGGTGTGCACCTGGTAGTAGTGCCGCTTGATGTGGTCGAAGTCGACCGTGTCGCCGAATCCGGGCGTCTGGTAGAGGTCGCGGGCGTACGCCCACAGGACGGGGTCCTCGGTCAGCTTGTTCCGGTTGCACTTGAAGTGGCCGTGGTAGACGGCGTCGAAGCGGACCAGGGTGGTGAAGAGCCGGATGTCGGCCTCGGTGATGGTGTCGCCGACCAGGTAGCGGCGGTCCGCGAGGCGCGCGGAGACCTGGTCGAGGCGGGCGAAGAGGGCCTCGTACGCCTCCTCGTACTCCTGCTGAGTGCTGGCGAACCCGGCTTTGTAGACGCCGTTGTTGATGTCCCGATAGATGCCCTCCATGACCTCGTCGATCTCCGCGCGCAGCGGTTCGGGGTAGAGGTCGGGGGCGCCGGGCCGGTGCAGGGCGGTCCACTCCGTGGCCAGGTCGAGCGTGATCCGCTGGTAGTCGTTGGTGACCAGCTTCCCGCTCGGTACGTCCACGATCGCGGGCACGCTGACGCCGCCGGGATAGCCGCTCTCCCGGGCGTCGTAGGCCTCACTCAGATGGCGGATGCCGAGGACCGGGTCCTTTCCGTCCGGGTCCAGGGTGAAGCGCCAGCTGCGGTCGTCCTGGATCGGGTCGGCGACGGCGAGGGAGAGCGCGTCCTCCAGGCCGAGCAGCCGCCGCGAGACCAGGGCCCGGCTCGCCCACGGGCAGGCGCGGCTGACCACGAGGCGGTAGCGGCCCGCCTCGACGGGCCAGCCGTCCCGGCCGTCCGCGGTGATCCGGTCCGCGAAGTGGCTCCGGGACCGCTTGAACGGCTTGTGGCCGTAGGAGGTGTTGCCGTCGTTTCCGACGCTGTCGTCTCCGGTGGCGTCCGCTGCCGTGTCACTCATGCCGCGCTCCTCGATGCGTCGGTGGAACTGTCTGCCGCACGTCGTCTGCCCCGTCGGTCGGCCCCGACGTCGGCCAGCGCCACGATCAGCCCGGCCAGGACGAAGGCGACGGACACGATGAGCCCGTGGTCGTAGGCGTCGGCCCAGCCGTCCGGGCCGACCTGGGCGAAGAACACCGCGCCGACGGCGGCGATCCCGATCGCGGAGCCCACCCGCTGGCCGGTCTGGAGGGTGCCTCCGGCGCTGCCCGCCCGGTGCACCGGGACCTCCGCGAGGGTCAGGGTCTGGTTCGGGGCGATGACCAGGCCGCTGCCGAGGCCGGCGAGGAGCAGTGGGGCGGCCATGGCCCAGCCCGCTCCGTCGCCGGGGACCAGGTGGACGGCGAGCGCGGTGCCCGCGAGGCCGAGGGCGACCATGGCCAGGCCCGCGACCACCAGCGGGCGGCCGAAGCGTCCGACGAGCCGGCCGCCGATGGAGGCGGCGACGCCGGAGCCGAGGGCGAAGGGGGTGATGGCGAGTCCGGCCTGGAGGGCGGAGTAGCCCAGGCCGGACTGGAGGTAGAGGGTCGTGACGAAGAAGATCGAGGTGAACCCGGCGAAGTAGAGCAGGATCAGCAGACAGCCCAGCCAGTAGGAGCGCAGCCGGAACAGCGACAGGTCCAGGACGGGGTGGGTGCGGCCGCCCGTGCACCGCGCTTCCCAGGCGACGAACGCGGTGAGCAGCGCCCCGGCCAGGACGAGCAGCAGCCACTTGGCGTTGCCGGGCCACTGCTGGGCCTGGACGAACGGCAGCAGCAGGGCCAGCACCCCGGCCCCGAGGAGGGCGACGCCCACCGGGTCCAGGTCGCGCGGCCGGACCCGGCCGGCGGAGGGGGTGTCGGGCAGCAGGCGGTGGGCGAGCAGGAGGCAGACGGCGCCGAGCGGGAGGTTGACGTAGAAGACCCAGCGCCAGCCGTGCTCCGGTCCGGCGGCCTGGATGAGCAGTCCGCCGAGCAGCGGGCCCACGGCCGTGGAGATGCCGACGACGGTGCCGAACATGCCGAAGGCCCGGCCGCGCTCCCGCCCGGAGAACATCTGCTGGATCAGGGCGGAGATCTGCGGGGAGATCAACCCGCCCGCGATGCCCTGCACCAGCCGGGCGATCACCAGCCACATGCTGGACTGGGCGGCCCCGCAGGCGGCGGAGGACAGGGTGAACAGGGCGAGGCCCACCATGAAGACCGCCCGGCGGCCCCGCGCGTCGCCGAGGCGTCCGGCGGGGATGAGGAAGAGGCCGAAGGCGAGGGCGTAGCCGGAGAGCACCCATTGGAGGTCGGACTCGGGGGTGTTGAGGCCTTCCCGGATGGAGGGGAGGGCCACATTGACGATGGAGACGTCCAGCAGGGTCATGAAGCCGGCCACCAGGCAGACGGCGAGCGCCCGCCAACGCCGGGGGTCGGGGCCGTCGGGGGCCGCGTCGCCCCCGCCCGGCCCGGGGGTCTCCGCGCTCCGTGCCATGGTTGGCACCTTAGGTCGCGCCGGGTGTTTCCTCATCCGGGACACGTCCGCGCCGACGGCCCGGATTCCCCGGCCGGGTCCGAGCCCGGCGTCGGCCCGGACGCGTGGGCAGGGTCCGGCACGGCGTGTCCGGGGCCACCGGGGGTATCCGTTCCCGCATGACTGTGGAGAAGACGAGCGTCCTCGTCCTTGACTGCGCCGAGCCCATGGAGCTGGCCGAGTTCTACGCCGGACTGCTCGGCGGGGAGATACGTATCGGCACCGACCCCGATTTCGTCGAGATCGTCGGCAACGACGGCGTCCGGCTGGCGATCCGCCGCGACCACGGCTACGCCCCGCCGAGCTGGCCGCGCCCGGAGGACTCCCAGCAGGCGCATCTGCGGATCCTGGTGGGGCGCGAGGACATCGACGAGGCCGAGCGGGAGGCGATATCCCTGGGCGCCCGGCCCGTCGACACCGGCGACAGCAACAGCGGGCCCCGGGACGTGCGGGTGTACGGGGATCCGGCGGGCCACTCCTTCTCGCTGGCGGTCTATCCGCTGCCGACGGGCTGACCGGCGCGGAGCTGAGGGCGGACGGCGGAAGGGTCCCAACGGGCCCTTCCACCAAGCGCGTTAATAGACAGGAAAGTTTCCCAACACTGTTGACGCCAATTGGAAGGAACCTTTACTTTCAGTTCTGCCGACATGGCGCCTCCCACCCCCCTCCGAAGGGAGCACCACCATGCACCAGCGCACCAATCCCCCCACCGGTTCCGCCCCCAGGACCGGCCGTCGCGGACTGGCCCGCAAGGCCCTGCTCGCCGCGTCCGCGCTCGGTGTCGCCACCGCACTCATGGCTCCGGTCCGGGCCGGAGCAGCACCCGCCCCGGCCTCCCCCACCGGTGACGCTCCCACCGCCGCCACCCCGCTCGCCGCCAACGGGCAGCTCTCGGTCTGCGGTCGCCGGCTCTGTAACGCCTCAGGCGAGGCGGTCGCCCTCAACGGGATGAGCACGCACGGCACCCAGTGGTACGCCCAGTGCGTCACCGACGGCTCGCTCGACGCGCTCGCCCAGGACTGGCGCGCCGACGTGCTGCGCGTCTCCACCTACGTACAGGAGGGCGGGTACGAGACCGACCCGGCCGGATTCACCGCCCGTGCGCAGAAGTTCGTCGACGCGGCGCACGCACGCGGCATGTACGCGGTCATCGACTGGCACATGCTCTCGCCGGGCGACCCGAACGCGAACCTGTCGCGGGCGAAGACCTTCTTCACCGCGATGGCGAAGAAGTACAAGAACCACCCGGGTGTGCTCTACGAGATCGCCAACGAGCCCTCGGGGGTGAGCTGGTCGGGCATCAAGTCCTACGCCGAGCAGATCATCCCGGTGATCCGGGCCGAGGACCCCGACGCGGTGGTGCTGGTCGGCACGCGCGCCTGGTCGTCCTTCGGGGTGTCCGAGGGCTCCGACGAGTCGGAGGTGGTGAACAACCCCGTCAACGCCTCGAACATCATGTACACCTTCCACTTCTACGCGGCCTCGCACCGCGAGGAGTACCTGAACACGCTCGACCGGGCCTCCGACCGACTCCCGGTGTTCGTCACCGAGTTCGGGACGCAGGACTACGCCGGCGAGGGCGCCAACGACTTCACGATGTCGCAGCGCTACCTCGACCTGATGAAGCGCAAGAAGATCTCCTGGACCAACTGGAACTACTCCGACGACCACCGCTCCGGCGCCGTCTTCAAGACCGGCACGTGCAGCGGGAGCAACTGGACGGGCACCGGGGTCCTGAAGGAGGCCGGGGTCTGGATCCGCGACCGCATCCGCCAGTGACCCCGGCCCGCTCCCCGCGCCGTCAGACCGAACGGCGGCGCAGGGAGGCGTCGGTGAGGACCGCCGGGGTGTAACCGGCGTCGCGTGCCGACAGGTTGACGCCGGGCGGGACGATCTCGTCGATCCGGTCGAGGACGTCCCGGCTCAGCCTCACCTTGTCGGCGCCGAGCTGGCTCTCCAGCTGCTCGAAGGTGCGCGGACCGATGATCGCCGAGGTGACGGCCGGGTGCTCCAGCACGAAGGCCAGGGCGAGTTGGACGAGGGTGAGACCGGCCTCCTCGGCGAGGACGGCGAGCGCGTCGGCGGCCGCCAGCTTGGCCGCGTTCTCGGGTGCGGAGATGTCGAACCGGGCGGCCTGGCGCTCGGCACGGCTGGAGGCCGGCTGCTCGGCGCCCTTGCGGTAGCGGCCGGTCAGCCAGCCGCCCGCCAGCGGGCTCCAGGACAGCACGCCGAGTCCGTACCGCTGCGCCACCGGCAGCACCTCGCGCTCGATGCCCCGGGCCAGCAGCGAGTACGGGGGCTGCTCGGCGACGACGCGCTCGCGGCCCCGGCGCTCGGCGGTCCACTGGCCCTCCACGATCGCGGAGGGCTCGAAGGTGGAGGTGCCGATATAGCGGATCTTGCCCTGGTGGACCAGGTCGGAGAGCGCGCCTAGCGTCTCGTCGAAGTCGGTGTCGGGCTCGGGGCGGTGGACCTGGTAGAGGTCGATCCAGTCCGTACCGAGCCGGCGCAGGCTGTTCTCGACCTCGCGGATGATCCAACGGCGGCTGTTGCCGAACTCGTTGGGGTCGTCGCCCAGTCGTCCGTGGAACTTGGTGGCCAGCACCACGTTGTCGCGCCGGCCGCCCGCGAGCGCCTTGCCGACAATGGTCTCGGACTCGCCCTGCGAGTAGACGTCGGCGGTGTCGACGAAGTTGATGCCGGAGTCCAGGGCGTGGTGGATGATCCGGACGCTGTCGTCGTGATCGGTGTTGCCGCGCGCACCGAACATCATGGTGCCCAGCGCGAGCGGGCTGACCTGGACGCCGGTGCGGCCGAGGTTGCGGTATTCGGTCATCTGGCACTCTCCTTGACGAGCTGACTGGTGGTGTCGGAGTGGTCCTGTTCGGGCACGGCCGGAACGCCGGTCTGCCGGAAGGCCTCCCACAGGCGGTGGTACGGGCCCCGCGCCGCGAGGAGTTCGGTGTGCGTCCCGCTCTCGACGACGGCTCCGGCGTCGAGGACGACGACCCGGTCGGCGCGGGCCGCGGTGGTCAGCCGGTGGGCGACGACCACGGTGGTACGGCGACGGCACAGGGCGTCCGTCGCGGCGGCGACCCGGCGTTCGGTCGCCAGGTCGAGCGAGGCGGTGGCCTCGTCGAGCAACAGGACGTCCGGGTCGACGAGTTCGGCGCGGGCCAGGGCGAGGAGCTGCCGCTGTCCGGCGGACAGATTGCGGCCGCGCTCCCCCACCTGTTGGAGGTAGCCGAGCCGGAGTCCGGCGATCATCTCGTGCGCGCCCACGGCCCGGGCGGCGCTCTCCACCTCGGCGTCGGTGGCCTCGGGCCGCCCGTAGGCGATGGCGTCCCGCACGGTTCCGCTGAAGAGGTACGGCTCCTGCGGTACGAGCCCGAGTCTGCGCCGGAAGGCGGGCAGGTCGAGGTCGCGCAGATCGTGGCCGTCGACCCGTACGGTCCCGGCGGTCGGGTCGTAGAAGCGGGCCAGCAGTTTGACGACGGTGGACTTGCCCGCGCCGGTGGCCCCGACCAGGGCGACGGCCTCACCGGGCGCGATGCGCAGCCGCAGCCCGTGCAGGACTTCCTGGCCGCCGCCGCCCGCGTAACCGAACGACACCTCGTCGAACTCCACCTCGCCGCGCAACCGGCCTACGGCGAGAGGCTGTTCGGGCTGCGGGGTACCGGCCGGGGTGCGCATCAGGGAGCGGAGGCGGCCGAGGCCGATGACGGCCTGCTGGTAGCCGTCGAAGACCTGCGAGAGCTGCTGGATGGGCGAGAAGAACAGCTCCACGTAGAGGAGGAAGGCGATCAGGGTGCCCGCGCTCAGCTCGCCGGAGCGCACCTGGCCCGCGCCGACGACCAGGACGGCGGCGGTGGACAGGGTGCCGAGGAACTCCACGAACGGGAAGAACGTGCCCATGTACCGCTGGGCGCGCAGCCGTGAGTCCCGGAAGCCCCGGGCCAGTTCGGCGAAGTCGCGGGCGTTGTGCTCCTCGCGGCGGAACGCCTGGGTGAGGCGGATGGCGGTGACGTTCTCCTGGAGGCAGGCGTTGACCGCGCTGACGCGTTCGCGGGCCTCGCGGTAGGCGGGGACCGAGTGGTGCCGGAAGAGGGCAGTGGCGCCGATCAGTACGGGGAGGGCTAGGAGCAGGACGACGGCGAGGCCCGCGTCGATGACCAGGAGGGCGACCAGCACGCCGAGGACGGTGAGCAGGCTGACGACGGCGGTGATGAGCCCGGTCTGGAGGAAGTTCGACAGGGCGTCCACGTCGGTGGTCATCCGGGTCATGATCCGGCCGCCGAGCTCCCGCTCGTAGTAGTCCAGACCGAGCCGCTGGAGCTGGGCGAAGGTCTTCACCCGCAGGGTGTAGAGCAGCCGCTCTCCGGTGCGTCCGGTGGTGCGGACCTGGGCCACGCCGATCAGCCAGTTCGCCGCGACGACCAGCCCGGCGACGGCGGCGGCCGCCAGCAGCACGCCTCCGGCCTGCCGGGCGACGCCGTGGTCCACCCCATGGCGGACGAGGACCGGTACGGCGATCTGGGCTCCGGCGTCGAGGGCGACCAGCAGCAGTCCGAGGATCAGCGGGAGCCGGAAGGGGCGCAGCAGGGTGCCGAGGTGGAACTCCGGGTCGGCGGCGACGGCCTGTTCGGTGGTGACCTTCGGGTCGGCGGCGGGCAGCGGGAGGCGGGCGAGTCCGGCGATCAGCTCGGGGCTCGGCGGGGCCGAGCCGAGCACTCCGCCGCCGGGTCCGCCGCGTCCCGGCCCGGAGGTGGCGGCGGCCTCGGCGAGCGCCTGGGCGGCCCGGACCGCGGTGCCTTCCTCGGGGTCGACGCCCGCGGCCTCGTCCCGCAGCCACAGGTCCGCGGTGACCCCGCCGGCCGGCGCCTCGGCCACGGGCTCGGAGGCGGTCGGCTCGGCGGTGGACAGCAGCGTACGGAACAGGGCTGAGCGGGACCGGAGTTCGTCCAGCGTGCCGGTGTCCGTGACGCGGCCGCCGTCCAGCACGGCGATCCGGTCGGCGAGCTCCAGGGTGGAGCGGCGGTGCGCCACGATCAGGGTGGTCCGGCGGCGGGTCTCGGCGTGCAGCCCGGCGTGGATATCGGCCTCGACGCGGGCGTCGATGGCGGAGGTCGCGTCGTCCAGGACCAGGATCGCCGGGTCGCCGACCAGGGCGCGGGCGAGCGCGACGCGCTGGCGCTGACCGCCGGAGAGCGTGAGGCCCTGCTCGCCGACGACGGTCTCGTAGCCCTTCGGGAGCCGTTCGACGAACGCGTCGGCGCGGGCGATCCGGGCGGCGGCGCGGATCTGCTCGTCCGTGGCGTCCGGCGCCCCGTAGGCGATGTTGGCGCGCACGGTGTCGGAGACCAGCAGGCTCTCCTCGAAGACGTAGCCGATCCGGGAGCGCAGCGAGGCGAGGGACAGTTCGCGCACGTCGGTGCCGTCGACGGCGACCGTGCCGGAGGGCACGTCGTAGAACCGGGGCAGCAGCGCGGCGGCCGTCGACTTGCCGGAGCCGGCCGCGCCGATCAGGGCGAGGGTCTCGCCGGGGCGGACATCGAGCGTGAAGCCGTCGAGGAGCGGCGGGCCGTCCCCGTAACGAAAGGTGACGTCCCGCCAGGAGAGCGCGGGCGGCCGGTCGGGCAGCTCGCGGGCGTCCGGGGCGTCGGTGATGACGGGGGCCTCGTCGATGACCTCCAGGACGCGTTCGGCTCCGGCGCGGGCCTGCTGCCAGACGGTGAGCAGGGTGGCGACCTGGCGTACGGGGGTGACGAAGGAGCCGAGGTAGGTGGTGAAGGCGAGGAAGGTGCCGAGCGAGATCCGGCCGTGCAGGGCCATCCAGCCGCCGAGGGCGAGGACGGCGACCTGGCCGAGGGCGGGTACGGCCTGGAGCGCCGGGTTGTAGCGGCCGGTGAAGCGGACCACCCGCAGCCGGGAGGCGAACAGGCCCCGGGCGCGCTCCTCAAGACCTGCCAGTTCGCGGTCCTCCTGGCCGAAGCCCTTGACGACGCGGACGCCGGTGACGGTCGCCTCGACGGTGGAGGCGACCTCGGCGGCCTCCTGCTGGGCGTGCCAGTTGGCGGGGAAGAGGTCGCGGCGGCTGCGCAGGGCGATCAGATAGAGCAGCGGGCCGACGACGAGGGCGACGACGGTCAGCAGCGGGGAGAGGAACGCCATGAGGACCAGCGAGGTCAGGAACATCAGGACGTTGCCGGTGAGGTTGGGCAGGAACTGCAGCAGGGTCTGGACGAGGGTGATGTCGGAGATGGACCGGCTCACCACCTGTCCGGTGCGCAGCCCGTCCTGCTGGGCGCCGCCGAGCCGCAGCAGGGCGGCGAAGGCATCGTTGCGCAGGTCGTACTGGACGCCGAGCGAGAGCCGTCCGGAGCGGTAGCGACGGGTGAAGCTCGCGCCGAAGCGGACGGCGCCGAGCCCGGCGAGCAGGGCGATCCACGGGGCGAGGGAGCCGGTGGAGCCGGCGAGGCCGTCCACGACGTGGCGCAGGACGAGGGGCAGGGTGGCGGTGGCCAGGGCGGCGACGAGCGCCGCGCCGAAGGCGAGGAGGAGGTCGGTGCGGTGGCGCAGGCAGTAGGCGAACAGCCGCCGGGCCCAGCCGTGTTCGGGGTCGGGCCGCCGGCCGGCGCCGGTCCCCGGGTGCTGCCGGGGGCCGGCGCCTTCGCGCGCCGTACAGTCCGTCACCGGGCCCCTGCCGTGGCCGGGGCGGCGGCGACGCGGTCCGTGCCGGTGCCGTCGAAGAGCTGGTTGGCGGGGCGCGGCAGGCCGTAGTGCTCGCGCAGGGTGGCGCCGGTGTACTCGGTGCGGAACAGGCCGCGCTCCTGGAGGATCGGGACGACCCGGTCGACGAAGACCTCCAGGCCCGAGGGGAGCACGGCGGGCATGATGTTGAAGCCGTCGGCGGCCCCGCTGTCGTACCAGTGCTCGATGGTGTCGGCGACCTGCTCGGCGGTGCCCGCGAAGGTGCGGTGGCCGCGTCCGCCGCCGAGCCTGCCGATGAGTTGACGTACCGTCAAATTCTCGCGGCGGGCGAGTTCCACGATGAGGGTGTAGCGGCTCTTGGCGCCCTCGATCTCGTCCTCGGTGGGGATGTCCTCGGGGAGTTCGGCGTCGAGGTCGAGGTCGTCCGGGGCGATCTTCAGGCGCAGGGCGAGCTGCCGCTTGGCGTACTCGGGGACGATGAGGCGGTCCAGCTCGGCGTCCAGCTCCCGGGCCTCGGCCTCGGTGTCGCCGATGACGGGGACGATGCCGGGCAGGATCTTGATGGTGTCGGGGTCCCGGCCGAGCGCCACGGCCCGCGCCTTGACGTCCTTGTAGAAGGCGATGCCCTCCTCCAGGGTCTGCTGGGCGGTGAACACCGCCTCGGCGTAGCGGGCGGCGAAGTCCTTGCCGTCCTCGCTGGATCCGGCCTGCACCAGCAGCGGGTGACCCTGCGGCGGGCGCTGGACGTTGAGGGGTCCGTCGACGCGGAAGAACTCGCCGCGGTGCTCGATGGCCCGGACCCGGTCGGCGAGGGCGTGGACGCCCTTCGCCTTGTCGGCGACGACCGCGTCGTCGGCCCAGCTGTCCCACAGTTTGGTGGAGACCTCGACGAACTCGGCGGCACGGCGGTAGCGCTCGTGGTGCAGTGGGGTGTCGTCCAGGCCGAAGTTGCGGGCGGCGTCGGCCCCGGCGGTGGTGACGATGTTCCAGCCGGCCCGACCGCCGGAGACATGGTCCAGCGAGGCGAACCTGCGGGCCAGGTTGTAGGGCTCGTTGTAGCTGGTGGAGGCGGTGGCGATGAGCCCGATGTGCTCGGTGGCCCCGGCGAGCGCGGTGAGCAGAACGGTGGGCTCCAGCTTGGCGGCGGGGCGGCGGCCGGGGTCGCCCATCAGGACCGGGCTGTCGGCGAGGAAGAGGGAGTCGAGGCGGCCGCGTTCGGCGATCCGGGCGAGGTTCTTGTAGTGCTCGATGTCGGAGCCCGCCTCGGCGGGGCTCTCGGGGAGCCGCCAGGACGCCTCGTGGTGTCCGGTGGACATGAGGAAGGCGTTGAGGTGGAGCTGCTTGCGGGGTTCGGCGGAAGGCATGGGTGTCTCCAGGCGGGTGCGGGAGGTGTTCCCGTACGGGTGAGGTGAGTGGGCGGTCGCGCGCCACTGCGGCGGGGGCCGGTGCGGTCTGCGCGTACGGGGCGGGCGGGCGAGCCTGGACGCGTACGGGTCAGGCGGCCGGTGCCGTACGCGTACGGGTCAGGCGGTCGGGGCCGGCTGCTCGACGCCCAGGGCCGCGAGCAGGGCGTCGCGGTACTCCTGGAAGCGGGCGTCCCGGCGGGAGCGCGGGGTGGGCAGGTCGATGGCGAGGTCGACGGAGACCAGGCCGTCCTCCAGGACCAGGACCCGGTCGGCGAGCTCCACGGCCTCGTCCACGTCATGGGTGACCAGGAGCACCGCGGGGCGGTGGCGCTCGTACAGCTCGCGCAGCAGTCCGTGCATCTTGATCCGGGTCAGGGCGTCGAGCGCCCCGAACGGCTCGTCGGCCAGAAGGAGTTCGGGCTCCCGGACCAGGGCGCGGGCGAGAGCGGCGCGCTGCTGCTCGCCGCCGGAGAGCTCGTGCGGCCAAGAGCGGTCCCGGCCGGCCAGGCCCACCTCCTCCAGGGCGGTCAGGCCGCGTTCGCGGGCGGCGGGGCCGCGCAGCCCGAGGATCACGTTGTCCAGGACGCGGAGCCAGGGCAGCAGCCGGGAGTCCTGGAAGGAGAGCGACACCCTTTCCGGGACGGTGAGTTCACCGGAGCCCTCGACCGTGTGGTCCAGCCGGGCGACGGCCCGCAGCAGGGTGGACTTCCCCGAACCGCTGCGGCCGAGGAGGGCGGTGAACTCCCCCGGCGCGATGTCCAGGTCGATCTCCTTGAGGACGACCCGGTCGCCGAACCTCCGTACCAGCCGCTTCGTCCGGACCGCGGGGTGGACCTCGGTGATCAGCCCGCCAGGGTGCGTCGCCATGACAGGGCCCTCCTCTCGATGGCGCGTACGGCCGCGTCCGAGGCGAAGCCGAAGATCCCGTAGGCCACCAGACCCACGATGATCACGTCGGACTGGGCGTACAGCTGGGCCTGGAACATCATGTAGCCGATGCCGCTGGTGGCGTTGATCTGCTCGACGACGATCAGTCCGAGCCAGGACGAGGTAACGCCGAGGCGCAGACCGACGAAGAAGCCGGGCAGCGAGCCGGGGACGACGACCTTGCGGACGAACTGGGCGCGGCTGAGGTCGAGGCCTTCGGCGAGCTCCACGTACCGGCTGTCGATGGAGGTCAGGAAGGCGAAGGTGTTGATGTACATGCTGACCGCGACGCCGAGGGCGATGACGGTCACCTTCATCTCCTCGCCGATGCCGAGCCAGAGGATCAGCAGGGGCAGCATGGCGAGCGAGGGGATGGCCCGCTTGATCTGGAGCGGCCCGTCGATCAGGTACTCGCCGCTACGGCTCAGTCCGGCCGCGACCGCGAGCACCACTCCGCTGGTGACGCCGAAGAACAGGCCGAGCCCGGCGCGTTGCAGGGAGATGAGGACGTTGTCCTGGAGGCGGCCGGTGGCCACCAGGTCGGAGGCGGTGGAGATCACGCTGCCGGGCCCGGACAGGATGCGCGGGTCCAGGTAGCCGGAGGCGGAGGCGGCCCACCACAGGGCGATCAGCAGGACGGGGCCGATGAGCCGGCCGAAGGGCAGGGGCCGGCCGGGACCGAGCCGTCGGCGGGTGCCGCGGGCGACGGTGGGGCCGGGGTCCGGGTGCGGGTCCGCCGGTGGGGCCGCGCCCTTGGTGAGGACGGTGGGCCCGCCGGTGCGGGCGGAGGGCAGCAGGTCGGTCATGAGGTCTCCCGGTACTCGGCGGGAACGGACTCGGCCGCCAGGCGCTCGAAGCGGCGGTCGAACAGGTCGGCGACGTCCTGCTTCGGTACGAAACCGCCCTCGGCCATCAGGTTGGCGGTCTCCTGCTCCCACTGGATGGCCTTGTCCCAACTGAGCGGGAACTGCGGCTTGTTCAGGGAGGAGACGATGCGCTTGCCGTCGGCCGCGGAGACGCCCTGGTCCTTCACGTAGTACGTGTCGATCCACTCGTCCTGGTGCTCCCAGGCCCAGACGAGACCCTTGGCCCACAACGGGACGAAGTTGCGGACAGCGGCGGCCTTCGCCGGGTCGTCGAGCACCGCAACCGGGGCCCACAGGACGGTGAGCAGATCCACCACATCGGTCTTGAGGCCGGTGGCGCCGTCCTTGCCGTACTGATCGAGGTACTTGGTGAGGGTCGGTTCGCCGAGCGGCGCCACGTCGACCTGCTTGGACTGCAGGGCGGTGAGGAACTGGGTGCTGGGCAGGGCGACGAGTTCGACGTCGCTGTTCTTCAGCCCGGCCGCCTTGAGGGCGCGCAGGACGACGACGCCCTGGGCCTGGCCCTGGGAGAAGCCGATCTTCTTGCCGCGGAAGTCCTCGGCCGAGGCGATGTCCGAGCCGGGCGCGGTGGCGAAGGTGTAGAGGGGCAGCGGGCGCACCTGGACGGCGACGATCTTTGTGTCGACGCCGATGGCCTTGGCCTGGATCGGCGGAATTCCCGCATTGGAGGCGAGGTCGATGGATTCGGCCCGGAATCCCTGGATGATATCCGGGCCCGCACTCAGGTTCGGCCATTCGGAAACGGTGAAGGCGAGGTCCTTCTTGAGCCCGGCGGGTTCGAGCTGGAGCCGGGTCTGGCGGACCGCGACGGTCAGTTTCGTACCCGCCGGAGGAGGGCCCGAGGGAAGTTTTCCGGCGGGTTCGGAACTGGCCACGGTCTTCGCCTGCGGAGAGCAGGCGGCGAGGCCGAGAACCGTTCCGGTGGCGAGGGCGAGAAAAGATCTGCGGCCCACGGTTCTCGTGGTGGTGGAGGATTCGTTGGTCCGGTGACGAGGCATGGGGTGAATTCCTGAATCTCAGAGGGAGTGGTAGGCGCCGTCGTGGAACAGCAGCGGGGCCCGGCCCTCGTCGAGCCAGGATTCGGTGACCCGGGCGATGACGATCCGGTGGTCGCCGGCGGGCACGATCTGTTCGGTCTCCAGGCGCAGCCAGCCGGCCACCCCGTCGAGCACCGGCTCGCCCTCCGGCAGCCGCCGCCAGGCGGTGGGGGCGGCGAACCGGTCGATGCCGCTGGTGGCGAAGGTGCGGGCGAGCGATTCCTGGTCGGCGCCGAGGAAGTTGACGACGGTGGAGGACGCCACCTCGACATGCGGCCAGGAGGAGGTCGTGGTGCCGATGCCGTACGAGACCAGCGGCGGGTCCAGGGACAGCGAGGTGAGCGAGGTGGCGGTGAATCCGATGGGCCCGCCGCCGGAGTCGGCGGTGACGACGACCACGCCCGCCGGATAGCGGCGGAACACCTGCTTGAAACGGTCGGGGGCGTAGGCGGGGGCATAGGAGGGCACGGTGACGGTCAACATCTCTCCCGGAGCGGAAGGAGGGGAATACGGGAAATGGGCGCACGGAGGCACGGGAGGACAGCGCGGATCACCCGGCGGGAAGGTGAACATCCCGCGGGTATCGTCCTCTTGCCCTTACACCCGGAAGTCTGCTGGGTTTATCGGGAACCCGGACAGCGGCGACAACGACAGGGCCGGGAGAAAACCCTCACCGGCGCAGCCGTGCGACAGCGGCGAGCCGTGCGGGGCACGCTCTGCTGAATACGCTGTCGGCTGGTCATGAATCCATTGTCCTGTGGTGCTGTCGGGCCGGTCAACAATGCAACGTTCTGAATTAAGTCGGGTTCCGCACCGGCCGCGGACAGGGGTCGGCCCGCGTGGTCAGGACACCGCGGGCAGCGCGGGCCAGGGCCCCAGCGGGTCGGTGTACAGCGCGCCGAGCGCCACCGCGCCGCCCGCCGTGGCCAGCACCGATCCGGTGAAGCTGCTGGGCACCACGGCCCGTTCGGGGTCGTCGCAGACCCAGGAGCGCTGCGCCACCTCCGCCCGGAGGTCCGCCAGGCACTCCGGGATCCGGCCCGCTCCCGGTTCGACGACCACCAGGACCTCCGGGTCGAACATGTCCAGCAGCAGGGCCGCCGCCCGGCCGACGAGCAGGGCCCGGCGGCGGAAGAGCGCCAGGGCTCGCGCGTCGCCGGCCAGGGCGCCGTCGAGCAGTTCGGTGAACGAGCCGACGTACAGGCCCTGTTCGGCGGCGCGGCGCACCATGGCCCGCTCGGAGACCTCCGACTGGAGGCAGCCGGTACGGCCGCACGAACAGGGTTCGGCCCCGCCCGATCCGCCTGCCCCCAGCGGCAGATGGGCCACGCTGCCCGCGCCGGAGCGGGGGCCCAGATGCATCGTTCCGGAGCTGGCGAACGCCGCGTCCACCACGGCTCCGACGAAGAGCAGGACGGTGCTGGCCCGGGTCGAGGCCTCGCCGAACAGCTGCTCGGCACGGGCCAACGCCCGGGAGTGGCTGTCCACATGGACCGGAAGGCCGGTGGCGGCTTCGAGGATCTCGCGCACCGGGACGTCCCGCCAGCCCAGGTGCGGATGCTCGACGACGACTCCGGCGGCGGGGTCGACCCGGTGGCCGGTGGCGAAGCCGAGGGCGAGGACGGTCCGCCCTGCGCCGTGCGCCTCGACGAGCCGGGGCAGCCGGTCGGCGAGGTCGCGCAGCAGGGCCGGACCGCTGGCCAGGCCGCGCGGGGAGCCGCCGGGGACGGTGGCGTACGGGCCCATCGCCCCGATGGCGTGCGGCTGCCGGTCCTCGGCGACGATCCGGCCGCGCAGGTCCATCAGCGCGACGGTGGAGTGCGCGACGGCGACATGGGCCCCGGCGACCAGATAGCGGCCGGTGTCGATCTCCACGGGTATGTGGGGGCGGCCGAGCCCTTTGGGCCCGGCGGTCTCCGCGCCCTCGCGGACGAGGCCGCGCGCCAGCAGTTGCCCGACATGGCCGGTGACCGCCGCCGGGGAGAGGCCGGTGAGCCGGGCGACGGTGGACCGGGCGACGGGCCCGTGGTCGAGGATGGCGCTCAGCACGGAGCCGGAGCCGGTGCCGGAGACACGGCGGGCGGGCCCGGCGGCCGGGATGTCCGAGCGGCGCAGCGGGGCGGGGCGGCGGGCGGGCACGGGCGGACGCTTCACAGGTGTCTTCACAGGTCCTCGATGGCAGCGGGCCGTGCGGGAAGGCGTCCGGACGGAGCCTCGGGCCGAGACCTCCGGCGCCGGGCCGGAGCGGGTTCGGCTTCTCCCATGGAACGGTGGGCCCCGGGTGCGCACGCCGGAAGGGCTCCGGCGGCGGTCGCGACGGGGCGGGTGCGTTCAGGCCCGGTGACACGCCGCGGAGCACACGCGCTTCAGGTCGACATGACCTCGCGTCGTCAGGTGTGCGGATCGCTGCATGGCGCGCAACCTAGTCGGAACGGCGTAACCCGGTCAAACCGTTGACCGCATGGTGGACGGCCGTCTCAGCAGGGCGTGTTGCCCGTCCGTTGCCGCATGTGACAGGCGTGTGGCGGGCGCGCGAAGCGGGGGTGCGGCGATCGGTGCGGGGCGGTGATACCCGCGCTCCATCCGGATGATGCCGGGAATTAACCGATGATGCCTTGTCATGCCCTGTTCTACGCGCATAGCTTTTGCCCCTACTACTCAGTTCAGTTGGGGGCACCTCCCGTGCAGATATACAGATCCGGTTCCGTCCTGCTGACCGGCGCCGTCGCCGTCGCTCTCGCGGTGACCGCCCTGCCCGCCGCCCAGGCGGCCCCGTCCGCCACCGCCGTCATCTCCGAGGTGTACGGCGGCGGGGGCAACTCCGGCGCGACGCTGACCCGGGACTTCGTCGAGCTGGCCAACGCCGGCTCCGCGCCCTTCGAGGTCGGCGGTCTCAGCGTCCAGTACCTGCCGGGCAGCCCGTCGGCCGGTTCGCTGTGGCAGGTCTCCGAGCTGACCGGGTCGATCGCGCCCGGCGGCCGCTATCTGGTCGCCCAGGCCGCGGGCACCGGCGGCACGGTCGCGCTGCCCACCGCCGACGCCACCGGCACGGTCGCGATGGCGGCGGGCAGCGGCACGGTCGCCCTGGTCTCCGGGACGGCCCCGCTCACCTGCAAATCGGCGGCGGACTGCGCGGCGGACACCCGGATCGTCGATCTGGTCGGCTACGGCTCCGCGGTCGTCCGGGAGGGCAGCGGCCCGGTCCCCGGCGCCTCGGCCACCGCGTCCGTGGCGCGGGCCGCCTCGCTCGCCGACACCGACGACAACGCGGCCGACCTCGCCGCGGGCGCCCCGACCCCGGTCAACACGAAGGGCGAGACGTCCGGCGGCGGGCAGGAGCCCGAGGAGCCCGGCCCCACCGAGCCCGGTGACGTACGGATCCACGACATCCAGGGCGCCACCCGCGTCTCTCCGCTCGACGGCTCGACGGTCGACGGCGTCCCGGGCGTCGTCACCGGCGTCCGCACCAGCGGCTCGCGCGGCTTCTGGATCCAGGACACCGCGCCCGACCACGACCCGCGCACGAGCGAGGGCCTGTTCGTCTACACCGGCTCCACCGCCCCGGCCGTGCAGGTCGGCGACGCGGTCCTGGTCAGCGGCAAGGTCGCCGAGTACTACCCGGGCACCGGCACCCAGTCGCTCACCCAGATCACCGCACCGCGCACCACCGTCCTCTCCTCCGGCAACGCGCTGCCCGCCCCGGTCGTCCTCGACGCCCGCTCGGTGCCCGGCCGCTATGTGCCCTCGGCGGACGGCGGGGCGATCGACGCGCTGCCCCTGGACCCGAAGCGCTACGCGCTGGACCTGTACGAGGCGCTGGAGGGCTCCCGGGTCCGGATCGCCGACACCCGGGTGACCGGGGCGACGACCGCGTACGACGAGATCTGGGTGACCGTCAAGCCGAAGGAGAACCCGACCCGGCGCGGCGGCACCCTCTACGCCTCGTACCAGGACCAGAACACCGGCCGGCTCAAGGTGATGTCGCTGGACCCGGCGCAGCCGGTGCCGACGGCCAACGTCGGTGACGTCCTCAAGGGCCGCACCACCGGCGTCCTCGACTACGCGTCGTACGGCGGCTACAACGTGCAGGCCACCGAGCTGGGCACGGTCGTCGACAAGAAGCTGCGGCGCGAGGTGACCCGCAAGCAGAAGAAGGACGAGCTGGCGGTCGCCACGTACAACGTGGAGAACCTCGACGCGAGCGACGACCAGGCCAAGTTCGACACGCTGGCCGCGGGCGTCGCGGTCAATCTCTCCTCCCCCGACATCGTCTCGCTGGAGGAGATCCAGGACGACAACGGCGCGGTCAACGACGGCACGGTGGGGTCCGAGGCCACGCTGAAGCGGTTCACGGACGCGATCGTCGCGCAGGGCGGGCCGCGTTACGCCTGGCGCTACATCGCCCCCGAGAACAACAAGGACGGCGGCGAGCCCGGCGGCAACATCCGCAACGTCTTCCTCTACAACCCCAAGCGGGTCTCCTTCACCGACCGTCCTGGCGGCGACGCCACCACGGCGGTGGAGGCCGTGAAGGCGGGGAAGGGTGTCCGGCTCTCCGCCTCGCCCGGCCGGATCAATCCGGCGAGCGCGGCGTGGGCGGACAGCCGCAAGCCGCTGGTGGGCGAGTTCGTCTTCCGGGGCAAGCCCGTCTTCGTCATCGGCAACCACTTCGCGTCCAAGGGCGGCGACCAGCCGCTGCACGGCCGCTACCAGGAGCCGACGCGCTCCTCGGAGGCGAAGCGCATCCAGCAGGCCGCCGAGGTGAACACCTTCGTCGCCTCGCTGCTGAAGGCGGACAGGTCGGCCAAGGTCGTCGCGCTCGGGGACTTCAACGACTTCGAGTTCTCCCCGACGATGAAGGCCCTGACCAAGGGGAAGGCGCTCAAGCCGCTGATCTCGACGCTGCCCGCGTCCGAGCGGTACAGCTATGTCTTCGACGGCAACTCGCAGACGCTGGACCACATCCTGACGAGCCCCGGCATCCGCCGCCTCGACTACGACGTGGTGCACATCAACGCCGAGTTCGCCGACCAGGCGAGCGACCACGACCCGCAGGTGGTCCGGATCAAGGCCGAGGGCTCGCACGGCCACGGGCACTGAGGCCGTGACCCGGTGGGGCGGACCTGAAGCTCAGGTCCGCCCCACCGGGGCGCCCGCCTGGCGCGGCAGGGTGACCGCGCCGGTCACCGGTTCGTGCCCGGTGAAGAACCGGGAGACCAGCGAGGCCACCTCGTCGGCCCGCTCCAGCACCACCCAGTGGTCGGACTCCCCGATCGTCAGGAACCGGCTGCCCTCGATCGTCGCGGCGAACTCCCGCTGCCGCGCGGGCGAGGTCACCGTGTCGTGCTCCCCGGCGAAGACCAGCGCCGGTACGCCGGTGAGACCGCCGGAGAAGTCGGGCCGGTCGGCCAGCGCCCGGTAGAGCGAGTCCGCCGCGTGCGGCGAGTGGGTGAGCGCGTGCAGGAAGGAGCGCCGCACATAGCGTCGGGCCAACTCACGGCGGTGTACGGGTCGTTCGGGGTCCAGGCACATCAGTGCGTCGGCCGCCGTGGCGGCGAACCCCTCGCGGTCGCCGGCGGCCAGCTGCCGCCGGGCCCGCTCCCAGCAGGCGACCTGGACCGCGTCGATGTGGACCGGGACGCCGCCGAGGGCCAGGCGTGCCACCCGCTCGCGGTGGCGGCGGGCGAAGCCGAAGGCGATGGCCGTGCCGTAGGAGAAGCCGAAGATGTTGAGCCGGGGGGCGCCGAGGTCGTCGGCGATGGAGAGGACGGCCCGGCGCAGCAGATCGGCACTGGGGCCCGGCGGGAGCGGGTCGGCGCTGCCCATGCCCGGCAGGTCGGCGGTGACGACGTCTCCGGCCGGGCCCAGGTGGTCGTCCATCTGGGGCCAGCCGAACATGCCCTGGAGCGCGCCGCCGAGAATGAGCGTCGGTTCGGTGGCCGGGACGCCGCCGGGGCGGGAGTGCGGCAGGACGCGGTAGCTGTAGCGCACTCCGTCGACCGACAGGGTCCGGATGATCTCCTCGGGCATGTGCTCCTGCGTTCCCTTCCGCTCAGGCCCTGGTGAGGACGAGTGCCGCGTTGTGGCCGCCGAAGCCGAGCGAGGTCTTGACGGCGCAGTCGAAGGACGCGCCGCGGGCTTCCTTGGCCACCACGTCGATCGGGATCCGCGGATCGGGCGCGTCCAGGTTGACGGTGGGCGGGACCAGCTGGTGCTGGAGGGCGAGCACGGTGAGCGCGGTCTCGATGCCGCCGGCCGCGCCGAGGGTGTGGCCGGTCATCGCCTTGGTGGAGGTCACCAGCGGGCCGTCGCCGAGGACCCGGCGGAGCATGGTCGCCTCGATCAGGTCGTTGGAGAGCGTCGAGGTGCCGTGTGCGTTGACGTGCCCGACGTCGGCCGGGGCGAGGCCCGCGTCGGCGAGCGCGGTGCGCAACGCCCTTTCGATGCCGAGGCCTTCGGGGTCCGGGGCGACGGCGGAGTGGGCGTCGCTGGAGGCTCCGTAGCCGCTCACCTGGGCGTGGACGGCGGCGCCCCGGGCGCGGGCGTGCTCCGGGTGTTCCAGGACCACGAGCCCGGCGCCCTCGCCGACGACGAATCCGTCGCGGTGGGTGTCGAAGGGGCGGCAGGCGGCCGCGGGGTCCTCGCGGCGGGTGGAGACGGCCTTGAGGCTGCAGGCGCTGGCGATCAGGAGGCGGGTGCAGGTGGACTCGGCGCCGCCCGCGATGACGATGTCGCAGGCCCCGGAGCGGAGCATCTGGTGGGCGGTGCCGATGGCGACGGTGCCGGAGGAGCAGGCGGTGGAGACGGCCTGACTGGGCCCGTGGACGCCGAGATCCAGGCTGACGCTGCTGGCCGCGCCGTTGACGACGCTGAGCGGGGCGAGCTTCGGGGAGACCCGGCGGGGGCCGCGGCCGGCGAGGGCGGCGGCCTGCTCGTCGTAGAAGGGCAACCCGCCGTGGGCGGAGCCGATGACGACGCCGACGCGGCCGCTGTCCCAGACGGACGGGTCGAGGCCGGCGTCGGCGACGGCCTCGCGGGCGGCGATGACGGCGAGCTGGGCGAAGCGGTCCATCAGCCGCTGGGCGGCCACCCCGAGGACGGCCCCCGGGTCGCAGTCGGTGACGGAGTAGAAGAAGTCGCAGGGCAGCTCGGCCAGTTCGGGCCGGGCCGCGGCGCTCGGCACGAGGCCCTCGGTGACTCCGTGCCAGGCGGCGTCCACGCCCGTACCGGCCGAGGTGACCAGGCCGACGCCGGTGACGGCGGCGGCGAACGGGGCGAGCGGCGTCCGCCGGTAGGGCCCCGCTGTCGCCGCGCTCATGCGGTGACCTTCCCGTGGACCGCCTCGACGAGGCGGCCGACGGTGTCGCGCGAGGTGAGCGCGACGTCCTCCAGGTCCACGTCCAGCCGGTCCTCGATGAGCAGCCGCAGCTCCTCCAGCGCGAGGGAGTCCAGCCGCAGCCGGTGCAGCGGGACATCGGGGCTGATCGCCCCGGGGTCGGTTCCGAACTTCGTCACCAGCAGCGTGCTGATCTCTTCCGACGTGCTCATTCGGCTCTCCTGGGCTCGGTGACGCGGTGACGTCGGCCGCGTGGTGAGGGGAGGTGGGGGGAGGGGCCATCGGGGGACGCCGGCTGCTCCGGAAGGACCCTTTATACGCCTTCGCGGACGGGTCCCCGGTCCGCGTTCCCCCGTGCGGTGGGCGTGGTGTCCAGGTGTACGAATCCGGGGCGCGGCGCGGGTGGGTGCCAGGATGGGGGCGGAGCCCGTACGGGACGGCACGAGAGAAGGAGAAACCGATGGCGGCCGAGCAGGACGGCGATCAGGACGGCACCGCGGAGGTCGCATTGAGCCCCGCCGACTGGGTCGCCCGGCAGGCCGAGCTCTACGAGTCCTCCGGCGGCACGAAGGGCACCACCCAGCTCGGGGTGCCGTGTCTGCTGATGGATTACGTGGGACGGCGCAGCGGGACGGTGCGGCGCACGGTGCTGATGTACGGGCGGGACGGCGAGGACTATCTGATCGTGGCGTCCAACGGCGGCTCGGACCGGCCGCCGCTGTGGTATCTGAACCTCCAGGCCAACCCGGACGTCGAACTGCGGGTGAACACCGAGCGGTTCGGCGCGGTGGCGGCGACGCTGCCGGCCGAGGAGAAGGCGCGGGTCTGGCCGGGTCTGGTGGAGCTGTTCCCGCGCTACGGGCAGTATCAGGCGGGCACCGAGCGGGACATCCCGGTGGTGCGGCTGACGCGGCGCTGAGGCGGCGGGGCGCGGCAGCGGCAGGTCACCGCTCCGCGCCCTCCGGGAGCAGGTGGGCCAGCAGCAGCTTGATCACCAGGACGGGGGCGAACCAGGCCAACTCGTCGGGGACGGCCACCGAGGTCGAGGCAGCCGTGATCGCCAGGGCGGAGACGGCGAAGGCGACCGGGCGCCGGAGGTCCAGGGGGGCGATCAGGACAGCGGCCGCCCCGCCGAGCGTGAGTGCGTAGACGACGCAGGCGGAGAGCAGGCCGAACCCCGGGACGAGCAGGGCCAGGACGAACGGCTGGACATGGGCGGCCACGAACGCGAGATGACGCCGGGAGGAGCGTCCTGGGCGGTGGAACCGGCGCTTGGCGGACCGTGTGGCGTTGACGACCGTGCCGCCGAACAGATCGAAGGCCACCACAGCGATCACGATCAGCGACAACCACGTGTGCTGGGCGCGCAGGGCGAGGGCCGTCGCGAACACGGAACCGGCGAGCGCACCCGCGTAACAGATGATCCGCTCACCCCGCTCGGCCCCCGGCGCCACCAACTGTGCGTCGAGCCACCGGGCGGTCGTGACACCCGCGGTCCTCACGCCGCCCCTCCGCGGCGCAGCCCCTCGACGCACACGTCGATGATCGGCGCCGACAGCTCCGCGATCGGCAGCGCGGGATCGACGATCCACTGCAGCACACAGCCCTCGATCGCCCCGACGACCACCGCCGCATGGCCTTCGCCCACCCCCGCGCGGGAGATCCCCTCGGCCTCGGCGTCGGCGAGCAGTTCGGCGATCACCGCGCGGTACTCGCGGTACACGGCCGGGACATCCACCCCGGAGGCCTTCCCCTGCCGTCCGGCGGCCCACAGGTCGATGAGGATCCGGGCGAGCTCGGGCTCGGCCGCGACCATGTCCACCACCGACCGCACCAGCGAGGCGAGCCGCTCCAGCCCGTCCCCCGCACCGCTACGGGCCTGCTGGATCACCTCCTGCGAGCGGGCCGCGTACTCCTCGAAGGCGGCCACGAGCAAGGCGTCCCGGCTGTCGAAGTAGAGGTAGACGCTGCCCTTGGCGACGCCCGCTTCTCCGGCGACGTCGTCCACCCGCGTCGCGGCGAACCCCTGCCGGGCGAACACCCGTACGGCTGCCCTCAGGATCATGTCCCGGCGCGCCACCGAGTCGACTCTCTTGGCCATGTCGTGAGCCCCCAATTGAATGACTGACTGGTCAGTCATCATACGGCAGGCGACCCTTACGGTGTGCCCGTCCGAAACGTAAACTCCGCGATCATGACCATGGAAACAGTTCAGGCCGACCCGTCCGCCCTCGGCGGCCCCGCTCTCTTCGACACCATGTCCACGATGCGCGCCATGCGCCGCCTCAAGCCGGACGCGGTGCCCGAGGAGACGGTCGAGCAGCTGATACAGGCCGCCGTCTGGGGTCCCAGCGGCGGCAACATGCAGTGTTACGAGTACGTGGTGGTGACCGACCGCGAGGTGATGGCGCGGCTCGCCCCGTTGTGGAAGCGGTGCGTGGACGCATATCTGGCGACGACCGGGAAGTACGCCCCCGAGGGCATGGACGAGGCGGCGTACGGGCGGATGGTCGCGGCGATCGAGTATCAGCGCGACCACTTCGCCGACACCCCGGTGCTGATCGTGCCGTGCTACCGGTTCCCCGAGCCGCGGCTGGACGAGGAGGGTCTCGCTGCCTCGGCGCGGGCGCTCGGCCCGGCGGGCACGGAGCACATGATGACCACGCAGACCCGTTTCCAGGCGCTGGCCGAGGGCTCCTGCGTCTATCCGGGGGTGCAGAACCTGCTGCTCGCCGCCCGGGGGCTGGGGCTCGCCGCGAACATCACCATCTGGCATCTGATGCTGGAGCAGGAGTGGAAGAAAGAGCTGGGCATCCCGGACGACATGGCGACGTTCGCCGCCGTTCCGGTGGGGTGGCCCGCGGGCAACTTCGGCCCCGTGCGGCGGCGACCGGTCGCGGACGTGATCCACCGCGACCGCTGGTAGCCGAGGCTTCGTCAACCGGTACCGGCACCCCTGTCGGGTGACGCTCGATGTCACCCGACAGGCTCAGCGGTCCGGGTAACTCCCGTGAATTTGCAGGATGTTGCCAGCCGGATCGACCATTCCCCCCTTTGTCATGTCCCACTCACATCGATAGCCTGGCCGGGTTCGGCATCCCTCTGGCCCACCCGGGCCCGAGGGCTTTTTACTTCCTCCCACGGAGCAGGAGCCCCCATGCCCCCACGCACCGCCGCCCGAACCCGGGTCCGCGTCTGTGCCCTGGCCGTCCTCACCGCCACGGCCCTCCTCGCGACCGGGCAGCCCTCGAACGCCGCCCCCCACGCGGACACGGCCGACCCGGTGAACCGCGCCTTCGCCGAAGCGGCGCACGCGTACGACGTACCACGCGATCTGCTGGCCGCCGTCGGCTACGGCGAGTCCCGGCTGAACGGTCACGGCGGAGAGCCCAGCCAGGCGAACGGCTACGGCGTGATGCACCTGGCGAGCAACCCCGTCAACCGCTCCCTGGAGAAGGCCTCCGAGCTGACCGGCGAGAGCGCCGCCCGGCTGCGCCGGGACACCACGGCCAACATCCTCGGCGGCGCGGCCGTCCTGCGCGACCACGCCGACGCGCTCGGCCTGGACGCCGCCGAGCGCCGGGACGTCGACTCCTGGTACCAGGCGGTGGCCCGCTACAGCGCCGCCGAGGACCAGGCCGCCGCACTCTACGCGGACACCGTCTTCACCTTCCTCGCCGAGGGCGTGACCGCGAAGGTGCCCGGCGGCGAGGAGGTCCTCGTGCCCGCCCGGCCCGTCGACCCGGACAAGGGCGAGCTGTCGGCGTCCGACGTCTACGCCCAGAGCGAGGACTACCCCTCGGCCCGCTGGGTGCCCGCGTACTCCGGGAACTACGTCGTCGACCGCAAGGCCACCGTCGACAAGGTGATCATCCACACCACCCAGGGCTCCTACGCCGGTTCCATCAGCTGGTACCAGAACCCGGAGTCGAAGGTCAGCGCCCACTACACGATCCGCTCGTCGGACGGCGAGGTCACGCAGTCGGTGCGGGAGAAGGACACCGCCTGGCACGCCGGCAGCGTCAACTCCTCGTCCGTGGGCATCGAGCACGAGGGCTACGTCGACGACCCGGCCTGGTACACGGAGGCCATGTACCGTTCCTCGGCCGCCCTGACCAAGCACCTCGCGGCGCGGTACTCCATCCCGAAGAACCGGTCGCACATCATCGGGCACAGCGAGGCGCCCGGCGCCACGCACACCGACCCCGGCCCCAACTGGGACTGGAACCACTACATGGAGCTGATCGACGGCGACCCCGGCAATGGCGGCGACGGCCTGACCTTCCCCGTGTACACGACCCAGCAGTCCGGCTCCTCGGGCCCGCAGGTCTCCGCCGTCCAGACGCTGCTCACCGCGCAGAAGTACCGGCCGGGCACGGTGGACGGCCAGTTCGGCGCCGCCACGAAGAGCGCCACGCAGGCGTTCCAGCAGGACCGTTCGCTCGGCGCCGACGGGATCGTCGGCCCGAAGACCTGGACGGCCCTGCTGTCGGCCGGCTCGACCCCCCTGCTGAAGCAGGGCAGCTCGGGCGAGCCGGTGAAGCGGCTCCAGCGGGCTCTGACGGCGGCGCTCGGCACCACCGTCAACGCGGACGGCAGCTTCGGCCCGGCCACGTACACGGCGGTCCGCAGCTACCAGACCACCCGCGGCCTGGAGGTCGACGGCGAGGTGGGCCCGGCCACCTGGAAGGCCCTGCAGAGCGGAAAGTGAGCGCGGACCCGGGCGGGACTCTCCACCGTACGGAGAGACCGCCCGGGCCTGCCGGGCGCGGGCCCGGCCGTGCCGGGGGCGGACCGACCCCACGTCACGCCCCGCGGCCCACGCTCACTCCCCCGCGCCGACCGGATACCCGATCTCCTCGATGTCCTCGGCCAGTTCGGCGGGCACCCGCTCGGGGTTGAGCGCGGTGATCACCTCGTCGGTGAGCGGCCGCAGCGCGTAGACATGCCGTACGGCTTCGAGGTCGACGGATATCTCGAAGTAGTCCTCGGCCCACTCCTGGTACGACTCGGGGGTGCCCGTGACCAGCAGCTGGAAGAGCCAGTCCGCGCCGTCGGAGTCCTCGCCGTCCTCCGGGAACTCGATGCTGCCCGCCCGCCAGCGGTCGTCGCCGCTCTCGCGCCAGAGGCAGGCGGTGACCACCGGCAGGCCGAACTCGTCGGTGAACGACGGCTCGTCCACGTAACGGCGGAACACCGCGGGCACCTCGTCGAGCACCCCGGGCCAGGGGACGTCGTCCACGTACGGGCTCATCGGCGACTCATGGTCGAAGCCCCGCGCGTACGCCCCGTCGGCGGAGAGGACCACGGAGTACTCCCCGCCCGACCCGTCCCGCATCGAGGCCATCTGCTCCGTCGGCGACCACCGCGCGTCGAAGGCGTGCCAGCGGTGGTCCCACTCCGGGCACAGGATCGCGTCGAGCATCGCCAGCGAACGGCAGAGATCGGTGAGGACGGGTATGCCCGGCAGCCTGCGGGCCACGTCGTGAACGCTCATGGGCTCATCCAACCGCACCGGTGGAAGGCGATACGCACGTGCACCCCCGGCAGCCGTCCGGGCACACTGTTCCGATGAACGCCGACCACCCGCCCACCTCGCCCCGGCGGCGGGCGCTGGAGCATGTCGCCTCGCTGTCCTCGGGCGCCCCGCTGGACGCCGGACTGCGCGTCACCCTGAACTTCCACCCCGACCGTACGGTGGCGGGGCGGCCGATCCTGGACCGGCTGGGCGAGGACGGTCTGTACGTCTCCCAGTTCGTGACCGGCACCGGCAACGGCGGGCTCACCGCGCGCCCCGGCGGTGACCGGTGGCGCTGGGAGAGCCGGATCTTCGGCGGCGCGTACGACCGGGCCGGGCCCGCCGAACGGCCCGTCTACGGGGCGCTGGACGTCCGGCGCGCCTCCTTCGGCGCCGCGCCCCGGTTCGGCTCGGCGCACTTCCGGCTGGTGGCGGACGTCCTCGGCTCGGCCACCTTCTGCTATCCGGACAGCGCGGCGGAGCCCGAGCACTTCGGGGTCGCGGCCCGGATGTCGGGGCTGGTCGAGCTGGCGGCGGCGGACCGCCGTGACGCCCTGGACGACTACATCGAGGCCCAGATCCACGCCCCGGTCCGGCTGGACCGCGACGTGGAGGCGCTCGTGCTCGATCCGGCGTACCGGGGCACGGCGGTGGAGGCCGCGGCCGAGAAGCTGCCGTGCCCGGTCGAGTGGCACGAGGGGTTCCGGCTGGGCGTCGAGGAGTTGCGCCGCCGGCCCGGTTTCCGGGGGCCGGAGTACGTCGAGCTCGGCGCGGCCCTCGCGGTCGACGGGTATCTGGACGCCCGGATCATCGGCGACGCGGCGCGTGCCGGGGGCCATGCGGAGCAGGACCTGAAGAAGGTCTGGCATCTGCTGGCCCGGTTCGGGCGGACGGCGGCGAGCCTGCCGACCGGGGGCTGACGCGTAAGGGCCCGCACCCTCAGGAGGGGTGCGGGCCCAGGTCGCTCAGCGGGTCACTTCAGGCCGAAGGCCCGGATGATCTCCTGGTCGACGACGAGCCCGCCGGGGCCTTCCGCGTGCGCCTTGAGCGAGACCGAGGTCGCGCCCTTCGACGGGGTGCGGAACTTCGCGGCCCACTCGCCGGTCCGCTTCTCGCGGAGGTCCACCTTCGTCCAGTGCTTGCCGTCGTCGTAACTGACCGACAGCGAAGCCTTGTTCGCCTTCACCGCGCCCGGCAGCCATTCCTGCGTGCCGGAGGAGAGGCCGATCTCCGTGGTGCGGCCGGCCCGGACGTCGCCCGCCAGGTCGGTGTCGACGGCGTAGTCCAGCTGGAGCATCGGGATGTCCGTCTGGAGCGGTCCGCCCTCCTCCAGCGCGCCGGAGACGAAGCCCCACTCGGAGTGCGTGCGGGTCGACGTCTTCCAGGTCTCCGCGTCCCGCCGCGAGTCGATGACCAGGCGGTAGGGCAGCTGCTCGGCGGAGAGGTCACCGATGTAACCGGCCCGGCCCGCGCCCTTCTTGAGCTCCTTGTCGCCCTGGTAGAAGGCGTACGAGGTGGTGTCGTACTCGTTCTCCGGCATCGAGCCGGAGTGGCCCGCGCCGGCGTCCGTCCACGGGGTGATGTTGAACTGGAGGTCGTTGTAGACCGTGCGGAACGGACCCCAGTAGCCGGTGCCGAGACGGGGGCGGGTGACCGGGGCGAACCACTCGGCGCGGTAGTCCTTGCCCGCCCGGTAGTCCAGCTCGGCGCTGCGCATCTCGTGCGCCCGGTCGGACTGCTCGGCGTTGAGGACCGAGTGGTTCTCGTACCAGAACGAGTCGCCCGGCAGCGGGTTGACCCATTCGGTGCGGACGTCGGGGAACTGCTCGTACTCCTCGAAGCCCAGGCCGGGACCGTAGTCCGGGATGTCGTAGCGGTAGCCGCCGCCGAGCGTCTTCTCGTGGCCGTAGAAGGTGTTCTCCACCTTCGCCAGCTGCCGGGCCGAGGGGGCGAAGGCCAGCGAGCGGTCCGGGATCGTGCCGTCGTGGCGGTCCACCAGGTCGTACAGGTAGTCCGCGAACTTCTTCTGGTCGACCTGGACCTTCTTGCCGCGCTGCGCCGCCCTGATCAGCGTCTCGCCCGCGGCGGCCTGGACGGAGGCGACGGGGATGGTGGTCTGCTCGCCGTAGGGGGTGTAGCTCTCCATCGCCACACCGCGTCCGTCGTTGACGACGAACAGGGCCTTGGCTCCGGCGGCCAGTGCGGCCGCGAGGCGTTCGGCGGGGGTGACGTCGGCGCTGCGGGTGATCACGACGGCCTTGCCGCGCGCGTTCAGGCGCTTGTAGTCCGCCGGCGCGCCCTTGCCCGCGTACACCGCGTTCAGCTTCTGCCGGCGGTCCTCGGCGATCGCCGCGCCGCCCTGGACGAAGACCGGTACGTCACGGCCGTCGGCCTCGACGTCGATCAGCTCCTCGCCCTGCCGCCAGCGGGTCAGGAAGCTGAAGCTGCCCTGGGTGACCTTCTTCGTGGGGCTCGCCCACAACTGGTCGTACGTCAGCGGGATCTGGAACGCGTCGCGCTGGACGGTACCGTCCGGGGCGGTGCGTGCCATGTCGTAGCGGAGCTGGCGGGTCTCGGTCTCCTTCGGGGTGCGCACGCTCACCTTGCGGGCCTTGGAGGCGTCGAGGGTGACGGTGGTGGAGCCGGTGAGGATCGTCTCGGGGGCCGCGAGGAACGCGACGGCCTTGGAGTCGGGGCGGTCGCCGTCGATGTCCACCGACGCCCAGGCGGTGTAGTTGCCGGGCGGCAGACGCAGCGTGGTTTCGCCGCCGCTGACCTGGACGAGGCCGAGCTGCGGGTCGCCCAGCTCGGCGAGGACGACCAGGCCGTCCATCGGCTTGCCCGACCGGTCGCGGAGCTTCAGCGTCAGATCGTGCAGCTCCTTCTCCTTGGTGAGCGCGAAGCCGGTGTGCGCGACGGTGGCGCCCGCCGCGTCGGTGGCGATGACCTGGCCGGAGAAGACGGTGTCGTTGGCGACCTTCGACGGGTCGAGCGACAGGACGGCTTCGGCGGTGCCGCCAGCCGGGACGGTCAGCGTGTCGGTGGAGAGCGTGTAGGCCGCTTCGTCCGTGTCGGTGGCGAGGTTCAGCGTGACGTCCGTGTCACCGGAGTTGCGGTAGGTGACAGTGCGCTCGGCGACCTCGTCGGACGGGCCGTGCGGCCAGGCGTAGGAGGCGACCTCCACCGACCCGGTGGCCTCGATCGTGGTGTCGATCGCCGCCTTCACATCGAGCCGGCCGGTGCCCTGCTCGTACGGGGTGTACGCGTCGAGCTTCCTGGACGAGGTCATCAGCGCGTCCTTGATGCGCTGACCGGTCCAGTCGGGGTGACGCTGCTTCAGAATGGCCGCCGCGCCCGCGACATGGGGCGTCGCCATCGACGTACCGGACATCGACCGGTACATGCCCTCGGTGCCGGGGACGGACTGCGAGGCGGCGGCGTTGATGTCGACGCCGGGGGCCGAGAGGTCGGGCTTCAGGCCGTGGGAGCGGACGAGCGGGCCCATGGAGGAGAAGTCCGCGCGGCCGTCCTGCTTGTCGACGGCGGCGATGGTGAGCGCCCGCTCCGCCGAGCCGGGCGAGCCGATCGTGCCCGCTCCGTACGCGTTGCCGGCGGCGATCACGAACAGCGGACCGCCGTCCGCCGAGAGGGAGTCGACCGCCTGGGACATCGGGTCGGTGCCGTCGTCGGGCACCGGGGAGCCGAGGCTCATGGAGACGACGTCGGCCCCTTCGGCCTTGGCCCACTCCATGGCCTCGATGATCCCGGAGTCCGCGCCGGAGCCCTCGTCGCCGAGGACCTTGCCGACGAGCAGGTCGGCGCCCGGGGCGACGCCCTTGTTCGCACCGTCGGACGCCGCGCCGGATCCGGCGATGGTGGAGGCGACGTGGGTTCCGTGGCCGTGCTTGTCGTCGACCTCCTCGCCCGGGACGAAGCTGCGGGAGCCGACGAGGCGGTCCTTGACGTCCGGGTGGTCGGCGTCGATACCGGTGTCCAGGACGGCGACCTTGGCGCCCTTGCCGTCGAATCCGTCGGCCCACGCCTGCGGGGCGTTCACCTGCGGCACCGAATCGCTGAGCAGCGCCTCGGAGCGCCCGTCCAGCCAGAGCTTCGCGATCCCGCTGTCGAGCGAACGCGCGCTCGGAGTACGGGTGATGGCGCTCCAGAACGTGCGTGCGTCGTCCTTGTCGGCGGTGAGCGCGGCCCCGTGGATCGAGGCGAGGGTGCGGACCTTCTTCGCACCGCGCGGGGCGGCGGGCAGGGCCTTGGCCTTGGCGTCGCCCTTGCCCGCCGGGTAGGTGGCGATGAGCGGGATGGCGCCGGTGCCCGCGTCGTCGTAGCCCATGCGCACCAGGGCCGAGACGTTGAACAGCCGGCGGTCCAGGGTGCCCGCCGCGATCAGCGCGGTGGCCTCGTCGGGCAGGACGTACACGTCCTCGCCCGCCTGCTGGATGTGGACCCCGCCGCTCGCGCCGTCCGGGCGGTCCACGGTGACGGTGTCCTGGTCTCCGGGGCCGTCGACGTACCGCACGACGTCGCCGGTGACCAGGGTGACGGTGTGGCTCTCGGTGCGTATGTCGGAGCGCGGGGCTTCGGCGCCCGGCGCGGGGGCCGCGCCGGCGGCGCCCGCACCGGCGAAGGGGACCAGCATGCCGCCCATGAGGGCCGCCGAGGTCGCCAGGAGCAGGGCTCTGCGTCCTGGGCGAGCGGATCTCGCCCGGCCGGATACGGAGGAGGGGGAAGAAGTCATGCAGCTGATCTACCGGTAAATCCGGGGTGATCGCTGCGTTCACGGCGGGCGGGAAACCGCCGTGGCGGTAACCCGCCCGAGGTGGACGGGGTGTTGACGGGCGGTTCAGGCCACCTCAGGCCACCGAGGCGAGCGGCTGTCCGCTGCTGTCGTGGTGGATGGGGGTGTGGGCCCCGGTGAGCGGTACGCCGCTGCCGCCGCGCCGGACCGCGACGATCTCGGCGGCGATGGACAGGGCCGTCTCCTCCGGCGTACGGGCGCCGAGGTCGAGGCCGATCGGCGAGTGCAGCCGGGCCAGTTCGCGGTCGGTGAGGCCGACCTCGCGCAGCCGCTCGTTGCGCTCCAGGTGGGTGCGGCGCGAGCCCATCGCGCCGACGTAGGCGACCGGGAGGCGCAGGGCGGCTTCGAGCAGCGGTACGTCGAACTTGGCGTCGTGGGTGAGGACGCAGAGCACGGTACGGGCGTCGGTGGTGGTGCCGGCGAGGTAGCGGTGGGGCCAGTCGACGACGATCTCGTCGGCCTCGGGGAAGCGTGCCGCGGTGGCGAAAACGGGTCGGGCGTCGCAGACGGTGACCCGGTAGCCGAGGAACTTCCCGGCGCGCACGAGCGCGGCGGCGAAGTCGATCGCGCCGAACACGATCATGCGGGGCGGCGGCACGCTGGACTCGACCAGGAGCTCGATGGGCCGGCCGCAGCGCGAGCCCTCCGCGCCGATGGCGAGCGGCTCGGTGCGGCCCGCGTCGAGCCGGGCGCGGGTCTCGGCGGCGGCGGTCCGGTCGAGCGCCGGGTGGCCGCCGAGCCCGCCCTCGTAACTGCCGTCGGCGCGGACCAGGAGCGGGAGTCCGAGGAGTTCCTCGGGTCCGTCCGTGACCCGTGCCAGCGCGGCCGCCGACCCCTCCGCGGCGGCCGCGAGCGCTGCGGCGAACACCGGGCGGGCGGGGTCGTCCGCCCGTACCGGTGTGACCAGGATGTCGATGATGCCGCCGCAGGTCAGGCCGACCGCGAAGGCGTCCTCGTCGCTGTAGCCGAAGCGCTCGCGGACGGACTTCCCGTCATCGAGTGCCTGTTGGCACAGTTCGTACACCGCCCCCTCCACGCATCCGCCGGACACCGACCCGATGGCCGTGCCGTCGCGGTCGACCGCGAGGGCGGCGCCGGGCTGCCGGGGCGCGCTGCCGCCGACCGCCACCACGGTGGCGACGGCGAACTCGCGTCCCTGCGAGACCCACCGGTGCAGCTCTTCGGCGATGTCCAGCATGGCGTATCTCCTTAAGCGGGAAGAGGGCGGCGCGGGGCGCGTCAGTGGACGCCCAGCCAGCTCTCGATCGGGTTGAGGGCGAAGAAGACGATGAAGATCACCGTCAGCCCCCACATGAAGGCCCCGACCTCGCGGGCCCGGCCCTGGGCGAGCTTGATGGCGCTGTACGCGATGACACCCGCGGCGACACCGGTGGTGATGGTGTACGTGAAGGGCATCAGGACCACGGTCAGGAAGACCGGGATGGCGACCGAGCGGTCGCCCCAGTCCACGTGCCGGGCGTTCTGCATCATCATCGCGCCGATGACGACGAGGGCGGCGGAGGCCACCTCGGTCGGCACGATCGCGGTGAGCGGGGTGAAGAAGAGGCAGGCGGCGAAGAAGAGGCCGGTGACGGCGGAGGCGAGCCCGGTCCGGGCTCCTTCGCCGACGCCGGTGGCCGATTCGACGAAGACCGTCTGGCCGGAGCCCGAGGCGACACCGCCGATGACGCCGCCGGCGCCGTCGATGAACAGCGCCTTGGAGAGGCCCGGCATGCGGCCCTTGTCGTCGGCGAGCTTGGCCTCGGTGCCGACGCCGATGATGGTGGCCATCGCGTCGAAGAAGCCGGCCAGCACCAGGGTGAAGACGATCATGCCGACCGTCATCACGCCGACGTCGCCCCAGCCGCCGAACTCGACGTTCCCGAAGAGCGAGAAGTCGGGCGTGGAGACCGCGCTGCCCTCCAGCTCCGGCGGGCCGCTGCTCCACGACTTGGGGTCGATGTCGACGATCGCGTTGACGACGATGGCGACCAGGGTGCCGACGACGATGCCGATGAGGATCGCGCCGGGGATGTTGCGCGCCTGGAGCATGAAGATGAGGAGCAGGGTCACGCTGAAGATCAGGACGGGCCAGCCGGCCAGTTCACCGGCCGGGCCGAGCGATACGGGGGTCGCACCGGCGCCCTTGTGGACGAATCCGGCCTTGAAGAGGCCGATGAAGGCGATGAAGAGCCCGATGCCCATGGTGATGCCGTGCTTGAGCGCGAGCGGGATCGCGTTCATGATCATCTCGCGGAGGCCGGTGACCACCAGGAGACAGATCACCACACCGTAGATCACACACATGCCCATGGCCTGCGGCCAGGTCATGTTGGGCGCGACCTGCGAGGCGAGCACACCGGAGACGCTGAGTCCGGCGGCGAGCGCCAGGGGCACCTTGCCGACGAAGCCCATGAGCAGGGTCGTCGCGGCCGCCGCGAAGGCGGTGGCGGTGATCAGGCCGGGCTGGCTGAGGAGGTTGCCGTTGACGTCCTCCCCGCCCAGGATCAGCGGGTTGAGCAGGAGGATGTACGCCATGGCCATGAAGGTCGTGACGCCGCCGCGCACCTCGCGCGCGACCGAGGATCCTCGTTCGGATATGTGGAAGTACCGGTCGAGCCATGATCTTCCGGCGGGAACGCGCGAGCCGGGGCCCGCACCTTCCGGACTGGTCTTCGGTTCCACTGACTGCTGGGTCATGATGCCTGACTCCCAAGGTTCACAGGGGCACCCGCGTGGAGATTCCTGAATGCGGGATTTGGGATGACTGCGTCGGCTGCACGACCCGGGGACGGCCGGGACGGACTGTTGAAGCAGAACGGATGTGCCGGCGGCACGGATGATCCGTGAGGCGCTGCCGTGCCCTCGGGCACGGCGGTGAAGAACCGCGAGCGGTGCGGTACTTGGGCCTCCGGGCGGTGCGGGGTGCGGAAAAGTGTGACGTTCTCGGCTCTGCGCACCGCCCGGAGAGTTCGGGGGGGACCGCTCGGAGCGGCTGCCGGGCGACGACGGGTGGGAGGTCGCCCGGCAGGCTCTCAGGTGCTGGTGAGGTGTTCGGGCCGCACCGGAGTCCTGTTGAGCTCAAGACCCGTCGCGTTCCGGATCGCCGCGAGGACGGCCGGGGTGGACGACAGGGTGGGGGCCTCGCCGATGCCGCGCAGCCCGTACGGGGCGTTCTCGTCGGCGAGTTCGAGCACGTCGACGGGGATGGTCGGCGTGTCGAGGATGGTGGGAAGCAGGTAGTCCGTGAAGGACGGGTTGCGCACCTTCGCGGTCTTCGGGTCGACGATGATCTCCTCCATCACCGCGACGCCCATGCCCTGGAGGGTGCCGCCCTGGATCTGGCCGAGGACGGAGAGCGGGTTGAGCGCCTTGCCGACGTCCTGGGCGCAGGCCAGTTCGATGACCTTGACCAGGCCGAGCTCGGTGTCGACCTCGACGACCGCGCGGTGCGCGGCGAAGGAGTACTGGACGTGGCCGTTGCCCTGTCCGGTACGCAGGTCGAACGCCTCGGTGGGGCGATGGCGCCACTCCAGCTCGATGTCGATCGCCTCGTCCTCCAGGACGTCGGCCACATCGGCGAGCACCTCGCCGCCGTCGGTGACGACCTTGCCGCCCTCCAGGAGGAGTTCGGCGGTGGCCCAGGCCGGGTGGTAGGTGCCGAACTTGGTGCGGCCCAGCTCCAGGACCTTCTCCCGTACGGCTTCGCAGGAGTTCTTGACCGCGCCGCCGGTGACGTACGTCTGACGGGAGGCGGAGGTCGATCCGGCGGAGCCGACGCGGGTGTCGGCGGGGTGGATGGTGACCTGGTTGACACCGAGTTCGGTACGGGCGATCTGGGCGTGGACGGTGACGCCGCCCTGGCCGACCTCGGCCATCGCGGTGTGCACGGTGGCGACCGGCTCGCCGTTGATGACCTCCATCCGCACGCGGGCGGTGGAGTAGTCGTCGAAGCCCTCGGAGAAGCCGACGTTCTTCAGACCGACCGCGTAGCCGACACCCCGCACGACGCCTTCGCCGTGGGTGGTGTTGGAGAGCCCGCCGGGCAGGGCCCGTACGTCGATGGAGGTGCCCTCGCTGCCCGCGGCCAGCCACTGCTGCTCGGGCGGCAGCGGCCGGGACTTGACCCGGCGCAGCAGCTCGGCGACCGGGGCCGGCGAGTCGCAGGGCTGTCCGGTGGGCAGCAGGGTGCCCTGCTCCATGGCGTTGAGCTGCCGGAACTCCACCGGGTCCATGTCCAGCTTCGCGGCGAGCTTGTCCATCTGCGCCTCGTAGGCGAAGCACGCCTGGACCGCGCCGAAGCCGCGCATCGCGCCGCAGGGCGGGTTGTTGGTGTAGAGGGCGATCGCCTCGATGTCGACGTCCTCGATCTTGTACGGACCGACCGAGAGCGAGGAGGCGTTGCCGACGACCGCCGGGGAGGCGGAGGCGTAGGCGCCGCCGTCCAGGACGATGCGGCACTTCATGTGCGTGAGCTTGCCGTCCTTGGTGGCACCGTGCTCGTAGTGGAGCTTCGCCGGGTGCCGGTGGACGTGTCCGAAGAAGGACTCGAACCGGTTGTAGACGATCTTGACCGGCTTGCCGGTGCGGAGCGCCAGCAGGCAGGCGTGGATCTGCATCGAGATGTCCTCGCGGCCGCCGAAGGCCCCGCCGACGCCGGAGAGCGTCATGCGGACCTTGTCCTCGGGCAGGCCGAGGACGGGGGCGATCTGGCCGAGGTCCGAGTGCAGCCACTGGGTGGCGACGTACAGCTCGACGCCGCCGTCCTCGGACGGCACGGCGAGACCGGACTCGGGGCCGAGGAAGGCCTGGTCCTGCATGCCGAAGACGTACTCGCCGGTGACGATGACGTCGGCGCGCTTGGCGGCCTCGTCGGCGTCGCCACGGATGATCGGCTGGCGGTGCACGATGTTGGGGTGCGGGACGTGGCCGATGTGGTGGTCGTCGCGGCCCTCGTGCACGAGTACGGCGTCCGGCGCGGTCGCCGAGGCCTCGTCGGTGATGAGGGGCAGCTCGCGGTACTCGATCTTGATCTTGGCGGCGGCGCGGCGCGCGGTCTCCGGGTGGTCGGCGGCGACGATGGCGACCGGCTCACCGTGGTGGCGGACCTTGCCGTGCGCGAGCACCGGGGTGTCCTGGATCTCCAGGCCGTAGTTCTTCATCTCGGCCGGGAGGTCGTCGTAGGTCATCACCGCGTAGACACCGGAGGTGGCAAGCGCCTCGGAGGTGTCGATGGAGACGATCTCGGCGTGCGCGACGGTGGAGCGCAGCGTCTGGCCCCACAGCATGTCCTCGTGCCACATGTCGGAGGAGTACGCGAACTCGCCGGTGACCTTGAGGGTGCCGTCGGGGCGGAGCGTGGACTCGCCGATGCCGCCCTTGGTGGGCGAACCCTGGGTGATCTTGGTGGGCGTGCCGGCCGGTACGTTCTGTGCCTTCGGGGTGGTCGTCATGACTGGACCGCCTCTTCCTGACGGGCGGCCGCGAGGCGGACCGCGTCGAGGATCTTCTCGTAACCGGTGCAGCGGCACAGGTTGCCGGAGAGCGCCTCGCGGATGTCCTGGTCGGACGGCGAGGGGGTGTTCTCCAGCAGCTCGTCGGCGGCGACCAGCAGGCCGGGGGTGCAGAAGCCGCACTGGACGGCTCCGGCGTCGATGAACGCCTGCTGGATCGGGGACAGCTCGACGGCCTCGCCGGTCTGGCCGTCGGTGGGCTTGGACTGCCAGCGCTTGGCGGCGTCCAGGGTGGTGCCGCAGGATCCGGTGGCGCAGCCGCCGCCGGGGTGGGCGTCCTCGCGGTGCTTGGCGTAGTCGGCCAGGCCCTCGACGGTGACGACCTCGCGGCCCTCGACCTGACCGGCGGCGACCAGGCAGGAACAGACCGGGACACCGTCCAGGCGGACCGTGCAGGAACCGCACTCGCCCTGCTCGCAGGCGTTCTTGGAGCCGGGCAGGCCCATGCGCTCACGCAGGACGTACAGGAGGGACTCGCCCTCCCACACGTCGTCGGCTTCCTGCGGACGGCCGTTGACCGTGAAATTGACTCGCATGGTTACGCAGCTCCTTCCAGCGTGCGGCCCGCGCCGCGGTACTGCTCCCAGGTCCAGCCGAGCGTGCGGCGGGCCATGATGCCGACCGCGTGCCTGCGGTACTTCGCCGTGCCCCGTACGTCGTCGATCGGGTTGCAGGCGCCGGACGCGAGGGCGGCGAACTGCTTGGCGATCGCGGGAGTGATGATCTTGCCGTTCTCCCAGAACCCGCCCTCGTCGAGCGCGGCGTTCAGGAACTCCTCGGCCTCCTTGGCCCGGACCGGGGTCGGGGCGGCGGAGCCGATGCCGGTGCGCACGGTGCGGGTCTCGGGGTGCAGCGCGATACCGAACGCGCAGACGGCGATGACCATGGCGTTGCGGGTACCGACCTTGGAGTACTGCTGCGGCCCGTCGGCCTTCCTGATGTGCACGGCGCGGATCAGCTCGTCCGGCTCCAGGGCGTTGCGCTTGACCCCTGTGTAGAAAGCGTCGATAGGAATCAGCCGCGTGCCGCGTACGGATTCGGCCTCGACCTCGCAGCCGGCCGCGAGCAGGGCCGGGTGGGCGTCACCGGCCGGCGAAGCGGTACCGAGGTTGCCGCCGACGCCGCCGCGGTTGCGGATCTGCGGCGAGGCGACGGTGTGCGAGGCGAGCGCCAGACCGGGCAGCTCGGTGCGCAGGTGCTCCATGATGCTGCTGTACGGCACGGAGGCGCCGAGCCGCACGCTCTCCTGGCCCACCTCCCACTCGGACAGCTCACCGATGCGGTTCAGGTCCAGGAGGTACTCGGGCCGCCGGTGGTCGAAGTTGATCTCGACCATCACATCGGTGCCGCCCGCGATGGGCACAGCCGTGGGGTGCTCGGCCTTGGCGGCGAGCGCCTCCTCCCAGCTGGCGGGGCGAAGGAAGTCCATGAGTGGCTCTCTTCTTCTCAATCGGGTCGTTCGCTGGGGCTGGGGGACGGCCGGCCCTCGACTGGCTCGTTCATATGGTGTTCACGTGGTGTGTGGCCCAGTACACAAGCCCAGCCCCTGCCGGTGCAGTCACCGAAACACTGAAGGAGTTGGCTGGTCTCCGTCCTCGTCTTGTAGATTCGAACGAATGGCGGGGATCAGTAACCTCACCGCAATTCACAGATACCCGTTCGTCCCACGGCTCCCCACTCCACGACCTCCTTCACCCACCTCCCTCTTCCTTCCCCTTCCTTCACCCACTCCCTCTTCCACTCCCCTCTACCACTCCCCTCTACGGAAAGATCGGCGGCGACGAGATGCGGCTGCGCGCACTGCTGGAGACCGACGCGCTGGGCCTGCGGCTGCTCGGCGGCGAGGACGAGCTGGACCGCACGGTCCGGGGCGTCATGACGACCGACCTGCGCGACCCCAGCCGCTATCTCTCCGGCGGTGAACTGGTGCTCACGGGCCTCGCCTGGCACCGGGACGCGGCGGACTCCGAGCCGTTCGTCCGGATCCTGGCGGGCGCCGGGGTGGCCGGTCTCGCGGCCGGCGAGGCGGAGCTCGGCGACATCCCCGCCGATCTGGTCGAGGCGTGCCTGCACCACCGCCTCCCCCTCTTCGCCGTGCACGAGACCGTGGCCTTCGCAACGATCACCGAGTACGTCGTACGCCAGGTCTCCGGCGAGCGGGCGGGCGATCTCGCCGCCGTGGTGGACCGGCACCGGCGGCTGATGACCTCGGGCCCGGCGGGCGGCGGCCCCGAGGTGGTCCTGGACCTCCTCACCTCCGACCTGGACCTGCGGGCCTGGGTCCTGTCCCCCACCGGCCGCCAGATCGCCGGGGCGGGCGCCCCGCTGCCCGGTCCGCTGGGCGCGGCGCTGGCCGGGCACCATCTGGCCGCGACCCGCACCGGCCGCCGGGGTCCGTACCGGGCCGCGGTCGCCGGCACGACGTATTCGCTCTTCCCGATCCGGAACACCGGGCGTGGCGCGGTGCCGGCCGCCCGCGACGTACGGGAGTCGGTGCTCTCCGACTGGCTGCTGGCGGTCGAGGCGGACGCCTCGGACTGGCCCGCCGCCCGGCTCGACCTGCTCCAGGGCGTCACCCAGCTGATCGCGGTCGAGCGCGACCGCCGCGACGCGGCCCGTACGGTACGCCGCAGGCTCGCCCAGGAGGTTCTGGAGCTGGTCCAGGCGGGCGCCGCCCCCGCCGAGATCGCGGCCAGGCTGCGGGTGGCCGCACCGGTCCTGCTGCCCGGCCTCGGCGTGGCCCCGCAGTGGCAGGTCGTGGTGGCCCGGGTCGACTGGAGCGCCTCGGGCCAGGCCGCCGCCGCGGGCGACATCGCGAGCGGTCCGGTGGCCCAGGCGCTGCTGGAGGAGATCCTCGTCGACCCGGCGGTCAGCGGCCCCGACTCCGCCGACCGGATCGCCGTCGCCCACACGGGCGAGGAGGCCATCGCCCTGGTGCCGCTGCCCGCGCTCACCACCGTGCCCGCGGAGTCCGGGGAGGGCGCGGAGGGCGATGCCGCGGTGGCGGGCGGTGAGGACGCCGACGCCCTCGCCGGGGAGCCCGGGCTGCACGCCGACGCGCTGCTCGCCTCCGTACGCGAACCGCTCTCGGCGGGACTCGCCGACGACGGCCGGCTGACACTCGGTGTCAGCGCGGCTGTGCATTCCGCCGAAGGTCTGCGCGGTGCGCTGGAGGAGGCCCGGCACGCCCGCCGGGTGGCCGCGGCCCGTCCGGGGCGGGTCTGCGCGGCCGGTCACCACGAACTGGCCTCGCACGTGCTGCTGCTGCCCTTCGTCCCCGACGACGTGCGGCGCGCCTTCACCGCCCGGCTGCTGGACCCGCTGCGCGACTACGACCGGCGCCACCGGGCGGAGCTGATCGAGACGCTGGAGGCGTTCCTGGACTGCGACGGGTCCTGGACCCGCTGCGCGGCCCGGCTGCACCTGCACGTCAACACACTGCGCTACCGCGTCGGACGAATCGAGCAGTTGACGGGGCGTGACCTTTCGCGCCTGGAGGACAAGCTCGACTTCTTCCTCGCCCTGCGCATGAGCTGATCTTCCGGCCGCGCACGGGGTCCGGCGGGGCGCCGTCGCACTCCGACCGATTGTGAAATCTTTCACCTGACATTGTCCGGACCCCTTGGCCCGGCGTGCCATTCCATGCTGTGATGCGCCGTACCCAACAGCACAATGGCGCGCTCGGGGAGGGCAATGTGGCGCATACCGCCATGTCTGGTTCCGGAACGACAGCAGATGACGATCCGCCGCTCCAGACCGCGGTATGGCGGCTGCGGTCACGCGCCTGCTGGACGGACGCGGCCGCACTGCTGGAGCACCACGCGCAGACCGACCCGGCGGCGGCGCTCCAGCGCACCGCCCTGCTGACCGAGCGCTGCCTCTACACCGGACAGGGCTGGACCGACGCCGAGGACGCCCTGCGCACGGCGGAGGCCATCGCCCGCGGCGACGACGAGCGCGGCGCGGCCGCCTCCGAGCGGGGCCATCTGGCGTACGCCTCGACCCTCCTGGCGGTACGGGACCGGGCCGACGAGGCGAGCGTGGCGCTGAGCCGGTCCGCCGCGCTGCTGGCTCCCGCGTCCCCGGCCCGGCCGCTGCTGGACTTCCGGCGCGGGCTGATCGCCCAGAACATCGCGGAGTCGCCGGAGTCGGCGCGCGCCGCGTTCCGCCGGGCGCACGCCGGTGCGGCGGCCCGGGGCGACGAACTGCTGCTCTCGTCCACCTGGCGGCATCTGGCCGCGCTCGCCCTGCGCGAGGGCGAAGTGGCCGAGGCCCGGCACGGTTTCGCGGAGTCGCTGCGGATCCGGGAGGAGCTGGGCTTCCTGGTCGGTACGGCCCCGGCGCTGATCTCCCTCGCGGAGGCGGAGGAGGAACCGGAGGCGGCCCGGCTGCGCGCCGAGGCCGGCCGGCTGTTCCGGCTGCTGGGCGGTGTGCCGACCTGGCTGGCCCCGTATCTGGGGCCGCCCGCGCCGCGCACCGCGCAGGCGAGCTGAGCGGACGGTACGAGGGCGGGCGCGGGGGGCCGCCCCGGTCAGCCGCGTCCGGTCAGCCGCCGGTCCGGTCGTCGACCGGGTCCCCCGGCTGCCAACGCGCGTCGGTCCAGTCCGGCTCGGGAACCGGGCGGGGCGGAGCGGGCGGCGGGTTCGGGCCCCGGTTGGGGTTCTGCGGTACGGCTGTGGTCCCGGAGCCCGAGCCGCCGCCGTCCCGGCGCGGCGGGATCACCGGTGTCTTCGGCGGTACGGGCCTGCTGGTGCGCGGCACGGGCAGCGGCGCATCGGGCGTGGACCGGGGCGGTGTGGTGGGCGGAGCGGTCGTCGCGGGGGCGGTGGTGGGGCTCGGCGAGGCGCTGGGACTCGGGCTCGCGCTCTCCTCGCTCGCGCCGGGCGTCGGCGTGGCCGAGGCGCTCGTCGCGGACGGCGTCGGGGCCGGAGGCGTACGGTCGTCCGCCCCGTCCGAGCAGCCCGCGAGCCCTGTGACCAGCGTGGCCGCCACCATGGCTACCGCCACCGGACCCCGCGGTCGTCTTCGTGCCTTCGCCGTACCCGCCATGCCCCGCCCCTGCTTCTCTCGCGCCTCGTGCGTCCGGTGGGCGACGCGCGGAAACGATCATGCTCGCGCGGCGCGGGCACACCTTATCCGGCGGGGCGGAAGCCCGGGGTGGGCCGTCCGGGTCAGCCGTCGGCGCCGGTGAAGTGTTCGCGGACCAGCGACTGGACGACGTTCAGGTCCTGGGCGATGAGGGCGTCGAGCAGGGCGGTGTGCTCGGAGGCGTCCGCCAGCAGGTCGGCCCGGCGGGTGGCCGGGTTGGAGACCAGCGGCCACTGGGAGCGCCGGTGCAGTTCGTCGGCGACGGTCACGAGCTGCTCGTTGCCCGACAGGGTGAGGACCGCGCGGTGGAAGGCCCGGTCCGACTCGGCGTAGGCGGCCCGGTCGCCCACGGCCGCCGCCGTGACCGTGGCCTCCGCCAGCGGCCGCAGGACGCTCCAGCGGTGCGCCGGGACCGTACGCGCCAGGCTCAGCATCACCGGCACCTCGATCAGGGCCCGCACCTCGGCCAGCTCGGCCAGCTCGCGGGGGCCGCGTTCGCTCACCCGGAAGCCGCGGTTCGGCACGACCTCGACGGCACCCTCGACCGCCAACCGCTGCATGGCCTCGCGCACCGGCGTCGCGGAGACCCCGAAGCGGGCGCCGAGCGCGGGGGCGGAGTACACCTGGCCGGGCACCAGCTCGCCGTCGACGAGGGCGGCGCGCAGGGCGTCCAGGATCTGGCCGCGCACGGAGTGGCGCTGGACGGCACGCGGCGCGGGAGGCTCACTGTGGGTGTGCTCGCCCCTGGCCTGTTCGCCCCTGGCCTGTTCGCTCCGGCCCTGCTCGCCCCGGGCCTGCTCCGGCACCCGGCTCTCCGGAATCCGTCGCTCCGCCGAGGCGTGCGGGAACACTCCGGGGGCGTACGCCGGACGTGCGCCCTCACGCGCGCTGCCCTGCTCCACCCGGACCTCCTCCGCCTGCCGCGGGCCGACTCGCGTACGCCGGACCTCCTGTGCACGATAGATGCAGGAGGCTGCAGTTCAAACATCGATGACGTCGGGTAAGGTAAGCCTTACCTGCAAACGATCCCGATTCGGTGGTCCCCTGCATGACCCTCTCCCCGCCGTTCACCGGTACCGCGACGTCCCCCGTGACCGCCGCGTACGCCCGCCTGACCGAGGTGTTCCCCGGTCTGCGGGCCGACGTGCTCGACGGCGACGCCGTCGCCCCGTCCGGCGCGGGCTGGGTCGGCGCGGCGGAGCTGGCCGCCGGCGGCTCCGCCGTGGACACCTTCCTCGCCTGGGACAACGCCCAGGTGCTGCGCGACTACGGCCAGCAGGCCCGCCCGGACGTGGTGGCCAGCTTCGGTCTGCACCGGTACGCCTGGCCCGCCTGCCTGCTGGTGACGGTGCCCTGGTTCCTGCAGCGCCGGGTGCCCCGGATCCCGGTCGAGGACGTGGCCTTCCAGCGGGCACTCGGGCACCTGACCGTGCGGGTCCGGGAATTCGCCTGTCTGCCGGACGACCCGGCCGCCTCGCTGCCCGGGGCCCGTGTGGTCGCCGACGAGACGGCGCTGCGGGCCGAGGTCCTGGACTCCCTGACCGAGCACCTGACTCCGGTGCTGGAAGGCTTCGGCCCGCGCATGCGGCGCGGAAAGCGGGCCCTGTGGGGAATGGCGACGGACGAGATCGTCGAGGGCCTCTGGTACATCGCGCATCTGCTGGGCGAGGAGCGCCGGGCGATGGCCGAGCTGGAGCTGCTGCTCCCCGGCACGACCAAGCCGTACGCCGGCGCCGCCGGCTTCCGCGAGCTGACCGGACCCGAGGGCCAGTCGCTGCCGACCCGGGACCGGGCGAGCTGCTGCCTCTTCTACACCCTGCGCCCCGAGGACACCTGTGTGACCTGCCCGCGCACCTGTGACGCGGACCGGGTGCGGAAGCTGAGGGCTGCCCCCTGATCCACACCGCCCGTCCGGATGACATGGAATCGAACGCAACTCGGCTTCACCGTGCAGCCGTTCGAGAAGATTCCACCCATCGATAGCCTCTCCCACCCCCAAGGCGTGCTCTTGTCCCGAAACCACCGGAGCGGGACGGGAATTCCGTCACGATGGCGCACGAAACGCCCTACGTGACGCAAGGGACCGCGCATGAGACTGACCGACATATCGCTTGACTGGCTGCTTCCGGGCGCCGTACTGCTCGTGGGAGTCATGGCGGCGGTGACGGTGGTCGCACGCGGCAAGCGTGCCGCCGGCAAGGCCGCGGCCGACGACTCCTGGGAACGCAGCGAGGAACGCCGCAGACGCAAGGAAGCGCTGTACGCCACCGCCAGTTACGTCCTGCTGTTCTGCTGCGCGGCGGTCGCCGCCGCGCTCTCCTTCCACGGGCTCGTCGGCTTCGGCCGGCAGAACCTGAACCTCACCGGAGGCTGGGAGTATCTGGTCCCGTTCGGACTGGACGGCGCCGCGATGTTCTGTTCCGTGTTGGCCGTACGGGAGGCGAGCCACGGAGACGCGGCCCTCGGCTCCCGACTGCTGGTGTGGACGTTCGCCGGGGCCGCCGCCTGGTTCAACTGGGTGCACGCCCCCCGGGGCATGGACCACGCGGGCGCTCCGCACTTCTTCGCGGGGATGTCCCTCTCGGCCGCGGTGCTCTTCGACCGCGCGCTGAAGCAGACCCGCCGCGCCGCGCTGCGCGAACAGGGCCTGGTGCCCCGTCCGTTGCCGCAGATCCGGATCGTCCGCTGGCTGCGGGCGCCCCGGGAGACCTTCGGCGCCTGGTCGCTGATGCTCCTGGAGGGCGTCCGCACCCTGGACGAGGCGGTGGACGAGGTACGGGAGGACCGCAGGGAGCGCGAGCAGGACCGGCTGCGCCGACGCGACCAGGAGAAGCTGGACCGGGCCCGCATCAAGGCCCTGAACCGGCAGAACCGGGTCTGGGGGCGCGGCGGCCGGGGCGGGCAGCAGGTGGACGTGCCCGCCCTCGCTCCGGCCTCGGGCGGCGCGCCGGCCGTCGCGGAGCCCGCCATAGCAGAGCCGGGTCAGCTGCCTCTGCGACCCCGGCCATCCCTGCAAGCCGTCGGCCCGAAGCAGGCGGCGGACGGTTCGAGCTCGAAGAGCCTGGACGCACCGAACCAGGGAAGTGACCCGCGGACCGTCGACCTCACCGCCGAGGACGACACCCAGGCACTCCCCCGGCTCGACTCGCTGGAACAGAAACTGAAGGATCTGGAGCAGCAGTTCGGCTGATCGCGCCCCGCGGCGGAGGGCCCCTCAGGGCCTTCCGCCGTGCAGCTCGAACCAGACGACCTTGCCCAGGGCCTGTGCCTCCACGCCCCAGGCGTCGGCCAGGCTCCGGACCAGGATCAGGCCCCTGCCGTGCGTACCGTCGTCGGCGTTCGGTACGTACGGCGCGGGCAGATCCTCCGAAGCGAAGTCCTGGACCTCCACACGCAGTCGGGCGGGTGTCGCCGTGGCGGTGACCACGGCCCCGTTCCGGGTATGGATGAGGGCGTTGGTCACCAACTCGCTCACCAGCAGCTCCGCCGCGTCGGTCTGCTCCTGGCCGGAGCGATGTCGGAGGAACTCCCGCAGCTCCCGGCGCACTTCCCCCACCGCCGACCGTTCGGTGTGGCCGACTCTTCGGCGCATTCGGGCCGGCAGCGGCGCCTCACCCGGTCTCCGGCCCCGGGGGCCGCGCCCCTCGACGGTCGCGGTCCTCTTCTGACGCTTCGTCATTTCCCCCGCCCGCACAGTGAACCGACCTCCTCCACTCAGGCTGTCCGTCGAACAGCCTCACGGGATGCATGCCCCTGTACGCACACGGTCACGCTTGTCGACTCATCAATAAGTGAACGGTCAGGAGCGGCGAGGGGCGCACGGAACATCCCACCCGCGCACGCCATCACCACATAGGCGCAGCTCCGGTTAACGTCCGGCGAATACAGCCGAGTTGGCGTTGACGGCCCGACTTCTACGCGCGTCATCATGATGGCATGCGCATCCCCCCACGCATCACCCGGCTCGGCGGCTCGGCCGCCCTCCTGTCCCTTCTCCTCGCCTCGGGCCCGGTCACGGCCCAGGCCGCCACTCCGGCGACGACCTCCACCACCGCCTACTCCGCGACCGCCTTCCGGGCGGCCGCGGTGGGCAGCGTCTGCTACTCCGCCCTGCCGTCCCAGGCGCACGACACCCTGGATCTGATCGAGCAGGGCGGGCCGTTCCCGTACGAGCAGGACGGCACCGTCTTCCAGAACCGCGAGGGTCTGCTGCCCGGCCAGTCCACCGGCTACTACCACGAGTACACGGTCATCACGCCCGGCTCCGACAACCGCGGCGCCCGCCGGATCGTCACCGGTGAGCAGGTGGAGGAGGACTACTACACCGCCGACCACTACGCCTCCTTCGACCTGGTCGACCACGACTGCTGATCCCCTGAAGCAGGGGTGTGTCCCATGCTCCGAGGGGAAGGGAACCTGAGCCACGCCGCCAGGACCCGGTCCCGTTCGAGGAGCTGTGATGCACGACGACCGCACCCTGGTGGAGGGCCGCCTGGAGAGGGCCCTCCACCAGTTCATCCGCCCGGCCCAGTACGCCGCCCGCACCCCGCTCACCCTGTCCGTCTGGCACGTTCCGGGCGAGCCGGTGCCGGTGGCCGAGGCCCTCGGGGCGGACTTCGAGCCGTTCACGGCCGGTACGGAGTGGGGGAAGCCCTGGTCCACCAGCTGGTTCCGGCTCCGGGGGGCGGTGCCCGGTCAGTGGTCGGGGCGTCGGGTGGAGGTGGTCGTCGACCCGGGGTTCACCGGTCAGGGGCCGGGCTTCCAGGCGGAGGGCATGCTGTACGACCATCTGGGCGTCCCTCTCAAGGGTGTTCATCCCCGCAACCGGCACCTGACGCTCGCGGACCCGGCGGCGGGCGGGGAGCCGGTCGATCTGCTGCTGGAGGCGGCGGCCAATCCGGCGGTCCTGGAGCACGGCTTCGCACCGACGCCGCTCGGCGATGTGCTGACCGCCGGCGACCGCCCGCTGTACCGCTTCGCCTCCGCCGACCTCGCGGTCCTGGACGAGGAGGTCTGGCATCTGGTCCTGGACATCGAGGTGCTGTCCGAGCTGATGCACGAGCTGCCCGCCGATCGCTCGCGGCGGCACGAGATCCTGCGGGCACTGGAGTCGATGCTCGACGCGCTGGACCTGCACGACGTCTCCGGCACCGCGGCGGCGGGCCGGGCGGCGCTGGCCGGGGTACTGGCGCGGCCCGCCTCGGCGAGCGCGCACCGGATCTCGGCGGCCGGGCACGCCCACATCGACTCGGCCTGGCTGTGGCCGTTGCGCGAGACCGTCCGCAAGGCCTCCCGTACGTTCGCCAATGTCACCGCCCTCGCGCAGGACTACCCGGAGCTGGTCTTCGCCTGCTCGCAGGCCCAGCAGTACGCCTGGGTGAAGGAGCACCAGCCGCACATCTGGGAGCGGATCAAGGAGGCGGTGGCGGCGGGGCAGTGGTCGCCGGTCGGCTCGATGTGGGTGGAGTCGGACGCCAATATGCCGGGCGGCGAGGCGCTGGCCCGCCAACTCGTGCACGGGAAAAGGTTCTTCGCCGACGAACTGGGCGTGGACACGGAGGAGATCTGGCTGCCCGACTCCTTCGGCTACACCGCCGCCTTCCCCCAACTGGCCCGGCTGGCCGGGGTGCGGTGGTTCCTCACCCAGAAGCTGTCGTGGAACCAGCACAACAGCATGCCGCACCACACCTTCTGGTGGGAGGGCATCGACGGCACCCGGGTCTTCACCCACTTCCCGCCGGTCGACACCTACAACGCACAGCTCCACGCCCGCGAACTGGCACACGCCGAGCGGAACTTCGCCGACAAGGGCCGGGCCACCCGCTCGCTGGTGCCGTTCGGCTGGGGCGACGGCGGGGGCGGGCCGACCCGCGAGATGCTGGAGCGGGCCCGCCGGCTGCGGGACCTGGAGGGCTCGCCGCGCGTGACGGTCGAGAAGCCCTCGGCGTTCTTCGCGGCGGCCGAGGAGGAGTACGGACAGCGGGCACCCGTCTGGTCGGGCGAGCTGTATCTGGAGCTGCACCGGGCGACGTACACCACCCAGGCGAAGACCAAGCAGGGCAACCGCCGCAGCGAACATCTGCTGCGCGAGGCCGAGTTGTGGGCGACGGCGGCCGCACTGCGCTCGCCCTCCTACCGCTATCCGTACGAACGTCTCGACCGGGTGTGGAAGACGGTGCTGCTGCACCAGTTCCACGACATCCTGCCCGGCTCGTCGATCGCCTGGGTGCACCGCGAGGCCCGCGACACCTATGAGGAGGTGCGCGCCGAGCTGGCGGACCTGGTGGCCGGGGCGGTGACCTCGCTGGGCGCGGCCGAGGGCATGGTGGCGCTCAACTCCTCGCCGTACGACCGGGTTCAGGTGATCGAGCTGGACGCGGAGGCGGCCGGGGTGCTGCCGTCCGGGGCGCGGGTCCAGGAGCTGGGCGAGGGCCGGGCGGCGGTGCTGGCACGGAGCCCGGGGCTCGGGGCGGGGCCGCTGGACGGTGCGGCGGTCCCGGAGCACCCGGTGACGGCGGAAGCCTCGGACGCGGGTGACATCGTCCTGGACAACGGGCTGTTGCGGGTCGTGGTGGACGGGGACGGGCTGGTCTCATCGGTCCACGATCTGGTCGCCGGTCGCGAGGCGCTGGTGCCCGGGGCCCGCGCCAACCTCCTCCAGCTGCACCCGGACCACCCCAACCACTGGGACGCCTGGGACATCGACCGGCATTACCGCCGCACCCGCACCGATCTGACCGCCGCCGACTCCGTGTCCCTGGTGGAGGACGGTCCGCTGCGGGCGGCCGTGCGGGTGGTGCGCTCCTTCGGGAAGTCGACCGTGGTGCAGGAGCTGCGGCTCGCGGCGGGGGCCCGGCAGCTCGACATCGACACCGAGGTGGACTGGCAGGAGTCGGAGAAGGTCCTCAAGGCGGCCTTCCCGCTCGATGTGCACGCCGAACGGTCGACGGCCGAGATCCAGTTCGGCCATGTCCACCGGGCGACCCACGACAACACGTCCTGGGACGCGGCCCGTTTCGAGATCTGCGCCCACCGCTGGCTGCGGGTCGCCGAACCGGGCTACGGCATCGCACTGCTCAACGACTCGACGTACGGCCACGATGTGACCCGCACCCCGCACGAGGACGGTCTCGGCACCACGGTCCGGCTGACGCTGCTGCGCGCCCCGCACAGCCCGGATCCGCACACCGACCTGGGCGTGCACCGATTCCGCTACGCGCTCGCGCCCGGTGCGGAGGTGACCGACGCCGTACGGGAGGGCCTGGCGCTGAACCTTCCGCTGCGGGCGGCGGTGGCCCCGGTCGTGCCCGCGCTGGTGTCGACGGGGCATCCGGCGGTGACGGTCGAGTCGGTGAAGCTCGCCGAGGACCGGGGCGGCGATGTGATCGTACGGCTCTACGAGTCGGCGGGCGGCCGGGCGCGGACCCGGCTGACGGTGTCGTTCCCGGTCGCCGAGGCCCGGATCACCGATCTGCTGGAGCGGCCGCTGCATCCGGCGGCGGCCGACGAGGACGGGCTGGTCATCGACCTGCGGCCGTTCCAGATCCTGACGGTGCGCCTGACTCCGGCCTGAGGGACCTCAAGGACGCGGCACGTTACGGATGTTGGAGCGGGCCATCTGGAGCATCCGGCCCACTCCGCCGTCCAGCACGATCTTGCTGGCGGAGAGCGCGAAGCCGGTGACCATGTCGGCGCTGATCTTCGGCGGGATGGAGAGCGCGTTCGGATCGGTGACGACGTCGACGAGCGCGGGGCCCTTGTGCTTGAACGCGTCCTTGAGCGCGCCCTGCAACTGCTTGGGCTTCTCCACCCGTACGCCGTAGGCGCCGGCCGCGCGGGCGATGGCGGCGTAGTCGGTGTTCGCGTTGGTCGTCCCGTACGACGGCAGGCCCGCCACCAGCATCTCCAACTCGACCATGCCGAGCGAGGAGTTGTTGAACAGGACGACCTTCACCGGCAGGTCGTACTGGACCAGCGTCAGGAAGTCGCCCATCAGCATGGAGAATCCGCCGTCCCCGGACATCGCGACGACCTGCCGGCCCAGGTCGGTGAATTGGGCGCCGATCGCCTGCGGGAGGGCGTTGGCCATCGAGCCGTGGCTGAACGAACCGATCACCCGGCGCTTGCCGTTGGGGGTCAGATAGCGGGCGGCCCACACGTTGTTCATGCCGGTGTCGACGGTGAACACGGCGTCCTCGTCGGCCATCTCGTCCAGCACGGAGGCCACGTACTCGGGGTGGATCGGGACGTGCTTCTCAACCTTGCGCGTGTAGGCCTTGACCACGCCCTCCAGGGCGTTGGCGTGCTTCTTCAGCATCCGGTCGAGGAACTTGCGGTCGGACTTGGGCTTCACCCGAGGGGTGAGACAGCGCAGGGTCTCGCGCACATCGCCCCAGACCGCGAGGTCGAGCTTGGATCGGCGGCCGAGGTGTTCGGGCCGCACATCGACCTGGACGATCTTCACATCGTCCGGGAGGAAGGCGTTGTAGGGGAAGTCGGTTCCGAGCAGGATGAGGAGGTCGCACTCGTGGGTCGCCTCGTACGCGGCGCCGTAGCCGAGCAGCCCGCTCATCCCGACGTCGTACGGATTGTCGTACTGGATCCACTCCTTGCCGCGCAGCGCGTGCCCGACCGGAGACTTGATCTTCTCGGCGAACTCCATGACCTCGGCGTGCGCCCCGGCCGTGCCGCTGCCGCAGAACAGCGTCACCCGTTTGGCCTCGTCCACCATGCGGCAGAGCTTGTCGATCTCGTCGTCGCCGGGCCGCACCGTCGGCCGTGTGGTGACGAGGGCGTGCTCGATGGACTTCTCGGGGGCCTGCTTGGAGGCGACGTCGCCCGGCATGGTGACGACGCTGACGCCGCCCCGCCCGATGGCGTGCTGGATCGCCGTCTGGAGCAGCCTCGGCATCTGCTCCGGGTTGGAGATCATCTCGTTGTAGTGGCTGCACTCCTGGAACAGCAGCTCCGGATGGGTCTCCTGGAAGTAGCCGAGGCCGATCTCGCTGGAGGGGATGTGCGAGGCGAGGGCCAGCACCGGGGCCATGGAGCGGTGTGCGTCGTACAGACCGTTGATCAGGTGCAGATTGCCCGGCCCGCAGGAGCCGGCGCAGGCCGCGAGCGAGCCGGTGACCTGCGCTTCGGCTCCGGCCGCGAAGGCGGCGGTCTCCTCGTGCCGGACGTGGATCCAGTCGATGGCCGAGTTACGCCGGATGGCGTCCACGACGGGGTTCAGGCTGTCGCCGACGACGCCGTACAGGCGTTTGACGCCCGCCCTGGCGAGGATGTCGACGAACTGCTCCGCCACGTTCTGCTTGGCCATGGGTGCGCACCCTTCCTTGCCCCGTGCTCCGTGCACTTCGGCTGTCCGGACTCCGGAGCCCGAAACACCGTTGCGCCGGACTCCGGAATCCATCAACCCACGGCGTGCGCGGTTACGCCTCCCAGACGGCGGCGCAGGTGCGGTCGTCGGCGTACCCCTTGATCCGGAGCTGGGTGTCGGCGAGGAAGGCGGGCAGTCCGGGCGGTCCGGCGCTCCCCCAGCGCTCGGCGAGCTCACCGGGGAGCGCGGCCTCGCCGCGCATCGGCTCGGCGAGTCCGTTGCTGCACAGCATCAGCGTGTCGCCGGGGCGCGCCACGGAGGCCCGGAAGCGGAAGGGCTCGGCGGGCGGCTGCACGGGCCCCTCGACGTTCGGGGACGGTGGTGCGGTGATCTGGAGATCCATGGTCAGCCGGTCCCCGTCCGGCCCTTCTTCCTGCTCGTCGCCCGGCTGCGGGCCGCCGCGCTCCGGGATGAAGGGTTCCAGGTCCTGCCAGAGTCCGTCGCGGAGCCGGAAGAGGCCGCCGCTGCCGACGCCGAAGAAGACCCGGGTGCGGCAGTCGGGGTCGGCGGAGAGCAGGAGGCAGCGGAGGCTCGCGGTGTACGCGTCCGGTTCGACGCCGAGTTCGGCGGCGCGGGCGCGCAGCTTGCCGTACGTACGGTCGGTGAGCCGGTGCAGCCCGGACTTCAGATCGCCCCGGCGGCCCGCTCTTATGTCCTCGGAGAGCCGGACATGGCTGCGGGCGACGGCCCCGCCGATCCACCGGCAGGCGTCGGCCGCGGCGAGGTGCGCCGCTTCGGCGTCCCGCCTGCCTCCGGCCACGGCGACGAGGACGAGGGCGCTCTCGGCGGCCCCGAAGCGGGCGGTGAGCAGCCCGTCGCGCCGGGGCTCGCCCCGGAAGCGGGCGGAGTCGCCGCGTACGGAGACGGCCCGCAGGGTGTACGTCCCGTACCGCGCGCCGTCCAGGACGGTGTCTGGGACGAGGCCGTCCAGATTCTCCGAGGTGGCGGAGGGCAGGGCGGCGGGCTCGGCGTCATAGGTGGGCGGCCGGTCCCCGAGATGCCCGACGGCCGGCCGGCCGTCGCCCGCGACGCCGTCGGCGAGGTCCGGCGGCAGCCGGTGCAGGGCGCTGGGGTCGGGCGCGAGGCCGGGCTCGGGCGGTTCCGCCACCCGCGGCACGGCGAACGTCCGGGGCCCCGGCTGCCCGGCGGGCGCCTCCCAGGGGGCGGGAAAGGCTGTGGTGCGGGGCGCGGCCGGTGGGACGGGCGGGGGCGGAGGCGGCGATACGGGTGGGGGCGTCGGTCTCGGCCCGGGCTCCGGAATCGGAGCCCGTACAGCGGAAGCAGCCGGTGCGGGCTCCGGCCGCGGGTCACGCCTCGCATCCGGGTCCCAGGCCAACCGCGGGTCCGGCATGGGGTCCTGAGCCACTGTCTGGTCCGGGTCCTGAGCCGCCGCCGGGACCGCCTCCGGGGCCAGGCCAGGAGCCGCTGCCGGGGCCGGGGGCGGAGGCGTAGGCGGGGGCGGAGGCAGAGACGGAGGCGGGACAGCGTCCGCCACCGGCCTCGGGTCCGGGTCCGCTCCCGGGGCCGGGGCTTGGGCCGGGGCCGGGCCCAAGCCCTCGTCCGGACCCAGACCCGGACCCGGATCCGAGCCCGGGCCCGGCCCCCGCTGTGCCACCACGGACCGGCCCGGCTCCGGCAGCCGGTACGCGTCCGGCGCGTGCGGGCCCTCGTAGCGTTCCGCGTCCGGTTCCTCGTAGCGGTCCGCGAACGGGTCCTCGTACGCCTCCGCGTACGGGTCCCGGACGGTCTCGCGCACGGTGTCCGTGTCCCGGTGGTCGTCCACCGGCCTGCTCACCGTGTCCGACACGGAGTCGAAGCGGTCGTCGAGGCTGTCGGCCGCGCTGCTGGGACCGGTGTCCGGCGCGGTCTCGTCGTACAGCTTGCGCCACCAGTCGTCCTCGTGGGCGGCGGGCTTCTCCCCCTGCTGACTCATGCCCTTATTGTCCACCGCGAAGGTGCTCCGAAAACGGGGCATCAGGAAAAAGTGGCCCGTAAAAGAGGTCCGCCGGGCGGCCCCACCCCCCACGGGAAGGGTCGCCCGGCGGACCGGTCGGAGTGATCGGCGGATCAGCGTTTCAGCGCCTCAGTCGTTCGTACGAACAACCGATCACAGGTTCAACGGCTCATCGGCCGCGCCGCTTCACCGCACGGCGTACGCGTCGTCGACGGTCTGGACGACGGAGTTGCCGTTCGCGTCGGTCAGTTCCGTCCGCAGGGCGACGGACTTCCCGCTCGCGTCCGCGTGGTCGACGGTCGCGGTCCAGCGGCCGCCCTGCCGCGCGGTGGTGGCCGCGTGCCAGGTCTCGCCGCCGTCGTAGCTGAAGGAGACCTTCGCGCCGGTGAGTTCGCCGGGGGTGTATCCGGCGTGCCCGGTCGCGTCGAGCCCGATCTTCTGGCCGTTCTTCGCGGGCACCGTCTTCATCCCGTCCTCCGGCACGTCGTAGCGCGGGAAGAGCAGCGGGAGGCCCTGCGACACCACGTCCGGCTTCAGCTCGGAACGGAACTTCCAGGTGGTCTCCGTCTGCGTGGACCGCTTCCAGACCGCGGCGGGCGAGCCGATCTTCGTGGTCATCATGGTGAGTTCGTACGCGGCGGCCTCGGCGGGCACGTCGAAGACGCCGAACGGATAACCGCTGCTGCCGACGAGTTCACCCTCGCGCTTGAGCTGCACATTGCCGATGTCGCCGAACGAGCCCTGCTGGCCGATGTGTTCGGAGTCGGTCGTGAACGCCGGGGCGACGCCGATCACGTTGTCCTGGCGCTCACCGGCGAGCAGTTCCTCGCCCTCGGCGTCGCGCGGGGCGCCGGGGACCAGCAGGCCCCGGTACCACTCCTCCGCCGTGGCCCGACCTGCCCGGTACGTACGGGCGTCGCCCGTCATCAGCTCGCCCCAGGGGAAGCTGGAGGAGAGCATCTTCTGCCAGACGGTGTCGCCCGCCGTGTAGTACTCGGTGCGCTTGCCGGGGGCGGAGACCAGGGCGAGCGAGGACGCGCCGAAGGTCGCGCCGTAGGGGCGGGAGACCAGGAGCGTGTCGACGTAGTCGGCGGCCACCCCCATGGCCGCGTGGGTGGAGACGACCGAACCGAGCTTCTTGTCACGGACCTTGTAGGTGCGGTCCGAGGTGATCTGTCCGTTCTCCGGGAACGACAGGTTGTAGACGAACGGGCTGACGGCCGTGGCCGTCCAGGAGACCTCCGCCTTGCCCTTGCCGAGTGCCTTTTTCAGCACGGCGGCCTCGTCGGCGCGCAGTCCGAGGACCGGCAGGGGCGCGGCCCCGTAGCCGAGGGACGGCTGCCAGTCGCCGACCGAGGGCCGGTGCACCAGGAGCGCCGTGGCCCCGGCGGCCTGTGCGGCCCGCGCCTGGGTGAGGACGGCCGAGGAGTCGTCGCCGACCTTCACCAGGGCGATCCGGCCCTTCGCTCCGGCGGCCTCCAGCTCGGCGGCGCTGCCCGCACCGGCGTCGACGACCTCGGCGCGGCCGGTGCCGTCCAGGTTGACCGAGCCCGTGGTGGCGGGCCGGGGGTGCAGGGCCGCTCCGCCGGCCAGGGCGAACTTCTGGATCTGCGGGGCGTAGGCGCGCCAGAAGGAGGCGAACTCGAAGTCCCCGTCACGGGCCTTGCCCTGGACGTCGACCAGGTAGTCCTTGACGATGCCGGTGCCGGAGACGGTCCCGGAGTGCAGCCAGGTGTCGTCCCAGGAGCGCCCGAACGCGAGGGTCGCGCCGCGGGTCTCGGCGACCTTGTCCTCGGTCCGCACCTTCAGGCGGTGGGCCTTGCGGGCGTCGAGGACGAGGGTAGTGTCCTTGGTGACGTTCAGCTGAGGGCGTGCCAGATAGCCCACGGAGCCGACGAGTTGACCCGTCGGGTCGGTCGTGTCGGGCGAGGCGATGAAGCTGGAGACGAAGTACGCGCCGGGCCGGACCTGGTAGGTCTGGTCGGTGGCGCCTTCGTTGAAGCGGCGTTCGCCGGAGGCGGTGTCGGTGCCGATGAGGTCGAGGGAGGAGACGCCGTCGGCGGGCTTGCCGTTGCGGTCGACGAGCTTGACACGCAGGGTGACCGTCTCCGGCTGCACGTACAGCGAGAACGGGGTGGAGACCCGCACTCCCCCGGAGGCCGTGGCGAGCACGCGGCCGGTGACGTCGCCGTACTGGGCGGCGGTCAGCCGGGCGTCCGGGTCGAGGTCGAGCGGCACCTCGACGGTCGCTCCGGCGGGCACGGTGACGGACTTCCGGCCGAGCGAGGCGATCTTGGATCCGACGGTCGAGCCGTCGTTGCCGGTGACGCCCGCGACCTTCAGCGAGAGCTTCACGGGCTTGCCGCTCGTGTTGGTGTACGGCACGGCGGCGGTGGTGCGGTCGCTCTTGTCCTGCGGCCAGTTGAAGGTGCCGCCCTGCACGGCCGGTGCGCCGAGCACGGGCGTACGGATCGCGCGGTCGACGTCGAGACGGCCGCCTCCGGTCTCGCGTACGTCACCGGGAACGGCACTGTGCGCCGAGGAGACGAGGGCCGCCTTGACCTGCTGGGCGGTCCACTCGGGGTGACGCTGCTTCACCACGGCCGCCGCGCCCGCGACATGCGGGGTCGCCATCGACGTACCGGACATGGAGCGGTACGCCTGCGAGCCCCGGCCGCCCGCGGCGGCGGCGGAGATCGCGACGCCGGGCGCGGCGATCTCGGGCTTGAGGGTGTGCGAGACGATCGCCGGGCCGCGGCTGGAGAAGTTCGCGGTGGAGTCGTCGCGGTCGACCGCGCCCACGGTCAGCACGCCGGGGGCGCAACCGGGCGAGGAGACGGTGTTCAGGGACGGGCCGAGGTTTCCGGCGGCGACCACGAACAACGTGTCCTTGTTCTTGCCGAGTTCGGTGGCGGCCAGGCTCATCGGGTCGGTGCAGTCGGTCGGTTCGGCGCTGCCGAGGCTCATGGAGACGACGTCGGCCTCGTGGTCGACGGCCCACTGCATGCCCGCGATGATCCAGGACGCGGCACCGGATCCGCCGTCGTTGAGGACCTTGCCGACCAGCAGATCGGCGCCGGGCGCCACGCCCTTGTTCTTGCCGTCGCTCGCCGCGCCGGAGCCGCCGACGGTGGACGCGACATGGGTGCCGTGGCCCTGGCGGTCCTCGGTGTCGGCGGAGTCGGTGAAGTTCTCGGATGCGGTGATCCGGCCCTGGAGATCGGGGTGTTCGGCGTCCGCCCCGGTGTCCAGGACGGCGACCTTGGTGCCGGTGCCGTCGTAGCCGGCGGCCCAGGCGAGATCCGCGCCGACCTGTTTCGTCGACTTGTCGAGACTGGCCTGAACCTTGCGGTCGAGCCAGAGCTTCTTGAGTCCGGAGCCCGACCGGGAACGGGGTGCGGTGAGGTCGGCCCAGAAGTCGGCGGCCTTCTTCTTGTCGGCCTTCAGCGCGAGTCCGCCGATGACGTCGAGGGCCGCTCCGCGCTCGGCCCCGCGCGGGGTGAGCGGGGCGCGGCGGGCGGTGTCGCCGGTGTAGGTGGCGATCAGCGGGACGGAGTCGGTGCGGCTGTCGTCGTAGCCCTGGCGGATCAGCCCGGTGACGTTGAACAGCTCCTCGTCCACGGTGCCCGCGGCGAGCGCGGGGACGGCGGACTCGGGGTAGACGTACAGGTCCGGGCCGGACTGCCGGGTCTGGACGAGCGGGACGGCGCCGTCCTCGCGGGGCAGGGCGGTGGCGGTGGCCGCGCCCGAGGCGTCCGTGGTCACCAGCACCGTGTCGCCGGTGACGAGCGTCAGGGTGACGGGCTTCGGGTCCGTGCCGGCGGCGGCCGCGCTTCCGGTGATCGGTCTGTTCGCGTCCCGCTCGTCCGGTGGCGCGGCCACCGACGGCGCGATCACGGTGACGGCGAGCACGGCGGCGGTCGCCACTCCGAGTGCCGTACGCGATATCGGGCGCATCGCTCTCCCCAGGTCAATCCGGAACGAAGCAGCCCAAGAGGCCGCATCCCGGAGGTTGTTGGTGCTGCGGTGGCGCCACAGTGGCAGAGGGGCCAGGGGTACAGGGGATGATGTGGGCGGCGGGTTTACGCCGTGGCCCTTTCCCGCCACCCAGGACCCGCCGCAGGGGCGCCGTGATGCGCGATCACCACACCCGGGGAGGTCGGGAGAATGCTGGGGGCCATAGGTCTCGACGAGAGGCAGGAGAGCGCGTACCGCGCGCTCGTCGCGGCGGGAGCCGCGGAGCTCACCGATCTCGCGCACCGGCTGTCGCTTTCGGAGGCGGAGGCCGAACGCGTGCTGCGACGGCTGGAGCAGCAGGGCCTGGCCGCCCAGTCCTCGGCCCGTCCCGGCCGCTGGGTGGCGGCGCCGCCCGGTGTGGCGCTGGGCGCGCTGCTGATCCAGCAGCGGCACGAGCTGGAGCAGGCGGAGCTGGCGTCCGCGCTGCTCGCCGAGGAGTACCGGGCCGAGGCGAGCGAACCGGCGGTGCACGATCTGGTGGAGGTGGTGACGGGGGCGAGCGCCGTCGCGCAGCGCTTCCACCAGTTGCAGCTCGGGGCGGTGTCCGAGGTGTGCGCCCTGGTGACGGGCAAGCCGATCGCGGTGACCGGGATGGAGAACGAGTCCGAGGAGCGGGCCACCTCGCGCGGGGTGAGCTACCGGGTGGTGGTCGAGCGGGAGGTGCTGTCGACGCCCTTCGGGATCCTGGAGCTGTCGGCGGCGCTGAGCCGGGACGAGCAGTGCCGGGTGGTGGACCGGGTGCCGACGAAGCTGGTGGTGGCCGACGGGAGCCTCGCGATGGTTCCGCTGACCGGTCGCGGCGAGGAGCCCGCCGCCCTGGTCGTGCACGCCAGCGGACTGCTGGAGTCGCTGATGGGCCTCTTCGAGGCGGTGTGGCGGGAGGCGATGCCGCTGCGGCTGGGCGAGGGCGGCGGCGGGGTGCGCGAGGACGGGGTCGGGCCGGATCCGACGGACCTGGAGATCCTGTCGCTGCTGCTGGCGGGGCTGACGGACGCCAGTGTGGCCAAGCAGCTGGATCTGGGGCTGCGGACCGTGCAGCGCCGGGTCAAGGGCCTGATGGAGCTGACCGGGGTCTCGACCCGGCTGCAGCTGGGCTGGCACGCGTACGAGCGTGGCTGGGTGGCCCGTACCGGGCCGGCCTGAGGCATACCGCCCCGGGCGGCATCGGCGCAGGTGGCCGCGGGTGGCCGGGGTGCGCTGACGGGCGGAGCGGGGCACTCTCCGGCAGGCTGGTCAGATGAGTGTGTGGCAGCTCGTCGCCGTGGGCCTGGTCATGCTGCTGGGTCTGGTCGGGGTGCTGGTGCCGGGCGTGCCGGGTCAGGCGATCGTCTGGGCGGCGGTGCTGTGGTGGGCGCTGACGGACATGACTCCGGCCGCCTGGGGCGTCCTGATCGGCGCGACGGCCCTGATGCTGCTGAACCAGGCCCTCAAACCGCTGCTGCCGCCGCGCCACCCGGGTGAGTCGGGGGCGCCGCGCCGGACGTTGATGATCGGCGGGGTGGCGGGGATCGTGGGCTTCTTCGTGGTGCCCGTGGTGGGCGGGATCCTCGGGTACGTGGGGGCCATCTTCGGGGCGGAGCGGCTGCGGCTGGGCAGTCGCGGCGCGGGCTGGGCGTCGGTGCGCTCGGTGATGCGGGCGACGGGCTACGCGGTGCTGGTCGAGCTGTTCTGCTGCCTGCTGGTGGCGGGCGCGTGGCTGGGCGCGGTGCTCTGGGCCTGACCGGAGCCCCTTCGACGGCCGGGTCGAGCAGGATCAGGCGATGGCAGGCCGGGGCCAGGCGGGATCAGGCCGGGGCCACCGTCTCCGCCGCACCCGCCGCTTCCAGGTGTCGGACGGCGTACGAGCGCCAGGGCCGCCACCGCTCCGCGCCCGGCGTTCCGTACGGGTCCACGTCGGGGTCGCCGAGCGCCCGCAGCCGGATCAGGGCAGCGGTGCGCCGGCCGATGCCGGGCAGCGTCAGCAGCGTCCGTTCCGCCTCGTCCCGGTCGGCCCCGGCGTCCAGCCGCAGCCGACCGTCGGCGAGCGCGGCGGCCAGGGCCGCGAGCGCCGGATCCTCGGCGGAACCGGCGAGCACGTCCGGCTCAGGGAACACATGGGTGGGCCCGCCGCACGGCACGTCCAGCGCCTTCCCGTACCGCTCGACCAGTTCCGCGGCGTCCGCGCGCCCCACCAGGGTCCGCAGCGCGGCCTCCTCCGGGTCGGCCGCGCCCGGCGAGCGCAGCCCGGGGCGGGCGGCGACCAGCGGGGCGAGCCGGGGGTCGGCGGCAAGGGCCTCGTCCACGGCGTACGGATCGGCGTCCAGGTCGAACAGGCGGCGGACCCGCTGGACGGCGGTGGTCAGATCGCGCAGGTCGGTGAGCTGGACCCGGGCCTCCAGCCAGGGGCCGCCGGGCGACGCCTCGTCGACCGCGACGAGCCCGGTGCCGTACGGCAGCCGCAGGGTGCGCCGGTAGGTGCGGCGGCCGGGCGGACCCGCCACTTCCTCCACGCGCGCGACCGCCTCGGCGGCCAGCAGGTCGAACAGGGCGCCGGTGGCGTACGGGCCCCGATGGGCGAGCCGCAGCGGAATCCCGGCCCGCAGCCCCTCGCGGCGCCCGCCGCCGAGCCCCGTACCGGCCTCTGCGCGCAGGGCGCTGGGGGTGCGGGCGTAGATCTGCCGGATGGTGTCGTTGAACTGCCGGACACTGGCGAACCCGGCGGCGAAGGCGATCTCGGTGACCGGAAGCCCGGTGGTCTGGAGGAGCACCCGGGCGGTGTGGGAGCGCTGGGCCCGGGCCAGCGCGACGGGCCCGGCGCCCAGCTCGGCGTTGAGCTGGCGCTGGACCTGCCGGGCGCTGTAGCCGAGCCGCCCGGCGAGTCCGGGAACGCCTTCGCGGTCCACGACGCCGTCGCCGATCAGCCGCATGGCCCGGCCGACGACGTCCGCGCGGACGTTCCACTCGGCGGAGCCGGGCACGGCGTCCGGCCGACAGCGGCGGCAGGCCCGGAAGCCGCCCGCCTGGGCCGCCGCCGCGGTCGGGTAGAAGCGCACGTTGACGCGTTTGGGGGTGACGGCGGGGCAGCTCGGCCGGCAGTAGATGCCGGTGGTCACGACGGCGAAGAAGAACGCGCCGTCGAACCGTGCGTCGCGGCTGCTCACCGCCTCGTACCTGGTCCGTTCGTCCATCACACCGTCCAGTGTGCGGCAGCCGGAGCCGCCGCACTCGCGGAATTCGGACGTCGAACCCGTGCACCCCCGGGCTACCGCACCCGGCCGCGCTTGGCCTGCATGGCCGCGCGCCCCTCCGCGCCCTTGCGCTTCCAGTCCCGCAGGATCTCGGCGCGCATCCGGGCATCGGTCTTGGCGGCGATCCGCTGGTTCTCGCGGATCAGCTTGCGGTAGCTCTCCAGCCGCCGCTCGGGCAGGGCCCCGGACTCCAGTGCCCCGAGGACGGCGCACCCCGGTTCCGCCTCGTGGGCGCAGTCGTGGAACCGGCAGCGCCCGGCCAGCTCCTCGATCTCGGAGAACACCTCGCCGACCCCGGTCGCGGCGTCGAAGAGGCCGACCCCGCGCAGGCCGGGGGTGTCGATGAGGACGCCCCCGTGCGGCAGGAGCAGCAGATTGCGGGTCGTGGTGGTGTGCCGGCCCTTGCCGTCGACGTCACGGGCGGCCCGCACCTCCATCACGTCCATGCCGAGCAGGGTGTTGGCCAGGGTGGACTTGCCCGCTCCGGAGGTGCCGAGCAGCACGCTCGTGCCGCCGGAGACGACGGCCCCGAGGACGTCGAGCCCCTCGCCCGTGGTGGAGCTGACGGGCAGCACCTGGACACCGGGGGCGATGGCCTCGACGTCCTGGACGAGGTGGGACAGGGTGACCGGGTCGGGCACCAGGTCCGCCTTGGTGAGCAGCACGATCGGTTCGGGGCTGTGGCCCGCGTCCCCGCCGTCACCGAGCAGGGCGGCGCCGCTGGAGCTGGACAGGGCCAGCGCGAGGAAGCGCTCCAGGCGGCCGAGGTCCAGCTCGACGGCGAGCGAGACGCAGATGGCGATGTGGTCGATGTTGGTGGCGAGCACCTGCCCCTCGGACCGCTGCGACGAGGTCGAGCGGACGAAGGCGGTCCGACGCGGCAGCAGCGTACGGACGAAGCGCGGGTCGCCGCCCGTGTCGAGCGCCACCCAGTCGCCGGTGCAGACGATCCGCATCGGGTCACGGGGCACCACGAACGCGGTGTCGGCGCGTACAGCACCGTCGGCGGTGATCACGTCGCACTGACCGCGGTCCACCCGCACGACCCGGCCCGGCACGAGCCCCTGCTCGGCGTACGGGGAGAAGGCGGCCGCCCAGTCCTCGTCCCAGCCGTACGGAGTCAGCGGGTGCGAGGAGGAAGGAGCGGAGGAAAAAGAGAAAGACAAGGGAAACCCTTCACAGGGTGGCCCCGGCACGCGCGCTCGGCGCGGGACATACGGGAGAAGTGGTTCAGCCGGTGGCCACGGGGATGAGGACGATGCTCTTCCGGTTGTGGGCAGTGCCCATCGCAACGACAGTCATCAATGTCCTCACCTCCTGATTCCTCTGGTTCCTGGCGATTCTCCGGTTCCTCCGGCTTCCGGCGGAACGGGAATCACCGTAGCCCGGCCCCCGGGAGCACCGTCAACCGATTTATCCCGGCCCACGGTCGAGGGATGTTCGAGCAGGCACATTCGCGAGAGATAACCGCAATCTCCCTCGATCGGGTGATAAGCATGCATTGAGCCTGGTCCGTGGCCGTTAAGGTGCCGAGCATGACCACACCCCAGTCCTCCACCGTCACGTTCACACAAGCCCAGTTGGGCACCCAGATCCTGATCGGCTGGAGCGGCCGGCAGCCCGACGCCGACCAGGACACCGCCTTCCTCCTCGCCTACTCGCTGGGCGACGGGCAGGACGGCCCGGTGGTCGGCCGCGAGGCCATGCGCGCCGCGCTGGAGCGCGCGGGCCTCCATGTCGGCGGCTCGATCCAGGACGCGGCCGAGACCCCGGGCATCCAGGCGAAGCTCCTCGTCCAGGCGGGACGGGCCGTCCTGACACTGCCTCACCTCACGGCGCAGTACCCGGCCCCCGCGGAGTGGCTGGCCGCCGCCCAGGCGCAGGGCCAGGTGTACGGGATGTTCGCCACCGCCCCCTGGCCGGAGGCCGTTCCCGGGCAGCCGGTCGGCGAGGACCAGCTGCGGGCCTTCGCCGCCGACGAGGAGGTCGTCCGCACCGCCGCCCACTGCCTGCTCCCGGTCCGCTCCCTGGGCTGAGCGACGCCACCGGCCGCCCCGCACGGACGACGAGGCCCACCACCCCCCGTGGAGTGGTGGGCCTCGCCCGTGCCGCCGTGTCGCGGTGGCCGCGAAAACGAGGACGGGCGGCCCGGAGTGTGATCTCCGGACCGCCCGCGCTCGGTACGTCAGTTGTTGCCGACGCCGTTGCCCGAGAGGACCGGGATGTCGTCCAGGACGTGCGACAGCGGCTCGTCACCCTTGGCCTGGGTGGAGTTGTCGGCGCACTGCTGGTTCTGCGGGTTGGACAGGACGTTGATGTCCTGGACCGCGACCGGCACGAGGCCGACGAGCGAACCGACATTGGCCTTGGCCGGCAGGCCGATGCAGAGCTTGTTCAGCGTGCCCTGCACGAGCTGGTTCTGCGGGCTCCAGTCACCCTTGGTCTCGGCGTTGCCGAATTCCTGCTCGGCGCCGTTGCCGTTGACCGTGGTGGTGCCACCGTCGTTGCCGATCGCCATGGCCGTGGGAGCCGCGGCTGCGGACAGACCGAGCAGGGACACAGCCACTGCCGCGCCGGCCATCATCTTCTTCATCAAGCTTCACCTTTCGGAACGTCCCGTTGTGGAACGCACTGATCAACCGACGCGGACCGCGATCGGTTGCGCAGTACCACTCAAATGGGTTCGATCCGGCGCAAGGTCGACGCCGTCGTTCACGTCCCGGCGGCCTCGTCCGAGGAGCGGGCCGCCGGGACGAAGCCGGTGCGGGGGGCGGTCGGTTGCCGGGGGGCCTCCGGCAGGGGGTCGTGTCCGGAGGCCTGCCACTCGGCGACGAGCCGGTCGTAGATCGGCGTGCCGCTCGGTGCGGGCTGCTGCTCTCTGCGCTGCGGGGGCTGACTGCCGTACGGATCCATGGAGATGCTCTACCCGGGCACGGGCGGACCGTCAGCGGGTGCTACGGCATCCGGCCCAACCGCCCAACGCCCGTCTCCGCGCGTCTCCGCCGTCTCCGCGCGGCAGATGCGCCGGTACACGCCGAAGGGCCAGCCCGTCCGGTCCGGCGAAGAACGGTCGCCGTACGGAGGGGCTGGCCCCGGGGTCGTGCCGGGTGGCGTCAGTTGTTGGCGACGCCGTTGCCCGAGAGGATCGGGATGTTGTCCAGGATGTGCGACAGAGCCTCGTCACCCTTGGCCTGGGTGGAGTTCTCGGTGCACTGCTGGTTCTGCGGGGAGGACAGGACGTTGATGTCCTGGACCGCGATCGGCACGACGCCGACGAGGGAGCCGAGGTTCGCCTTGGCGGGCAGGCCGATGCAGGGCTTGTTCAGCGAGCCCTGGATGAGCGCGAACTGCGGGCTCCAGTCGCCGTGGGTGGCGGAGTTGCCGTAGGCCTGCGAGGCGCCGTTGCCGTTGATCGACGTGGTGCCGCCGTCGTTGCCGATGGCCATGGCGGAGGGGGCGGCCGCAGCGGAGGCACCGACGACCGAGGCAGCGACGGCTGCCGAGGCCATAATCTTCTTGATCATGAAAAGCCCTTCTGGATGAAACGTGTGCCCGCCTGTCCGGAGCGATCTGATCAACTCGTCCCGGCGGGGTCTGGTTATGCCCATTCACTCGAACGGTGCTTTTCCTTCCGGGTGTCCACGAGAAGGAAGTCCGGCACCGGAGGAATGGGATCGGTGAAAGAGACCGGCGGAACCGCCGTCCTGGACGGTCAGCCGCCGAGGGGCACTCCACCGAGCAGCGGGGCGGCGCCCCCGGCCACGCCGGTGGCCTCGCCCGCCAGCTTGCCGACCGTGCCGTCCTTCGAGACCGTCTCGGTGGTGTCGCCGACGGTCTCGACCAGCGGGTCCACGACCTGCGGGGCACTGGCCATGACCTGGTTGAGGCCGCGGTCGAGGCTGAAGTTGGGGGCCGTGACGTCAGTAGCGGCGAAGGCGGGAGCAGCCGCTCCGAGGGCGGCCACGGAACCGGCAACGAGCGCGGCGGTCTTCGCGTACTTCACTGGGGAATCCCTTCTGCGCGGCATCTGTTTCGGTCACGTTCCCGTGCCGCACACAAGCCTTCTTTACCTGTGACTTCTGCCGCTTTCTCCTTGAATAACGATCAGGCCGCATTCTGGAAACTGTGGGGCGACGTTTTTCTCCGACGGCGCACGAAAAGAGCCCCGGGCGGCGAATGCCGTCCGGGGCCCACCGGTTGCGGGCGCGGGGCCCGGCCGGTCAGAGGTTCACTTGTTGATGCAGGTGTTGCCGAAGGCCGGGTTCAGCAAACCGATCACGTTGACGGTGTTGCCGCAGACGTTCACCGGAATGTGGATCGGGGCCTGGAGGATGTTGCCCGACAGCACACCCGGGGAGTGCGCGGCAACGGCCTCGGCACCCGAGTCGGCCATGGCCGGCGCGGCGGCGCCCATCGCCATGAGCGTTCCGGCGGCGACGGCGGCAATCTTGGTGTACTTCACGTTTTCTTCCCTTTCCTCGGCGGAGTCCGGTGCGGTCACGACATTCGTGACGCCCGAGCCGGGTCCTGATCGCTCGTGACTCCGGCGCTGTTATTCGTAACGATGGAGTTCTGTGATCGAAACTCTCCCGGGAGCGGATTTCCGGAGAACCGCCCGAATGCCGCAACGCCCGGGACAGCAGCGGGCCCGAGCCGCTCGGTGGAGGAACGCCGAGGGCCCGGGCCCGGGTATTTCAGCCGTATCAGCCGTTGTTGGCGCCGTTGCCCGACAGGATCGGGATGTCGTCCAGGATGTGCGACAGGGCCTCGTCACCCTTGGCCTGGGTGGAGTTCTCCGTGCACTGCTGGTTCTGCGGGGAGGACAGGACGTTGACGTCCTGGACCGAGATCGGCACGAGGCCGACGAGCGAACCGGCGTTGGCCTTCAGCGGCAGACCGACGCAGGGCTTGTTCAGCGAGCCCTGGACCAGGCCGAACTGCGGGCTCCAGTCGCCGTGGGTCTCGGCGTTGCCGAAGGACTGCGAGGCGCCGTTGCCGTTGACCGAGGTCGTGCCTCCGTCGTTGCCGATCGCCATGGCCTGCGTCGCGCCGAGACCGAGGATGGAGGCGGCCACAGCGCCCGTAGCCAGAACCTTCTTGATCACGATGAACCCTTCTCGTACCGATTGCCCCGCGGCGGAGCCCCCTGACCAACTCACCGCCCGGCGTTTGGTTCCGCCCATTCACCCGAATGCCGGACAGGGGGCAGTCCCCCACCTCTGTTCGTACGGCCGTCCGTTCGTGAAGAAATTGCGCATGCCCTCCCCGGCCTCCTTCGCCCGAACGGGTGGACGACGATCGAGGGCCCTGACGCCGCGACGCATCCGGAGTGAGCATTTTCCCGGGGTCAACACCGGCGGACCGCACCCCAGTTGAGGGCGAATCGTTTTTCTCGCTCTGCGCACCGGGATGCACGGGATCGACGGACACCACCCGTTCGGGTGATTACACAATTTCCACGCAATTCCAAGTTTCCCGTAAGGACCCGAATCGTTATGGCAGTCGTCCAGCGCGCACGTCTTCATCACTTTCACCATGGCTTCCCGCAGGATCCGGCTGTGCAGCGGCTCCGCCCGATGGCTGCCCGTCTCCGCGCGCGAAGCACCCACGCGATGTCCTCGCGAATGTCCTAAGGAAGGGCAAGTAATGCGACAGGTCTTGAACAAAAGCATTATCGTCATGGCGGCCGCATCGGGCCTCCTGGCGGCGGTGGGCGGCACCGCGCACGCCGACGCGTCGGCCGAGGGGGCGGCCGTCGGTTCGCCGGGGGTCGGATCGGGCAACGCCGTGCAGGTGCCGGTGCACGTCCCGGTCAATGTGTGCGGCAACACCGTCAACGTCATCGCTCTGCTGAACCCGGCCTTCGGCAACAAGTGCGTGAACGCCGACGGCCCGAAGCACAACCACCCGCCGGTCAAGCCCCCGGTGGACGAGCCGCCCGTGGACGAGCCGCCGGTCGATGAGCCTCCGGTCGACGAACCGCCGGTGGACGAGCCCCCGGTGGACGAACCGCCCGTGGACGAGCCGCCGGTCGATGAGCCGCCCGTGGACGAGCCCCCGGTGGACGAACCGCCCGTGGACGAGCCGCCGGTCGACGAGCCCCCGGTGGACGAGCCGCCGGTCGACGAGCCCCCGGTGGACGAGCCTCCGGTCGACGAGCCGCCCGTGGACCAGCCGCCCGTCGACCAGCCGCCGACCGACACCCCTGGTACCGACACCCCCGGCTCGAACACTCCCGGGTCCGGCACGCCCGGGGCCAACACCCCGGACGCGCACCTCGCCGACACCGGTGCCGCCGACCTCGGCCTGGCGGCCGGCGCGAGCGCCGCGCTGCTGCTCGGCGGTGCGGTGCTGATGCGCCGCACGCGCAACGCGCGGGACTGACAGAGCTCCCGCGGAGGAACCAGGTCCGGCCGGACAGCGGGGACTGTCCGGCCGGACCTTTCCGTGTGCACGGCGGCCCGTTCGCCCCGGGCCCCGGGCGCGGCGATGGAACGATGGCCCGGGGCACCGCGCGCCGCGCGGCAGGCCGGGAGCGAGCGGGACGACGGGAAGGGCCGGGGACGTGGCAGCAGCGTTACGCATCGGGGTGATCGGCGGCAGCATCGCGGGGTGCGCGGCGGCCGTCGCGGGCCGGCGGGCCGGGGCGGACGTCACCGTGTACGAACGGAGCGACGCCGAGCTCCAGGACCGGGGGTTCGGCATCGTGATCCCGCCGCCGCTCCACACGGAGCTGGTCGGGTCCGGGTATCTGGACGCGGCGATGCCGACGGCCCCGGTGGGCACGCGGGTCTGGCTGACCCGGGAGCCCGGCGGCCGGTCGGCGCGGGAGCTGGCCCGGCAGTCCTCCCCCGTCACCCCGTGCAACTGGGGTCTCCTGTGGCGGTCGTTGCGCGCGAGCGCCGGGGCCGTGCGCTATCTCCGGGGGCAGCCGGTGGCCTCGGTCGGCCGGGGCGGAACCGGCGGGGCGGTGATCACCACCGCGCGGGGCGAGGAACCGTACGACATGGTCGTGGGCGCCGACGGGTACGCCTCGGCCACCCGGCAGCTGCTCGCCCCGGGGCTGCGGCCGGAGCCCGCCCCCTATCTGGTCTGGCGCGGCGCGATCCCGCTCGGCGCGCTGTCCGGGCACCCCCGGGAACTGGAGCTGTTGCGCGGCGCGTGGGTGACGCTGGGGTTCCCCGGCGGGCACGGCATCTTCTACCTGATCCCGGGCGGCCCGCAGGACGGCGACGGAAGCGGCGGTGCGAGCAACCGGCTGCTGGCGTACGCCATTTACGGCCGCCCTCCCGAGGGGGCCGAGCCGGGGCCGTACGTGCACGAGCTGGCGAAGGAGCACTTCCCGACGGCGTGGGCGGAGATCGTCGCGCGGGGCGGGCGGCGGGCGGCGGTCTGCCACCCGGTCGCCGATGCGCAGGCCCCCCGGGTCGCCCGCTCGCCGCTGCTGCTGGCCGGGGACGCGGCCGGGGTGACCAGGCCGCACACCGCCACCGGCGCGGTCAAGGCCCTCCAGGACGCCCTGTGCCTGGAACGGGTGCTCCGCGAGGGGCCGGACCTCGCCGCGGCGCTGGAGCGGTACGCGGACGAACGCACGGCGGCGGGCGCCCACTTCATGGAGCTGGGCCGTCGGATGGGGCGCGCCCTGGTCGAGGAGACCCCGGACTGGCCGGCGATGGGGCAGGACGAGGTGGACGGGTGGTTCCGCGAGGTGCTGGCCGGGACGCGGCACTACTTCTACGAGGAGGCCGCCGCGGCGGAGGCCGAGCCTGGTGCCCGTACGGCTGCGGATACCGGCCCGGGCACGGGTGCGCAGGCGGCCGTCGTCCGGTGAGGCGGAGGGGGCGGCCCGACCTCCGTCAGTGCGCGATGCGTTCGAAGATCGCGGCGAGGCCCTGGCCGCCTCCGATGCACATGGTCTCCAGGCCGTACCGCGCCTCGCGGCGGTGGAGTTCGCGGGTGAGGGTGGCGAGGATGCGGGCTCCGGTGGCGCCGACCGGGTGGCCCAGCGAGATGCCCGAGCCGTTGACGTTGATCCGCTGCTCGTGATCCTTCTCGCCGAGGCCCAACTCCCTGGTGCAGGCCAGCACCTGGGCGGCGAACGCCTCGTTCAGCTCGATCAGGTCGAGGTCGGCGAGGGTGAGTCCCGCCCGGTCGAGAGCGGTGCGGGTGGCGGCGACGGGGGCGATGCCCATCGTCGCGGCGGGCACCCCGGCGCGGGCGAAGGAGACGAGCCGGACGAGCGGGGTGAGGCCGAGGCGTTCGGCGGTGTCGGCGCTGGTGACCAGGCAGGCGGCGGCCGCGTCGTTCTGGCCACTGGCGTTGCCCGCGGTGACGGTGGCGTCCGGGTCGGACTTCGCCATCACCGGGCGGAGGGCGGCGAGTTGTTCGGCGGTGGTGTCGGGCCGGGGGTGCTCGTCGGCGGTGACGGTGCTCTCGCCCTTGCGGGTGCGTACGGTGACGGGCACGGTCTCCGCGTCGTAACGGCCCTCGGCGGCGGCGCGGGCGGCCCGCGCTTGCGAGCGCAGGGCCAGGGCGTCCTGGTCGGCGCGGCCGATGCCGTACTCCCGGCGCAGGTTCTCCGCCGTCTCGATCATGCCGCCGGGCACCGGGTGGTTGACGCCTCCGGCGGTGACGCGGCCCCGGGCGAGGGCGTCGTGGAGCTGGAGGCCCGGGCCCTTGATGCCCCAGCGTCCGTCGTGGGTGTAGTAGGGGGCGGCGCTCATCACGTCGACGCCGCCCGCGATCACGACCTCGCTGAATCCGGCCCGGATCTGCATCGCCGCGTCCAGCACCGCCTGGAGCCCGGAGCCGCAGCGGCGGTCGATCTGGGTGCCGGTGACCGTGGTGGGCAGTCCGGCGTCCAGGGCGGCGACCCGGCCGATGGCGGGGGCCTCGCTGGTCGGGTAGGCGTGGCCGAGGATCACCTCGTCGACCCGGGCGGGGTCGACGCCGGTACGGGCGACGATCTCCGCGATGACGTGTGCGGCCAGCGCGGCCGGGGTCTGCTGGGCGAAGGCCCCGCCGAACCGGCCGATGGGGGTGCGCAGGGGTTCGCAGATGACGACGTCGAGCGGCACGGCGGAGCCTTTCCTTCAGGGCGACGGGCGGGGCGCGGGTGGCGGAGTGCGGGGAGCGGCGGGTGCTGGGGTGACCTTCGCATCCGGTGACTGAGCCGGTCCAATACCGGATGCGTCCCCCATCGAGAGGCCCGGCGTCTCAATCGGTTCGCCGCCCGGTCCGCGTACGGGAGTGGGCAGGGCGTCCTGGGCGACGGCGAGCACGGCGTGCAGGGCGGCGGAGGGGTTGTCGGCACGCCAGGCCAGGGCCGCTTGGCGGCGGATGGGCGGTCCGGCGAGGGGCCGGTAGGTCAGTCCGCTCTGCTGGATGTGGCGTACGGAGGTGACCGTGAGGGTGACGCCGACCCCGGCGGCGACGAGCGCCATGATCGTGTACGAGTCGGGGGCCTCCTGGACGACGCGCGGGGTGAACCCTGCGCTCTCGCAGGCCTCGGTCATGGCGTCGCGCACGGTGGAGCCGGTGTTGGCGGGGAAGGAGACGAACGGCTCGTCCGCCAGCTCGGCGAGCGGCACCGCCGCGTGCCGGGCGAGCGGATGGTCGAAGGGCAGGGCGCACAGCAGCTCCTCCTCGTCGATCACCCGGTGGGCCACTCCGGGCCGGGTCACCGGCAGCCGGACGAAGCCGAGGTCGAGCGAGCCGTCGGCGACCCGGGACAGCGCGACGTTGGCGTACGTCTGGCCGGTCATGACCAGTTCGAGCCCGGGGTGTGCGGCGCGCACGGCGCGGGTGAGGCGGGGCAGCGTCTCGTGGCTGGAGGCTCCGGCGAAGCCGATGGTCACCCGGCCGTACTCGCCCCGGCCCGCCGAGCGGGCGGCCCGGACGGCGGTGTCGAGGTCGTCGAGGACGGTGCGTACGGGGTCGAGGAAGGTCTCTCCCGCGCCGGTGAGCCGGACGGAGCGGGTGTTGCGGCGGAAGAGCTGGACGCCGAGTTCCTTCTCCAGCTGCCGGATCTGCTGGCTCAGGGGCGGCTGTGCCATCTGGAGGCGTTTGGCGGCCCGGCCGAAGTGCAGCTCCTCGGCCACGGCGAGGAAGGCCTTCAGGTGGCGCAGTTCCATACGGGTGCCCGCTCGGCTCTCTTCCGGTGAGTGAGACCTGATGCCTCTCAATGCGAGCCTAATTCGGTATTGGACACCGATCAATGGCCCCTGGCACGGTGGGGCGACCTGTACACCGACGTCGGGGAGCGCTGTGGAACGGACGGCCGGCAAGGTCGTGTCGATGCGGGAGGCCGTCGCACGCTTCGTGCGCGACGGGCAGACCGTGAGCCTGGAAGGGTTCACCCATCTCATCCCGACCGCCGCGGGCCACGAGATCATCCGGCAGGGCCGGCGCGGGCTCACCGTCGTACGGATGACGGCGGACATCGTGGTGGACCAGATGCTGGCGGCCGGCTGTGTGACGCGGCTGGTCTCGTCCTTCGTGGGCAACTCCTCCGCCGGTTCGCTCGGTGAGCTGCGGCGGCGGATCGAGCGGGCCGATCCGGAGCCGCTGGCGTTCGAGGAGTACAGCCATTACGGGATGGTGTGCCGGTATCTCGCCGGTGCGCAGCGGCTGCCGTTCCATCCGCTGCGCTCGTACGGCGGCAGCGACCTGCCCTCGGTCAACCCGGGTATCCGTAAGGTGACTTCGCCCTTTCCCGGGCCGGACGGGCAGGAGCCCGAGCAGATCTATGTGGTGTCGCCGGTCAACCCGGACGTGACGTTCGTCCATGCGCAGCGCGCCGACCGCCGGGGCAACACCCAGATCTGGGGGCTGACCGGGGTCCAGGCCGAGGCGGTGTTCGCGGCGGACCGGGCGGTCGTGGTGGTGGAGGAGCTGGTCGCGGACGAGGTGATCCGCTCGGACCCGAACCGCACGCTGATCCCGGCGCACGCGGTCGACGCGGTGGTGGTCTGCCCGCGCGGGGCGCACCCCTCGTTCGCGCAGGGCTACTACGACCGGGACAACGCCTTCTACCGGTCCTGGTCCGCGATCAGCGCGGACCCGGTGCGGCTGCGGGAGTGGCTGGAGGAATGGGTGTACGGAACGGCCGACCACGCGGAGTACGTGGCGAAGCTGGGCGAGGGGTTCTGGGCGGGGCTCGCGGTCGGCGAGGCGCTGAGCGAGCCGGTCGACTACGGGCGGCGGCTGTGAGCGGCCGGCCCACGGAGTCCGGGAAGCCCACGGAGTCCGCGGAGTCCGGGGAGCCCACGGAGTCCACGCGGTCCGTGACCTCCTCGGAGCTGCTGTCCGTCGTCGCCTCGCGTGAACTGGCCGGGCGCCGCACGGTGTTCGCGGGCATCGGGCTGCCGACGCTGGCGGCCGAGCTGGCGCGGCTCACCGTGGCACCGGACATCGAGGTGGTGTACGAGTCCGGGGTCTGCGGGGCGCACCCCTCCCATCTCCCGGAGACCATCGCGGACGCCGTCCTGATCACGGGCGCCGAGGCGGTGGTGTCCATGCCGACCCTGTTCGGCTCGGTGCTCCAGGGCGGGCACATCGACGTGGGTTTCCTGGGGGCCGCGCAGATCGACCGGTGGGGCAGCCTCAACACCTCGGTCATCGGGGACTGGGACCGCCCGTCGGTGCGGCTGCCCGGTTCCGGGGGCGCGGTCGAGGTGATGGCGAACGCCCGGGAGGTGTTCGTGGTGATGCGCCGCCACACGCCGCGTTCCTTCGCCGGTGAACTGGACTTCTGCACCACGCCGGGCCCGGAACGCGCGCTGGCGGACGGGATCCGTCCGCTGGGCGTCGGCGTCACCCGGGTCGTCACCGAGCTGGGCGTCCTCGCCCGGGAAGGCGTCGGCGACGAGCTGCGGCTGGTCGCCGTGCATCCCGGGGTCACCGTGGAGCAGGTCCGGGCCGCGACCGGCTGGGACCTGGAGGTGGCCGACACGGTCGCGACGACGGCCCCACCCACCCAGGCGGAGCTGCTGCTCCTGCGCGACGATGTCGACCCCGACCGTGTCTATCTCCGCTGAAAGGGCTCTTACCGCCATGCGTATCAGGATCGTCGGAGCCGGGGCCATGGGCCGCGGTATCGCCCAGTGGGCGGCCAGCGCCGGACACACCGTCGAGCTCGGGGACGTACGGCCCGAGGCGGTGACGGAGGCGCTGGGCTTCGTCGCCTCGATGCTGGACCGGGCGGTCGCCAAGGGCCGGATGTCGGCCGCCGACCGGGACGGGGCCGTGGCCCGGCTGGTGCCGCTCGCCGAGCCGTGGGCGGCGGGTCCGGAGGTGGAGCTGGTGATCGAGGCCGTACGGGAGGATCTGGGGACCAAGGCGGAGGTGTTCGGGAAGCTGGAGCGGGTGCTGCCCTCCTCCGCGGTCTTCGCGACCAACACCTCCTCCCTGTCGGTGACCCGGATCGCCGCGACGCTCCAGGACCCCTCGCGCCTGGCCGGGCTGCACTTCTTCAACCCGGTGCCGTTGATGAGGATCGTCGAGGTGGTGCCGGGCGCGGCCACCCGCCCGGAGATCCCGGCCCTGCTGACCGAGCTGGTGGAGGGCTGCGGGCACCGGGCGGTCACCGTGGCCGACACCCCCGGATTCCTGGTGAACCACGCCGGGCGGGGGCTGGTGACCGAGGCGCTGGCGCTGCTGGAGGAGTCGGTGGCGGACCCGGCGGAGATCGACCGGATCGCCCGGGACGTGCTGGGGCTGCGGATGGGCCCCTTCGAGCTGATGGATCTGACCGGTCTCGATGTGACGGCCGCGGTGATCGACTCGATCTGGCAGGGCTTCCGGTACGAGGACCGGCTGCGCCCGTCCTTCCTGACCCCGAACCGGGTGGTGGCGGGGCTGCACGGCCGCAAGACGGGCCGGGGCTGGTACGCGTACGGCGACGGGGCGTCCGGTCCCGCGCCGGAGAGCGCCGTCACCGGGGACGCGGGGCGTCCGGTGTTCCTGGTGCCGGGCGGCCGGCCGGAGACCGCCGCGTACGAGGAGGCGCTGGCCGGTTCGCTGGAGGCGGCGGGGGCCCGGGTGGAGCGGGGTGCGGGGCCGTCGGCGCAGGCCGTGGTGCTGGTGCCCGTCTGGGGGACGACGGTGTCGGCCGCGGTCGCGGCGGGCGCGCTGCCCCGGGAGCGTACGTTCGGCGTCGAGGTGCTGCCGGCGGCGGGGCGGCGGCGGGTCCTCGCGGTGACGGCGGCCGGCGATCCGGCGGCCGCCCGGGACGCGCGGGCCGTGCTGGCGCGGGGCGCCGAGGGCGGTGAGCCGTACGCGGTGTCGGTGGTGCGGGACACCGCGGGTTCGGTCGCGCAGCGGCTGCTGTCCTCGGTCGTCGCGGTCGGCTGTTCGATCGCGGAGCGCTCGCTCGCCGCGCCCGCCGACATCGATCTGGCGGTGACCACGGGGCTCGGCTATCCGGCCGGTCCGCTGGCCTGGGGCGAGCGGGTCGGGGCCGCGAGGGTGCTGGAGCTCCAGCGGTCGCTGCACGCGACGACGGGCGACCCGCGCCACCGGCCGACGCGGTGGATCACGGAGCGGGCGGCCCTGGGCCTCGCGCTGACCGATCCGGGTACCTCGCCGGCCGACTGCCTGGGGTGAGGGCCGCGCCACGCGTTCCCGTGCGACCGATTCGTACAAGACAGCGGGAGCGCCGGGTGCCTACGGTCGGGGCATGACTCCACGACTCGACGCGATCAGCATCATCACGGCGGACCTGGCGGCCTCGCTCGCCTTCTACCGCAGGCTCGGCCTCGACATCCCCGACGGGGCGGAGTCCGCGCCCCATGTCGAGGTGACCCTGCCGGGCGGGCAGCGGCTGCTGTGGGACACGGAGGAGGTCATCGCCTCGTTCGATCCCGACTGGGAGCGCCCGGCGGGCGGTGAGCGGGTGGCCCTGGCCTTCGTCTGCGACAGCCCGCAGGAGGTGGACTCGGTGTACGCGGAGCTCACCGGGGCCGGGTACACCGGGCATCTGAAGCCCTGGGACGCGGTGTGGGGGCAGCGCTACGCGGTCGTGCTGGACCCGGACGGGTGCGGGGTCTCGCTGTTCGCCGCGGCCGACGCCTCGTAGCGCCCGAAGTGGGCCCCGAGCGTCGTCCCGGCGAGGTCGCGCATCTCGCGGGCCAGGTGCGCCTGGTCGGTGCAGCCCGCCCGGTGGGCGGCCTCGGCGTACGGGACGCCGGTGCGGACCAGGGCAAGGGCGCGCTGGAGGCGGAGGACCCGGGCCAGGGTTTTGGGGCCGTAGCCGAAGGCGGCCAGTGAGCGGCGGTGCAGTTGGCGGGCGCCGAGGCCGACCTCGGCGGCCGTCGACGCGACGGACCTGCCGCGCCGCAGCCGGTCGGCGACGGCCACCGTGAGCGGGTCCGGCGGGCCGGTGTCGGCGGCCCGGCCCAGGGCGAAGTCCTCCAGGGCGGTGGCGGGGTCGGCGGCCCGGTCGATCCGGCCGGTGAGCTGCCGGACGGTGGTGCGGGGCCAGAGGTCGGCGAGTTCGACCCGGTGGTCGCGCAGTTCGTACGCCGGTACGCCGAGCAGGACGGGGGCGGTGCCGGGCCCGAAGCGGATCGCGGCGCAGGAGCCGCGGTTACGGGGGTCGACCTGGAAGGCGTGGGTGTCGGGTCCGGCGACGACCAGGCGTCCGGCCGTCCAGATCAGGTCCATGCAGCCGTCGGGCAGGACGGACCGGGCGGGCTGTCCTGGGCCCTGCGGGACGTCCAGGGTCCAGACGACGGCCCCGTCCAGCCGGGAGGGCCGTTCCCGGTAGCGCCGGTGTTCCTGGTCGCGCTGGTGTTCCCGGGGCATGCTTCCACGCTAGCGCGAGGGCGGGCCATCGGCTTCCCCGGTGTCCTTGGCGTCCTTGGCGTGCTTGGGTTCTCTGGGCTCCTGCGGGTCCTTGGGTTCCTTCTCCCAGGTCGCGTGCAGCCGGGACTTCACGTCGTCCGGCGGCAGGAAGCGGGACCAGCGCTCGGGGAACTCGGAGGGCATGTACGCCGGGCCGTCGTCCTCGTCCTCGTCGTCTTCCGTGCCCTCGTAGACGGCCGAGCGGGTCCGGGCGACGAACTCGGCGGCCTGCGCGGCCCGGACGCGTTCGGTGGCCTCGCGGGCGGCGGCGGTGGCGAGCGAGGGCCACACCCGGTCGATGGCCGCGTTGACCGCGGCGCCGACCAGGACCGCGAAGGCGGAGATGCCGATCCACAGCAGCACGGCGATGGGCGCGGCCAAGGAGCCGTAGATGGTCGGGCCTTCGACCGTGTTGGTCAGATAGATACGCAGCAGGAAACTGCCGAGGACCCACATGCCGAGCGCCACCAGCGCCCCGGGCACGTCCTCGATCCAGGGTGAACGCACCGGCACGGACACGTGGTAGAGCGTCGTGAGGAACGCGACGGTCAGCAGCATCACCAGCGGCCAGTACAGGACGGCTATGACCTCGGTGCCCCAGGGCACGAACTCGACCACCCGGTCCGGGCCGACGACCAGCAGCGGCAGCACCACCGCACCGAGCAGCAGGGCGACGACGTACAGCAGGAAGGCCAGCAGCCGGGTCTTGACGATGCCTCGGTGGCCGTCGAGTCCGTACATGACGGTGATGGTGTCGATGAAGACGTTCACCGCGCGGGAGCCGGACCACAGGGCGATGGCGAAGCCGATGGAGATGACGTCGGGGCGGGCCCCGGTCGTGACGTCGGCGAGCAGCGGTTTGGCGAAGTCGTTGACCCCGCGTTCGGACAGCACGGTCTGCGCGGCGGAGAGGATGTTGCGCTCGATGGAGGCGACCGTGGTGGTGGTCGTCCACTCGTCGACGTAGCCGAGCAGTCCGATCATGCCGAGCAGCAGCGGGGGCAGCGAGAGCAGGGTGAAGAACGCCGCCTCCGCCGCGAGCCCCAGAATGCGGTACTCGATGCACGAGTTGACGGTGTCCTTGAGCAAGTGCCACGCCATCCGTCGTTTGGAGACGTTGCGGTAGAGCACTCGCGCCCGGTGGAGCCGGCCCGGTGGCCGCTCGGGTGTTTCATTTGCTGCCTGCACGTCCTTACCGTATCGGCATGGCAGCCACCACCCACACCGTGACCAATCAGGTTCCGCCGCTGGTCGGCTATGACGTCTTCGCCGCCGACCGGGCGCTGTCCGAGGCCGTCGAGCGGCATGTCGAGCCCGGCGTCCGGCCCGTGGCACTGGAGGAGCTCGGCGAGCTCGGCCGGTCCGCGGGCTCCGCCCAGGCGCGGGAATGGGGTGTGCAGGCGAACGCGTACCCGCCCGTACTGCGCACCCATGACCGTTATGGGCATCGCGTCGACGAAGTGGAGTTCCATCCGTCCTGGCACCGGCTGCTGGGGCACGCGGTCGCGGCCGGGCTGACGGACGCCTGGGGGCGTCCGGCCGGTCATGTCCGGCGTGCGGCGGGGTTCCTGGTCTGGACGCAGGCCGAGGCGGGGCACGGCTGCCCGCTGTCGATGACGCACGCGGCGGTGCCCGCGCTGCGGACCGATCCGGCGCTGGCCGCCGAGTGGGAGCCGAAGCTGACCTCGTACGTCTACGAGGAAGGGCTCCGGCCCGCCTCGCAGAAGGCCGGGGTCCTCTTCGGGATGGGCATGACCGAGAAGCAGGGCGGCACCGATGTGCGGTCCAACACCACGCGGGCGGAGCCGGTCTCCGGCGAGGGCGAGTATCTGCTCACCGGGCACAAGTGGTTCTGCTCGGCGCCGATGTCGGACGGTTTCCTGGTGCTGGCGCAGGCGCCGGGCGGGCTGAGCTGCTTCCTGGTGCCGCGCGTGCTGCCCGACGGTACGCGCAACGTGTTCGCGCTCCAGCGGCTCAAGGACAAGCTCGGCAACCGGTCCAACGCCTCCGCCGAGGTCGAGTTCGACGGGACCTGGGCCCGCCGGGTCGGCGAGGAGGGGCGCGGGGTGCGCACCATCATCGAGATGGTGGCGGCCACCCGGCTGGACTGCGTGGTGGGTTCGGCGGCGCTGATGCGGCAGGCGGTGGCGCAGGCGATCCATCACAGCACGTACCGCAGCGTGTTCGGCGGGCTGCTCGTCGACAAGCCGCTGATGCGCAACGTCCTGGCGGATCTGGCGCTGGAGTCGGAGGCGGCGACGGTGCTGGCGATGCGGCTGGCCGCCGCGTACGACACGGACACCGAGGAGGAGCGGGCCTTCCTGCGGCTCGCGGTGCCCGCCGCGAAGTACTGGGTCACCAAGCGCTGTACGGCCGTGGTGGGCGAGGCGCTGGAGTGCCTGGGCGGAAACGGGTACGTGGAGGAGTCCGGGATGCCCCGGCTGCTGCGCGAGGCGCCGCTCAACTCAATCTGGGAGGGCTCGGGCAACGTCCAGGCGCTGGACGTGCTGCGGGCGTTGCAACGGGAGCCTCGGGCGCTGGACGCGTTCCTGCGGGAGGTGGGGAAGGCGCGCGGGGCCGATCATCGGCTGGACGCGGCGATCAAGGACCTGCTGACGGAGCTGGCGGACCTGGAGGGCGTCGAGGCGCGGGCGCGGCGGCTGGTGGAGCGGATCGCGCTGGTGCTCCAGGGTTCGCTGCTGGTGCGCTGGGCTCCGCCGGAGGTGTCCGACGCGTTCTGCGCCTCGCGGCTGGACCGGGACCGGTGCGCGGGGTTCGGGACGCTGCCGCACACGCTGGATCTGGCCTCGGTGGTGGCGCGGGCCCGGCCGGTCGTCGACTAGCGACCGCGCGGCGGCAAAGCGACGGAGGGTGGTGCTGCGCCGACACGGCACCACCCTCCATGCTTGTGCAACACCGGGCGACGGGTCAGGCCCGGCGCACAGTGTTCTGCCACTCTGCTACGGACCCGCGGGGCATCGCCAGAGTTGCAAAGGGTTGCAACCATTGTGTGGACTGATCGGCGGCCCGGGGCCGGTGGACGGCAGGATGGGCCGGACCGGGGGTCGGGAAGCGTTCGGGGGGAACGGGGACCATGACGGATACAGGTTCTGCGGGGGTGGTGCGGGTGACGGGCCAGGGGGCGGGCCGCCAGGCGACCCGGCTGCTCCACCGGGCGCGGGAGGCCCGGCTGGCGGGCGCCCGGTCCGCCGTCGCGCCCCGGGCGGAGATCGACGCCTCCTGGGACCGGGTGGTGCGCAGCGGCATCGACCCCGACCAGTCGCCGGAGAGCCGGCTGCTGGAGGCGGAGGAGATCGAGCACCGGCGTCGCAGCACCGCGCTCGGTGAGCTGATGCCGCTGCTGCGGGCCGGGCTGGCCTCGATAGCGGACGCCGCGCAGCAGATCATGGTGGTGACCGACACCGAGGGCCGGGTGCTGTGGCGGCAGGGCGACACCGGGGTGCTGCGGCGGGCCCACGACATCTGTCTGGAGGAGGGGGCCTCCTGGGCCGAGGCGGCGACCGGGACGAACGCGATCGGGACGGCGCTGGCCGCCCGCGTCCCCATCCAGGTCCACTCGGCCGAGCACTTCATCCGGGCGCTGCACGGCTGGACCTGTGCGGCGGCCCCGGTCCGGGATCCGCGTGACGGCCGGCTGATCGGGATCGTGGACATCAGCGGACCGGCGTCCACCTTCCATCCGGCGACGCTGGCCCTGGTCGACTCGGTGGCCCGGCTCGCCGAGGGCGAGATCCGCACCCGGCATCTGGCGGAGATCGAGCGGCTGCGGGCGGTGGCCGCGCCGATCCTGTGCCGGGTCGGCGGGCGGGCGCTGGCGGTGGACGTGCACGGGCGGCTGGCGGCGGTGACGGGCATGGCTCCGGTGGACCGGCTGCCGCTGCCGAAGTCGCTGCGGCCGGGTCCGGTGTGGCTGCCCTCGCTCGGCATGTGCCAGGTGGAGCCGCTGCCGGGCGGCTGGCTGGTGCAGGTGGACGACGGCGGGGCGCAGGGGGCGCCGCGCCGGGTGGTGCTGGATCTGAGCCGGCCCCGGGCGCTCGCGGTGCATCTGACCGGGCCGCTGGGGAACCGCACCGAGCGGCTCTCGCCGCGTCACGCGGAGCTGCTGTACGCGCTGGCGGTGCACCGGCAGGGGCGGACGGCCTCGGAGCTGGCGCGGGACATCTTCGGGGACGCGACCCGGACGGTGACGGTCCGGGCCGAGGTCTCCCGGCTGCGGCGTCATCTGGCGGAGGTGCTGGCCCACCGCCCGTACCGCTTCGGCGACGGGGTCGAGGTGGAGGTGGTCCACCCGGAGCACGGCGCGGATCTGCTGCCGCACTCGATGGCGCCGGTGGTCGCGGAGGCCCGCAGGGCGGCTCGGGCCACCTGAGCCGGGGCCGCTGTGCGCGGGCGGGCGGCGGCATGGTTTTCTGGCCGTCATGAGCGACATCCAGCAGCCCGCAGCGCCGACCACCGAGGTGACCGTCTGGTCGCTGGAGCAGACCTCGCCGGCCGATCTGCGTCCGGCGCGCGAGCCGGAGGGCGATGTGCGCATCGTCCGGTCCGAGGTTCCGCTGCCGGAGTTCAGCCGCTTCCTCTACTCCGCCGTGGGCGGGGACATCCGGTGGACCGACCGGCTGAGCCTGACGTACGCCCAGTGGCAGGAGGCCCTGGAGCGGCCCGGGGCGGAGACCTGGGTGGCGTACGAGAACGGGACGCCGGCCGGGTACGTCGAGCTGGACGCGCAGGACGACGGCGTGGTCGAGATCATGTACTTCGGGCTGATCCCGGCGTTCCGGGGGCGGCGGATCGGCGGTCACCTCCTGAGTTACGGGGTGGCGCGCGCCTGGGACCTGGCGGAGCGCTGGCCGGAGCGGCCTGCGACGAAGCGGGTGTGGCTGCACACCTGCTCGAAGGACGGCCCGCACGCGATGGACAACTACCTGCGGCGCGGCTTCCGGCTCTTCGACACGAAGACCGAGGTGGAGCCCGAGGTGGCGACGCCCGGTCCATGGCCCGGGGCGTACGCCTCCTGATCGTCGGTGTTCCGAGGGGCGGTGGAGCCACCGCCCCTCCTTCGACGGTCCACGCCCGGGCGATTTGTCACCAATGCCGGGGCCGTGCTCCGTGACGAGCACCACACCATCTCACCCCTCGAGACCCAGCCGTCCACATGGCGGATAGTGGTGGACTGCCCCGAGATGCGCGTGACACGCTTCCGTCATGTCTGGAACTGGAATTGCCTTGGTGAGTCGACGCCACGTCGACCTCGGCCGCATGTCCAGCGCCATCTGTCCGGCGAGCTGACAGACCCAGCGCCGCCGCACCTCTCTTACCTCTGAACCGCCCTGCGCACCGCCGCGCCTCAGCGCGAGTGTGCCGCTCAGAGCCGCCCTCCCGCAGTCCCGAAGGACGTATTGCCATGGCCGCTACCCCGGAACAGCCTGCGACCGCCACGCCCCGCCGCAAGGCCGGACGGCACCGTGGTGAAGGTCAGTGGGCCGTGGGCCACCACACGCCCCTCAATGGGAACGAGCAGTTCAAGAAGGACGACGACGGTCTCAACGTACGGACACGTATTGAGACGATCTACTCCAAGCGCGGCTTCGACTCCATCGACCCCAACGACCTGCGCGGACGCATGCGCTGGTGGGGGCTGTACACCCAGCGCAAGCCCGGCATCGACGGCGGCAAGACCGCTGTGCTGGAGCCGGAGGAGCTGGACGACAAGTTCTTCATGCTCCGCGTCCGGATCGACGGAGGCCGGCTGACCACGCAGCAGCTGCGGGTGATCGGAGAGATCTCCCAGGAGTTCGCGCGCGGCACCGCCGACCTCACCGACCGGCAGAACGTGCAGTACCACTGGATCCGCATCGAGGACGTGCCGGAGATCTGGCGGCGGCTCGAAGAGGTGGGCCTCTCCACCACCGAGGCCTGCGGTGACACGCCCCGCGTGATCCTCGGCTCCCCCGTCGCGGGCATCGCCGAGAACGAGATCATCGACGGCACGCCCGCGATCGACGAGATCCAGCGCCGGTTCATCGGCAACCCCGACTTCTCCAACCTGCCCCGCAAGTTCAAGTCGGCGGTCTCCGGCTCGCCGCAGCTGGACGTGGCGCACGAGATCAACGACATCGCCTTCGTCGGCGTGAACCACCCGGAGCACGGCCCCGGCTTCGACCTCTGGGTCGGCGGCGGCCTCTCCACCAACCCCAAGCTCGGCGTGCGGCTCGGCGCCTGGGTGCCGCTGGACGAGGTGGCCGATGTGTACGGCGGGGTCATCGGGATCTTCCGTGACTACGGCTACCGGCGGCTGCGCACCCGTGCCCGGCTGAAGTTCCTGGTCGCGGACTGGGGTCCGGAGAAGTTCCGCCAGATCCTGGAGGACGACTACCTACAGCGCAAGCTGATCGACGGCCCCGCGCCCGAGCAGCCCACCCAGACCTGGCGCGACCACCTCGGGGTGCACCGGCAGAAGGACGGCCGCTTCTACGTCGGCTTCGCCGCGCGGGTGGGCCGGGTCGACGGCGCCACGCTCACCAAGATCGCCGAGGTGGCGGAGGCGCACGGCTCGGGCCGGGTCCGGACCACCGCCGAGCAGAAGATGATCGTGCTGGACGTGGCCGAGGAGCAGGTCGAGTCCCTGGTCTCCGGACTGGAGGCGCTCGACCTCAAGGTCACGCCGTCGCCGTTCCGGCGCGGCACGATGGCCTGCACCGGCATCGAGTTCTGCAAGCTGGCGATCGTCGAGACGAAGGCGCGCGGCGCCTCGCTCATCGACGAACTGGAGCGCCGCATTCCGGAGTTCGACCACCCGATCACCATCAACATCAACGGCTGCCCGAACGCCTGCGCCCGGATCCAGGTCGCGGACATCGGTCTCAAGGGCCAGTTGATGCTGGACGAGAACGGCGAGCAGGTCGAGGGCTACCAGGTGCACCTCGGCGGGGCGCTCGGCCTGGAGGCCGGGTTCGGCCGCAAGGTCCGTGGCCTGAAGGTCACTTCGGCCGAACTGCCGGACTACGTCGAGCGGGTGCTCGGCCGCTTCCAGGAGGAGCGCGAGGACGGCGAGCGCTTCGCGACCTGGGCGGCGCGCGCCAGTGCGGAGTCGCTGTCATGAGCGAGCGAGCCGCCCCGTTCTACTGCCCGTACTGCGGCGACGAGGACCTGCGCCCCAACGAGACCGGTCACGGCGCCTGGGAATGCGCTTCCTGCAACCGTGCGTTCCAGCTGAAGTTCCTGGGTCTGCTGACCCGGGGCGTTCAGCGCAACGACGGTGAAGGGGACCGGATATGACGGGCACTCTGCTGAGTGGCGAGCTCACCGACCGCGAGCTCCAGGAGCTGGCCGAGCAGGCCGGACGGGAGCTGGAGGACGCCTCCGCCACCGAGATCCTGAAGTGGGCGACCGACGCCTTCGGGCCGCGCTTCTGCGTCACCTCCTCGATGGAGGACGCCGTGGTCGCGCACCTGGCCTCGCGGGTGCTGCCGGGCGTGGACGTGGTGTTCCTGGACACCGGCTACCACTTCCCGGAGACCATCGGGACCCGGGACGCGGTGGACGCGGTGATGGACGTCAACGTCATCACGATCACCCCCCGGCAGACGGTCGCCGAGCAGGACGCGGAGTACGGCGCGAAGCTGCACGACCGCGACCCGGACCTGTGCTGCGCGCTGCGCAAGGTCAAGCCGTTGGAGGACGGCCTGACCGCGTACGCCGCGTGGGCGACGGGGCTGCGCCGCGACGAGTCCCCGACCCGGGCGAACACTCCGGTCGTGGGCTGGGACGCCAAGCGCCGCAAGGTGAAGGTCTCCCCCATCGCCCGCTGGACCCAGGACGACGTGGACGCCTACGTCGCCGAGCACGGGGTGCTCACCAACCCGCTGCTGATGGACGGTTACGCCTCCGTCGGCTGCGCGCCCTGCACCCGCCGGGTGCTGGAGGGCGAGGACGCACGGGCCGGCCGCTGGGCCGGACGGGGCAAGACCGAATGCGGGCTGCACGGCTGATGACGACTGATCAGGAGACTTCGATGAGCGTGACGGAGACGGGAGCCACGATCTGGCTGACCGGTCTGCCGAGCGCGGGCAAGACCACCATCGCGTACGAGCTGGCGGGCCGGCTGCGGACCGAGGGCCACCGGGTGGAGGTGCTCGACGGCGACGAGATCCGCGAGTTCCTCTCCGCGGGCCTCGGCTTCTCCCGCGAGGACCGGCACACCAACGTGGCCCGGATCGGCTTCGTCGCCGAACTGCTCGCGGCCAACGGCGTGAAGGTGCTGGTCCCCGTCATCGCCCCGTTCGCCGACAGCCGCGAGGCCGTCCGCAAGCGGCACGCCGCCGAGTCCACCACCTATCTGGAGGTGCACGTCGCGACGCCCGTCGAGGTGTGCTCCGTACGCGATGTGAAGGGGCTTTACGCCAAGCAGGCGGCCGGCGAGATCAGCGGACTCACCGGGGTCGACGACCCTTACGAGGCCCCCGAATCGCCCGACCTGCGGATCGAGTCGCACCAGCAGACCGTGCAGGAGTCAGCGGCGGCGCTCCACGCGCTGCTCACCGAGAGGGGCCTGGCGTGAGTGCCGTCACCACCACCGTGTCCGAGGACACCGCGAACCCGTACGCGCTCAGCCACCTGGACTCCCTGGAGTCGGAGGCGGTCCACATCTTCCGTGAGGTGGCGGGCGAGTTCGAGCGGCCGGTGATCCTGTTCTCCGGCGGCAAGGACTCCATCGTGATGCTGCACCTGGCGCTCAAGGCGTTCGCGCCCGCGCCGGTGCCGTTCACGCTGCTGCACGTGGACACCGGGCACAACTTCCCCGAGGTACTCGACTACCGCGACCGTACGGTCAAGAAGCACGGGCTGCGGCTGCACGTCGCCTCCGTGCAGGAGTACATCGACGCCGGGAAGCTCCGCGAGCGCCCCGACGGCACCCGCAACCCGCTCCAGACGGTCCCGCTCACCGAGGCGATCCAGCAGCACCGCTTCGACGCGGTGTTCGGCGGCGGGCGACGCGACGAGGAGAAGGCGCGCGCCAAGGAGCGGGTGTTCTCGCTGCGCGACGAGTTCTCGCAGTGGGACCCGCGCCGCCAGCGGCCCGAGCTGTGGCAGCTGTACAACGGCCGGCACGCCCCGGGCGAGCACGTCCGGGTCTTCCCGATCTCCAACTGGACCGAGCTGGACGTCTGGCAGTACATCGAGCGCGAGTCGATCGAGCTGCCGGAGATCTACTTCGCCCATGAGCGCGAGGTGTTCAACCGCAACGGCATGTGGCTGACCGCCGGGCACTGGGGCGGCCCGAAGGAGCACGAGGCCACCGAGACCCGTCTGGTGCGCTACCGCACGGTCGGCGACATGTCCTGCACCGGCGCCGTCGACTCCGACGCCACCACGCTGGACGCCGTGATCACCGAGATCGCCGCCTCCCGGCTCACCGAGCGGGGCGCGACCCGCGCCGACGACAAGATGTCCGAGGCCGCGATGGAAGACCGCAAGCGCGAGGGGTACTTCTAACCATGACCACCCAACTTCAGTCGGCCGAGCAGCTGTCGGCCACCACTCTGCTGCGGTTCGCCACCGCCGGGTCGGTCGACGACGGCAAGTCCACCCTCGTGGGACGCCTGCTGCACGACTCCAAGTCGATCCTCACCGACCAGCTGGAGGCCGTCGAGCAGGCCTCGCTGAACCGCGGCCAGGAGGCGCCGGACCTGGCGCTGCTGACGGACGGGCTGCGGGCCGAGCGCGAGCAGGGCATCACCATCGATGTCGCCTACCGCTACTTCGCCACCACGCGGCGCCGGTTCATCCTCGCGGACACCCCGGGCCATGTGCAGTACACCCGCAACATGGTGACCGGCGCCTCCACGGCCGAGCTGGCCGTGGTGCTGGTCGACGCCCGCAACGGGATGGTCGAGCAGACCCGCCGGCACGCCGCCGTCGCCGCGCTGCTGCGCGTCCCGCACGTGGTGCTGGCGGTCAACAAGATGGACCTGGTCGACTACGCGGAGCCCGTGTTCGCCGCGATAGCCGAGGAGTTCACCGCGTACGCCGCATCGCTCGGCGTCCCGGAGATCACCACGATCCCGATCTCGGCGCTGGCCGGGGACAACGTGGTGGAGCCGTCCGCGCACATGGACTGGTACGGCGGGCCGACCGTCCTGGAGCACCTGGAGACGGTGCCGGTCAGCCATGACCTCACCGCCTGCCACGCGCGCTTCCCCGTGCAGTACGTGATCCGCCCGCAGTCCGCCGAGCACCCCGACTACCGGGGTTACGCCGGTCAGATCGCGGCCGGGGTGTTCCGGGTCGGCGAGTCCGTCTCCGTACTCCCCTCGGGGCGCACCACCACGATCACCGGCATCGACGCGCTCGGCGAGAGCGTCGACATCGCCTGGGCCCCGCAGTCGGTGACGCTGCGGCTGGCCGACGACATCGACATCTCGCGCGGCGACCTGATCGCACCGGTGGACGACGCGCCGCCGGTCACGCAGGACGTCGAGGCGACCGTCTGCCATGTGGCCGACCAGCCGCTCTCGGTGGGCCAGCGGGTGCTGCTCAAGCACACCACCCGCACGGTCAAGGCGATCGTCAAGGACATCCCCTCGCGGCTCACCCTCGACGACCTCTCCCAGCACCCGGCCCCCGGACAGCTGGTCGCCAACGACATCGGCCGGGTCGTCGTGCGCACCGCCGAGCCGCTCGCGCTCGACGCGTACGCCGACTCCCGCCGCACCGGTTCGTTCCTGCTGATCGACCCGGCGGACGGTACGACGCTGAGCGCCGGCATGGCGGGATCCGCGTTCGCCGCGGCCCCGGAACCGGTCGTGGCCGACGACGACGCCGAATGGGACTTCTGACCGTGACCGACTTCTTCTCCACCTTCGCGAAGGAGGGCGGCCGGGTGGGCAGCGGCGCCCTCGGCAGCGGCCAGGGCGGGGTCGGGCGATGTGCGTGATGACGTACGCGCACCGCTCGCGCGCCCTGAGCCCCCCGCACCCGTACCGCCGAAGACCTGCCGACCTCCCGGCCGCGCCCCCCTGACCACCAGCGGGACGCGAGTACCGGGCCAACGAGAGGAAAGCCTCCCGTGCCTGCCCCCCGTTCCACCGTTCGCCGCTCCATCGCCGCGGTGGCGGCCCTGCCGCTGCTCGCCCTGGCCGCCACCGCCTGCGGTTACGGCTCCGACGCCAAGGACGACGACGCCAAGAAGGCGAACGTCTCCGCCGGAGGGAAGAAGCTCTCCGCGGACACCGTGAAGATCGGCTACTTCCCGAACCTCACGCACGCCACGGCCCTGGTCGGTATCCAGGAAGGCACCATCCAGAAGGAACTGGGCGGCACCAAGGTCGAGTCCACGACCTTCAACGCGGGCCCCTCCGAGATCGAGGCGCTGAACGCCGGATCCATCGACATCGGCTTCATCGGCCCCTCCCCCTCCATCAACGCCTACACCAAGTCCCAGGGCAAGGGGCTGCGGATCATCTCCGGTTCGGCCTCCGGCGGCGTGAAGCTGGTCGTCAACCCGGACAAGATCAAGACCCTGGACGACCTCAAGGGCAAGAAGATCGCCACCCCGCAGCTCGGCAACACCCAGGACGTGGCCTTCCTCAACTGGATCTCCGAGAAGGGCTGGAAGGTCGACGCCCAGAGCGGCAAGGGCGACGTCTCCGTGGTCCGCTCGGACAACAAGGTGACGCCGGACGCCTACAAGTCCGGTGACCTGGACGGCGCGTGGGTGCCCGAGCCGACCGCCTCCAAGCTGGTCTCCGAGGGCGCGAAGGTGCTGCTCGACGAGACGGACCTGTGGCCGGACAAGAAGTTCGTGATCACGAACATCATCGTGTCGCAGAAGTTCCTGGAGGAGCACCCGGACGTGGTCGAGGCGGTGCTCAAGGGTTCGGTGTCCACCAACAAGTGGATCAACGCCAACCCGGAGGAGGCCAAGGCGGCCGCCAACAAGGCGCTGGAGACCCTGAGCGGCAAGCCGCTGCCCAAGGAGATCCTCGACCCGGCGTGGGAGTCCATCGAGATCACCGACGACCCGCTGGCCGAGACGCTCAAGACGCAGGCCGGGTACTCGGTCAAGTCCGGTCTGCTCAAGGACCCGAACCTTGAGGGCATCTACGACCTGGGCCCGCTGAACAAGATCCTGAAGGCCGAGGGTCAGCCCGAGGTCGCCGACGCCGGTCTCGGCGTCAAGTAGCCCACCCGCCCGTACCAGGATCCAGGATTCCCAGGAGGTGACGACCATGGCGACCACCACCCTCACCAAGGCCGAGGACCGTACGACGGTCGAGCACGCCGCCCGTCTCGCGCACGTCTCGAAGTCCTTCGCCGGACCCACGGGTCAGCAGCTCGTCCTGGACGACATCACGCTCGATGTCGCTCCGGGCGAGTTCGTCACCCTCCTGGGAGCCTCCGGGTGCGGAAAGTCGACACTGCTCAATCTGGTGGCCGGACTCGACCGCCCGTCCGCGGGGTCCATCGAGACCCCGGGCGGGCGGCCGGCCCTGATGTTCCAGGAGCACGCCCTCTTCCCGTGGCTGACCGCGGGCAAGAACATCGAACTGGCCCTGCGGCTGCGCGGGGTGCCGAAGTCGGAGCGCCGCACCGAGGCGGAGCGGCTGCTCGAACTCGTCCGGCTCGGCGGGGCGTACGGCAAGCGGGTGCACGAGCTGTCCGGCGGTATGCGGCAGCGTGTGGCGATGGCCCGCGCGCTCGCCCAGGACAGTCAACTGCTGCTGATGGACGAGCCGTTCGCGGCGCTGGACGCCATCACCCGCGATGTGCTGCACGACGAGCTGACCCGGATCTGGCGGGAGACGAACGCCTCGGTCCTCTTCGTCACGCACAACGTGCGCGAGGCCGTACGGCTCGCGCAGCGCGTCATCCTGCTCTCGTCCCGGCCGGGCCGGATCGCCCGGGAGTGGACGGTCGACATCGAGCAGCCGCGCCGTATCGAGGACACCGCCGTGGCGGAGCTGTCCGTCGAGATCACCGAAGAACTGCGTGGGGAGATCCGCCGACATGGCCAGCACTGACATCACGTCCGACCGGAAGCGGCCGGACGGGGCCGGACCGGTCGACGCGAAGCCCGACGATCTGGCGGGCCTGGAGGCCGGGCTCGACGCCCTGGACGCGGTGCAGATCCGCCGCACCCCGGTGCGCGAGGTCCTGCTCCGCAAGGTGCTGCCGCCGGCCGTGGCGGTCGCCCTGGTCCTGGTGGTCTGGGAGCTGCTGGTCCGCGCCCAGGTCACCGAGGTCTACAAGCTGCCGCCGCCGTCCGCGGTGTGGGACAGCGCGCAGGAGATGTGGCTCAAGGGCACGCTGCTGGAGGTCGTCTGGACCAGCGTCTCGCGCGGTCTGCTGGGCTTCCTGCTCGCGGTCGCCATCGGTACGCCGCTGGGGCTGCTGGTGGCCCGGGTGAAGCTGGTCCGGGCCGCGATCGGCCCGATCCTGGCCGGGCTCCAGTCGCTGCCCTCGGTGGCGTGGGTGGCCCCGGCGGTCATCTGGCTCGGTCTGAACGACCAGATGATGTACGCGGTGATCCTGCTGGGCGCGGTGCCCTCGATCGCCAACGGGCTGGTCTCCGGCGTCGACCAGGTGCCGCCGCTGTTCCTCCGGGCGGGCCGCACGCTGGGCGCGACCGGGATCCGCGGGACGTGGCACATCGTGCTGCCGGCCGCGCTGCCCGGCTATCTGTCGGGCCTCAAGCAGGGCTGGGCGTTCTCCTGGCGTTCGCTGATGGCCGCCGAGATCATCGCCTCCTCGCCCGAACTGGGTCTGGGGCTCGGGCAGTTGCTGGAGAACAGCCGCAGCAGTTTCGACATGCCCGGGATCTTCCTCTCGATCCTGCTCATCCTGTTCGTCGGCATCGCCATCGACCAGCTGATCTTCAGTCCGCTGGAGCGGTGGGTGCTGCGCAGCCGCGGTCTCCTCGTCAAGAACTGAGTCACGCCATGTCTCCCACGCTTCTCGTCATCGCCCACGGCAGCCGCGACCCCCGGCACGCCGCGACCGTGCACGCGCTCACCGAGCGGGTACGGGCCGAGCGGCCGGGGCTGCGCGTGGAGACCGGGTTCCTGGAGTTCAACGCCCCTTCCGTGCCCCGGGTGCTGGAGCGCCTGGCCGCGGAGGGGGCGGACGAGGTCATCGCCCTGCCGCTCCTCCTGACCCGGGCGTTCCACGCCAAGACCGACATCCCCTCGGTTCTGCGCGAGGCCCGCGCCCGGCTGCCCCGGCTGCACATCCGGCAGGCCGACGTCCTCGGCCCGTCCCCGCTGCTCAACGCCACCCTGGGGCGGCGGCTGCGGGAGGCCGGGATCCGTCCCGGCGATCTCCCCCGGACCGGGCTCGTCCTGGCCTCGGCGGGATCCACAGACCCGGAGGCGATCGCAGTGATCGCTGAAATCGCGCGGGAGCTGCGGCACACCGGTTGGTGCGCCGTGCGGCCTGCGTTCGCCTCCGCTGTTCATGCCGGCGGCTTCTCCCGTACCGAGGACGCGGTACGGGCGCTGCGCGCCGAAGGGGTGGCCCGGGTGGCGGTGGCCCCGTACGTCATCGCGCCCGGCCGGCTCCCCGACCGCATCGCGGCGGGCGCCGAGGCGGCCGGGGCGGATGTGCTCGCCGATGTCCTCGGCCCCGCGCCGGAGTTGGCGCGGCTGCTGCTGGACCGGTACGACGAGGCGCGGGTGCGGGAGCGGGCCTCGCTGTCGGCGTGAGGGCCTGCGGCGGCCGCCGAGATTTCGGGGCCGGGTCAGCGGATGGACCGGCCCCGTCGACCCGGGTGCCCGGGTCGCGGCACCACGGGGTGCCCGGGAAAGCGGAGGCGCCGCTGCCCGTGCGCCTTCTATCATCGGCCCGCACCGACCTGTCGAGTATCACCAAGGACTCCGTGAACCGCTCCGATCTCTCCGCCAAGGCTCCCTCGCTCGCGGCCGGCATGGCCGCCGCCGATCACAGCCCGGCCGACCAGCTCGTCCAGACCCGCCACCGCGCCACGCTCGTGGCGAGCTGGGACATCGCGCCCGGCTCGACCGTCCTGGAACTGGGCTGCGGCCAGGGCGACATGACCGCTGTCCTCGCAGAGGCGGTCGGGCCCGAGGGGCGCGTCGTGGCCATCGACGTGGCCGACCCCTCCTACGGGTCACCGGTCACGCTCGGGGAATCGGCGGCCCGGCTCGCGGCGGGCCCGCTCGGGCCCCGCATCGACTTCCGTTTCCGCACCGACGTCCTCGACCCGTCCGTCGACTTCCCCGCCGGCGCTTTCGACCATGTGGTGCTCGCGCACTGTTCCTGGTACTTCGCCTCGCTCGGGCAACTGCGGGACACCCTGGCCCGGGTACGGCGGTGGGCGCGGCAGCTGTGGTTCACCGAGTGGGACTTGACGCCCGCGTCCGGCGACCAGCTGGCGCACCTCCTCTCCGTGCTGATCCAGGGGCAGATCGAGGCCGCGGGAGCGCGTGGCCGGGGCAACGTTCGCACGCCCTTCTCCCGTGAGGAGCTGCTGCGGCTGCTGCCCGATGCCGGCTGGGCCGCCGCAGGCAGCGGGCCGGTCGATACCGAAGGTCTTCAGGACGGCGACTGGGAAGTCGCCGCCTGTCTGGACCTGGTCGGAACGAGGGAGCGTCTGGCGTCGCTGCCCGAGCCGGTGCGCCGGCTCGTCCTCAGCCAGGCCGACGTCCTCCGGGCCGTCGCCGTGCCACGCGGCAATCGTCCGCTCGCCGCGTACTCGGTCACCGCGCGCTGACCCGCATCCCGGCGGTGGCGGACGAGCGGCCGGTCAGTCGTAGGAGAGGCCGCCGGACCGGGCGCGCTTGAGTTCGAAGAAGTTCGGGTGGTTCGCCAGCACCCGGAAGCTGTCGAAGAGTTCGGCCGCCTCCTCGCCGCGCGGGATCGCGTTCAGGACCGGGCCGAACCACACCGTGCCGTCGACGTGGATCGTCGGCGTGCCCACGTACGCGTCCTGCTCCGGATCCTTGCCCGCGTCGTGGCTGCGGGCGACCTCGTCGTCGTACGCCTCGGAGTGCGCGGCCTCGGCCAGCTCGGCGGGCAGCCCGAGTTCGGCGAGGGAGGCGGTGACGACCGCGTCGAAGTCCTCCTCCTTGTGCCGGTGGATACGGGTGCCCAGGGCGGTGTAGAGGTCCCGCAGGGCTCCGTCGCCGTGGGCTGCGGCCGCGGCGACGGCGACCCGGACCGGGCCGATCGACTTGTCGACCAACTCGCGGTACCAGCCGGGCAGCTCGTTGCCCTGGTTGTGCAGATACAGGCTCATGGGGCGGAAGCGCAGGTCGATGTCCCGGTGCCGCTCCACCTCCAGCATCCAGCGGGAGGCGATCCAGGCGAACGGGCAGGCGGGGTCGAAGAAGAAGTCGACGGTCGTGCGGGCAGCGGGCCCGGTGGTGGGGTGCTGTGTGCTCATGCGTCTCAGCCTAGGCAGCGAGTGGCATGAGATCCCGGGCCAATCCGCGACCGGCGCGATGGGCCATTTCCGTACGCCGTCCGGGGCGCGGAACGGCCGAACAGGCGCCGTTGACGGGCAACGGGCCGCATGTCAGCGTCGGTTCGCGCGGAGCGACCGCGCGCTGTCCCGCCGGTACGGCGGGCGACCGGGAGGGGAACAATCATGAGAAGACGCGGGTCCACGACGCTTCCGGCGTTGGCGCTGGTGCTGTCCGGGGCGATGCTCACCGCCGGGGCGGCCGCACCGGCCCTGGCCGTCGGCGGCGGGTACACCGGAGCACCGCCGACCGCCGAGGCGTTCCGGCTGCAGGCCGATCCGACGCCCGAGGAGCAGGAGCACCTGCGGGAGATCGCGGGCGCCATCTGGACGCCCCAGCTCGCCGCCGGCTGGAACATGAACGCCGAGGTCGCCGACGTACTCTCGCAGGCCACCGACCAGATCCTGCGGTGCTCCGAGGCGTTCGCTCTGGTGCCCCGGCCGCCGGGCTTCGTCCCGGGCCTCGGCTATCTCGTCCAGTACTGGAAGAACCTGCGCGACTACTTCCTCGTGGTGAAGGACAACCGCACCTACCGCGCCTGTGTGGTCGCGACGGCCGCCAACTACCGCTCCGTCATCGAGATGGCGTCGGCGGGCATCTGACCGGGGCGGGCCGCCGTACCGGCCGAGAGGTGCGGCGGCCCGTCAGGCGAGCGTCTCCCGCGGCCGGTCGGGGTCCGGGGTGTGGTGGCGGCCGACCGGGATGACCAGCGGGGTGCGGCTCACCGGGTCGGTGGCCACCTGGCAGCGGAGGCCGAAGACGTCCTCGACCGTTTCGGCGGTGATCACGTCGGCGGGCGCGCCCTCGGCGACGATGCGGCCCTTCTTCATCGCGATGACGTGGTCGGCGTACCGGCAGGCCTGGTTGAGGTCGTGCAGGACCATGACGATCGTGCGTCCCTCGCGCCGGTTGAGGTCGACGACCAGGTCCAGGACGTCGATCTGGTGGGCGAGGTCGAGGTAGGTCGTCGGCTCGTCGAGGAGGAGGACCGGGGTGCCCTGGGCGACGGCCATGGCGATCCAGGCGCGCTGGCGCTGGCCGCCGGAGAGTTCGTCGACCGCGCGGTCGGCGAGGTCGGTGGTGCCGGTGGCGGCGAGCGCCTCGTGCACCGCCTGCTCGTCGGCCTTGGTCCACTGCCGCCACCAGGTCTGGTGCGGGGAGCGGCCCCGGTTGACCAGGTCGATGACGGTGAGGCCCTCGGGGGCGACCGGCGACTGCGGGAGGATGCCGAGCCGCTGGGCCAGCTCACGGGTCGGAATGGTGTGCAGGGCCCGTCCGTCCAGGCTGACCGCGCCGTCGCGCGGGGCCAGCAGCCGGGCCAGGGCGCGCAGCAGGGTCGACTTTCCGCAGGCGTTGGCGCCGACGATGGCGGTGATCCGGCCCGGCGGCACGGCCAGGTCGAGGTCGCTGACGACGGGCCGGTCGTCGTAGCCCAGGTGCAGGCCCTCGGCCCGCAGTTCGGGTTCGGCGGTGGACATCGGTCAGCCTCCTGAGCCCGCGTGGTTGACGCGGATGAGCAGCCAGAGCAGGACCGGGGCGCCGAGCACTCCGGTGACGATCCCCACGGGCAGTTCGGTGCCGGGGATCAGTTCGCGTGCGAGGACGTCGGACGCGAGGACGACGAGGGCGCCGGTGAGTCCGGCGGCGAGCGGCGGCGGCCAGGCGGTGCGGCACAGCCGCTGGGCGATCTGCGGGGCGGCGAGCGCCACGAAGGCCACCGGTCCGGCCGCCGCGGTGGCGAAGGCGACCAGGCCGACGCCGGTGAGCAGCACGGTGAGGCGGACGGCCTGGACCCGGGTGCCGAGGCCCTTGGCGACGTCGTCGCCGAGTTGCAGCGTACGCATCAGCCGGCCGATGAGCAGGGCGGCGGGCGCCAGGACGACGAGTGCGTACGCGAGCGGCGCGGCCTGCTGCCAGTCGCGGCCGTTGAGGTTGCCGACGAGCCAGCCGAGCGCGGCCTGCGCCTGGAAGCGGCCGCCCCGGGCGAGCAGGTAGTCGGTGGCGCTGAGGCAGATCCAGGAGACGCCGATGCCTACGAGGATGATCCGGTAGCCGGTGGTGCCGCGCCGCCAGGCGAGGCCGTAGACCAGGAGGGCGCTGGCGAGGGCGCCGAGGAGGCCGAGGGCCTGGGTGCCGAGGCCGAAGTCCCAGCCGAGCACGATGCCCGCGACGACGGCCGTTCCGGCGCCCTGGGTGAGGCCGATCATGTCGGGACTGGCCAGCGGGTTGCGGGTCATCGTCTGGAACAGCGCGCCGGACATGCCGAACGCGATGCCCGCGAGGAGGCCCGTCATGGCGCGGGGCAGCCGCAGCTCCTGGACGACGAGGAGGGTGCCCGCGTCGCCGGAACCGGTGAGCGCGCGGGCGACGTCGGCGAGCGGGATTCCGTACTCGCCGATGGAGACGTGGCAGCACAGCGCCGCGAACACGGCGAGCAGGAGGCCCGCGCAGACGGCGAGCTGACGGGGGCGCAGGGTGCCGGAGACCGGCGGGAAGGCGAGCCGGAAGGGCCGGGCGGCTGCCTTCGGGTGCGGGGCGCGGGTCTTGGTGATCTTCTCGGGCACGGTGTCGGTCGTCATGGTCAGATCTCCGCGAGGCGACGTCGGCGGACCAGGGCGATGAAGAAGGGTCCGCCGATGAAGGCGACGATGATTCCGGCCTGGACCTCGACGGGCCGGGCGATCACCCGGCCGAGGATGTCCGCGCCGAGCAGCAGCCCCGCGGCGAGCGCGGCCGAGAGCGGCAGCAGCCAGCGGTGGTCCGGGCCGAGTCCGGCGTACTGGGCGAGGACCCGGGCGACATGCGGGACGACCAGGCCGATGAAGACGACCGGGCCGATCACCGCGACCGCCGCGCCGGTGAGGAGCGTGACGGCGACGACGCCCTGGAGGCGGACGAGGCCGAGCTTCCGGCCGAGCGAGGCGGCCACGTCGTCGCCGAGGGCGAGGCTGTTGAGGGCGGGGGCGCCGGCCAGGGCGAGGAGCGCGCCGAGGCCGAGGAAGGGCAGGATCCGCAGCACGGTGGAGGCGTCCTGGTCGGCGAGCGATCCGGCCGACCAGAAGCGGAAGCGGTCCAGCGCGGCCGGGTCGGTGAGGACGACGGCGCTGGTCAGCGAGGACAGGACGGCGGTGACCGCGACTCCGGCCAGGGCCAGTTTCACCGGGGTCGAGCCCGAACGCCCCAGCCGGCCCAGGAGATAGACGGCGACGCTCGCCGCCATCGCCCCGGCGAACGCGAACCAGATGTAGCCGAGCAGCGAGCCGATTCCGGCGACCCCGGCGGCGAGCACGATCGCGAAGGCCGCACCGGCGCTGACCCCGAGGATGCCGGGGTCGGCGAGCGGGTTGCGGGTCAGCGCCTGCATCACACAGCCGGAGAGCCCGAGCGCCGCCCCGGCGGCCAGGCCCAGCGCCGTACGCGGAACGCGCACCGACCAGATCACGTCCTCGATCCGGGGGCCGGTCGGCCGGCCCGTCAGGGCCTTGACCACGTCGCCGGGCGGGATGCTGAGCGCCCCGAGGCCGAGCGAGAGCAGGCACAGCAGCACCAGCACCGCGCCGAGCACGGCCACGAGCAGGGCGGGTCGCCATCGGGCGGGGCGGGTCACGGGGCTGGCTCCACGGTCCGGTTCCTCACGGGCGGTTGAGAGAGAGGGGGCCGGGCCGCCCTGCCGGTGCGGGACGGCCCGGAGGGTTGTCAGGACGCGGGGTGCTCGACCTCGGTGCCGGTCTTGCCGTCGACGGCGGCCGCCAGCATCGGGACCAGGCGGTCGACGGTGTACGGGAGGCTCAGCGGGCTCACGAAGGAGATGGCGCTGCCGAAGTGGCTGCTCTCCTTCACCATGACCTCTCGGCCCTCCTTGGCCACGCCGAGCTTGCCGTAGAGCGGGTCGGCGTGGAGCTTCTCGGTGTCCTTGGCGGGGTCGGTGACGATCCAGACGACGGCGTCGGTGTCGAGGAGGTCGGTGCGCTCCTTGCTGATGTTCGCGCCGAACGCGTCGCCGACGACCGTGTTCAGGTCGGTGGGGAGCTGGAAGCCGAGGCCGTTGAGCAGGCGGGAGCGGTTGTCCTGCGGGCCGTAGACGTACATGCCCTCGTACGGGGTGGCCATGACGGCGCTCTTGCCCTGGAACTCGGGGTGCGCGGCGGCGGCGTCGGTGATGTGCTTCTCGGTCTTCGCGACCAGCGCCGTGGCCTCCTTGCTCTTGCCGAGGGCCTTGCCGACCTGCTCGGTCTGGTCCTGCCAGGAGATGGACCAGTCCGGGCCGTCCTTGGGCTGGGCGACGACCGGGGCGATCTTGGAGAGGGTGCGGTACTGGTCCTTGGTGAGGCCGGAGTACAGGGCGAGGATCAGGTCGGGGCGCAGCGAGGCGATCTTCTCGACCTGGGGTCCGGTGCCGTCGTCGTGCAGGACGGTGGGCCGCGGCTTGTCGCCGAGCGCCTTCTCGGCCCAGGGGCCGATGGCGCCCTTGAACTCGCCGAGCCATTCGGTGGTGCCGACCGGGACCTTGCCGAGGGCGAGCACGGCGTCCTGGTCGGAGAGGCCGACGGTGACGATGCGCTGCGGCTCGGACTTCAGGGTGGTGGCGCCGTACTTGTGGTCGAGGGTGACCGGGTAGGCGCCCTTCTGCGCGCTGTCGGCGGGCGGGGCGGCGGCGTCGCCGCTCTCGCCGGACCCGCAGGCCGCGGCTCCGAACAGCAGCAGGGCGGACGCGGCCACGGCGGTCAGCCGGGTGCGCTGGAACATGCGGAACATGACGGATTCCTTCAGGGATTCGGCATACGCCGGGGACGGGGCGAGGGGGTGCCGTGGGGGTCAGGGGTGCGGCGCGGTGCGGCTGCCGGACCAGGCGCGCCACAGGGCGGCGTACGGGCCGTCCGCGTCGCGCAGTTCGTCGTGCGGGCCGCTCTCGACGACGCGGCCTGCCTCCAGCACGACGACCCGGTCGGCGGCGACGGCCTGGGTGAGGCGGTGGGCGACGACCAGGGCGGTGCGGCCGGCGAGGGCGGCCTCGGCGGAGCGTTCCAGGACCCGGGCGCCCGCGCTGCCCGCCTCGGCGGTCGCCTCGTCGAGGACGGCGAGGGCGGGGTCGGCCAGGACGAGCCGGGCGAGGGCGAGTTGCTGGGCGCGGGCGGGGTCGAGGCGGTGGCCGCCCTCGCCGACGACGGTGTCGAGCCCGTCCGGGAGCGCTTCGGCCCAGTCGAGGGCGTGCACCGTGGCGAGGGCCGCGCGCAGGTCGGCGTCGGTGGCGTCGGGGCGGGCGAGCCGGAGGTCCTCGGCGAGGGTGCCGGTGAAGACGTGGACCTCCTGGGTGACCAGGACGACCGACGGTTCTCCGGCGCCCGCCGGTGCGGTGACCGTGCCCGAGGTGGGCTGCTGGACGCCCGCGACGATCCGGGCGAGGGTCGATTTGCCGGCTCCGCTGGTCCCGACGAGCGCGACGTGTTCGCCGGGCTTCAGGGTGAGGGAGACCTCGTGCAGCACGGGGCGGCCGGGTCCGTAGGCGTGACCGACGGCGTGCACGGTGACGGCGGCAGTGCCGGGCGCAGTGCGCTGGTGCGGTACGGACTTCCGGTGCGGTACGCCGACGGGCTCCGGCTCCTCCGCGAGGTCGGTCACCCCGACCAGCCGGGCCAGTCCGGCCGCCGCCGACTGGGCGTCGTCGAGCAGCACCAGTGCGGCGTTGACGGGTCCGAAGAGGCTGTGGAAGTAGAGGGCGGCGGCCGTGGCCGTGCCGATCGACACCGCGCCGTCGCCGACCAGGAGGAATCCGGCGACGAGGACGGCGGCCAGGCCGATGTACTCGGCGATGTGCAGCCGCCCGTAGAAGCCCAGCACCAGGTTGACGCTGCGCATGGTCAGGTCGACGGCCTTGCGCGAACGTCCGGCACTGCGCTCGGTGTGCTGCGCCTCCAGCCGGTGGCCGCGTACGGTCACGGCGCCGCCGATGGTCTCCAGGAGCTGTTGCTGCTGGGCCCCGTTGGCGACCCGCTGGTCGGCGTAGAGGGTGAGGGCCCGGCGTACGTACCACCGGGCGGTGAGCAGCTGGACCGGGACGGCGAGGAGCGCGGCGAGCAGGAACCGTACGTCCAGGAGGGCCAGCGCGCCGAGGGTGAGGACGATCGCGAGGACGGAGCGGGCCATCTCGGGCAGCGCGGAGCGGACGGCCTCGGCGACCCGGGCGACGTCGCCGGTGACGCGGGCGGTGAGGTCGCCGGCCCCGGCGCGTTCCAGGCGGTCGGCGGGGAGGTTCAGGGCGCGTTCGACGAACTGCTCGCGCAGCCGGGCCAGTACGGTCTCGCCGAGCCGGGCGACGCGGGTCAGCCCGATCGTCGTGGCGACGCCCTGGACGGCGGCGACCGCGACGAGGAGGACGACCGGGAGGGTCAGGTCGGCGGCGGGGCGGCCGTCGGCGACGATGTCGACGATCCGGCCCAGCAGCGGCTGGACGAGGAGGCCGACGGCGGTGGCCGCGACCAGGACGCCGATGCCGGTCAGGGCGAGGCCCCGGTCGGGGCGGATCAGTGCGCGCAGGGCGGCCCTGGTGCGGGCGGGGGTGGCGACGGGGAGCAGTTCGGCGCTGTCGCCGTCGCTCTCCGCGAGCTCGGGTATGTCCGCTGTCGTGGTCATGTGAGCACCGCCGTGCGGTAGACGGGATGGTCGCGTACGAGGTCCTCGTGCGGGGCCTCGGCGGTGATCGTGCCGCCGTCGACGAGGACGACGCGGTCGGTCGCGGCGAGCAGCGCGGGGCTGCTGGTGACCAGGACGGTGGTGCGGCCGGTGCGGGCGCGCCGGATGCCGGCGGCGATCCGGGCCTCGGTCGCGGCGTCGACCGCGGTGGTCGGATCGTGGACGACGAGGACCCCGCGGTCGGCGGCGAGCGCCCGGGCCAGGGCGACACGCTGGCGCTGGCCGCCGGAGAGCGAGCTACCGCGCTCGCCGATCCGGCCGCCGGTGCCGCCGGACAGGGCGGAGGCCACCTCGTCGACGGCGGCGGCGTCCATCGCGGGCCGCGGGTCGGCCCCGGCGGGGGCGGCGGCGGTGACGTTCTCCAGGAGGGTGCCGTCGAAGAGCTGGGCGTCGTGCTCGGCGACGAGCAGCGCGGAGCGCAGGGCGGCGGGGGCCAGTTCGGTGAGGGGTACGCCGTCGAGCTCGACGCTTCCCCGGTCCGGGTCGCAGCGGCGGGCCAGGCAGTGCAGCAGGGTGGCGGCGTCGGCCGGGTCGGTGACGGCGATGCCGAGGTGTTCGCCGGGGCGGACGGTCAGGTCGAGGGCGTCGAGTCCGGCGTGGCCGAGTCCGTTCAGGCGCAGTTCGCCCGGGGCGGGGGCGGCCGGTTCGGCGGTGCCGCCGGTGGTCTCGCCCGGGGCGGCCAGTACGTCGGCGATCCGGGCGGCGGAGGCGCGGCCCTTGGCCAGTTCGGCGCCGACCCAGGCCAGCACGCTGATCGGGCCCGGCAGGAAGAGGGCGAGGCCGACGGCGGAGACGAGGGCGCCGAGGCCGATGGAGCCGCTGAGGACCAGCCGGCCGCCGACGAGGGCGACGAGCGCGATGAACGAGCCGGTGAGGGTGAGCATCAGGCCGGTCTGGAGGGCGGCGGCCCGGGCGGCGCGCACATTGGCCTCGCGGGAGGCCTGGCTGGTGGCGCGGTAGCGGTCGACGGCGGCGCGCTCGGCCCGCAGGCCCTTGAGCACGCGGACCCCGGCGACCAGGTCGGCCGCCACTCCGGAGGCGTGCGCGGCCTGTTCCTGTTCGGCCTCGCTGCGGTGCTCCAGGGGGCGGGCCAGGAAGTGGCCGAGCGCCATCAGGACCGGGGCGCCGATCAGGACGAGGAGCCCGAGGGGCAGGGAGGCACGGAGCAGGAGCACCGCGCCCGCGACGACTCCGACGACGGCGGCGATGCCGAGGGTCAGGGCCATGTTGACGGCGCCGACCCGGCGGGCGTCCTCGGTGGCCACGTTGACCAGCGCACCGGGCGGGCGGCCCGCCTCGGCGCCGCCGTGCGGGGCGAGGACCCGGCGTACGACGTCGAGGCGCAGCTGGTGGGCGGCCTGCTCGGCGGCGCGTTCACCGGCGCGGGCGCCGAAGCGGAAGCCGAAGGAGAGCAGGGTGTAGACGACGGCGAGGACCACGAGCCAGATCGCCAGCGCTCCGCCGTCGGGGCGGACCACCGCGCGGTCGACGATCAGCCCGATGAGTACGGGGACGAGCGCCTCGCCGATCTGGTGGCAGGCGCCCAGCAGTGATCCGACGACGACGTCCCGCCGCTGCCCGGCGACGGCCCGGCGTATGACGCCGCGCCCGGCGGTATCAGCCCCCACTTCATCTGCTCCTCAGCGTGTCACCAACAGTGGAGAGGCGATTTCCGGCCACCCGTCTCCAGCCAAACGAAGGCAAGGCTAACCTGTATCCGCCGCAGCCGGGACCCCCGGCCCCCGCACTCGGCGCTCCCGCCGCCGACGCCCCGGCCCCGGGGGCGATGCCCTCTCCCCTGCCGCACGCCCCTCGGACCACGCGAGTGCGATGATAGGAAGACGCTTACGGCGCGGCCGAGTTGGACGTTTCAGGGGGGCTCATGCTTGCGGAGGGGCTGGTCGCAGTGGCGGCGACGGCCGGGGCGGGTCTGGTTCAGGCCATGACCACGGACGCGTGGCAGCAGTGCAGGGACCGGGCGGCCCGGCTGCTGGGGCGCGGCGACGCCGCGGAGGAGTCCCGGCAGCAGGCGCGGCTGGAGCGGGCCCGCGCCGCGCTCACCCAGGCGGCCGAGGAGGGCGACGAGGAGGGCCGGCAGCTCGTCGCGCGGCAGTCCGCCGCGTGGCAGACCCGGTTCGAGGATCTGCTGGAGAGCTCACCGGAACAGGAAGCGCGGATGCGGGAGCTGCTGGGCTTCCTGCACGAGCACCTTCCGTCGGCCGTCGCCGGGACGGTCACCGTCGACGCGACCGCGACCGGGCGGGCCCGCCAGGCCGTCCAGGGCCAGGGCACCCAGCACAACTACTTCTACGGCGACTCGGGCGCGGCCCGGCCCGGGGTCGTCCTGAGCACGCTGATCCCGCCGCCCTCGATCCTCGTCGGCGGCCAGGACCCCCCGGCATCGCTCGCGGCCCGGTTCCGGGCGGGGTTCGCTCCCGGCAAGCCCGCTCTGGCGCTGCTGCACGGCCCCGGAGGAGCGGGCAAGTCGGCGACGGCCCGGGCCCTCGCGGCGGAGCTGGCCCCGGAGTTCACCGATGCCCGGCTGGAGGTCGATCTGGCGGGCTTCACCCCCGGGAGCGCTCCGCGGCCCGCGGGCGCGATGCTGACCGAGCTGCTGCGGCTGGCCGGGTTCGACGGGTCCGACATCCCCGGCGAGACGGCCGGGAAGAGCCAGCTGTGGCGGGCCTGGGCGGCGGACAAGAAGGTGTTGCTGCTGCTGGACAACGCGCGCGACGCCGGGCAGATCGAACCGCTGCTGCCGAGCTCCTCGTTCCACGGCCGGTGCGTGGTCGTCGTCACCAGCCGCAACCGGCTGCGCGGCCTGGACACCACGCTCGACATCCCCGTCGAGCTGCTGGAGCCCGAGGCCGCCGTCGAGCTGCTGGTGCGGGTGGCCGGCCTCGACGGCGACGAGGCGTCCTCCGACGCCCTCGCCGAGCTGGCCCGCCTGTGCGGCTACCTTCCGCTGGCGCTGCGCCCCGTGGGCGCCCTCCTCGCCGATCTGGACGCCGCGACGCTCGTGCGGGTCATGCGCTCGGCGAACCGGCCCCTCGAACAGCTGGCCGAGGTGGACCAGGAGGCGGCGGCCGCCTTCACCGTCTCCTACGAAGCGCTGACCGCGGATCTCCAGCGCACGCTGCGGACCTGTGTCTGGCATCCCGGACCGGACTTCGACGCCGGTTCCATCGGCGCGCTCGCCGGCATCCCGGCGGAGCTGGCCACGGTGCAGCTCGTCCGGCTCCTCCAGCGCAGCATGCTGACCGCCCTGCCCCACCGCCGATACGTCTTCCACGACCTGTTCCTGTCCTACGCGCGTCAGCAGCTGGCCACCCTGGACCAGCAGGACGCGATGCGGATGAGCCGCCGCGATCTCTACCGCCATCTCGCCCGGGTCGTCGCGACCGTCCACACGCTCCTGTCGGCGGCGGCGGACCCCACGGCCGGCACCGGCCCCTTCGACAACCCCGAACACGCCCGCCACTGGCTGGAGGCGGCGGCCGGGGAGCTGGTCGGGGCGGCGGGCAGCGCACTGTCCGACAGCTGGGAGCTGGGCGGGGACTTCGCCGTACGCACCGCACAACTGCTGTACGTGCAGGGGCAGTACGAACGTTCCGCCGCCCTGTACGAGCAGGTGCGCGCGGCGGCCTCGGAGGCCGGCGACGAGCGGGCGCACGGGCGGGCGGTCACCGCGCTCGGCGACCTCGCGCGCAGCACCGGGCGTTTCGACGAGGCCGACGACCTCTTCCGGACCGCCCTGCGGACCCTGGGCGGCGTCGCGGACACCGCGGGCGAGGCGGACGCGCTGCGCGGTCTGGGCGAGTCGGCGCGGGCCCGAGGCGAGCGGGACGAGGCCTCCGCCCACTTCACCGAGGCGCTGGCGCGCGCCCGGCAGGCCGATGACGCGGCCGGGCAGGGGTACGCCCTGACCGGGCTGGCGCACCTGGCGCGTCAGCGCGGGGACCTGGACACGGCCGGGCTCCGTTTCGCCGAGGCCGCGGAGTTGCAGCGGCGGGCGGACGACGGCGTCGGTCTGGCCTACGCCGTGCGGGGGCTCGGACATGTCAGGCGCGCCCGACGGGAGCTCCAGGATGCCGAGCGCTGCTTCCGGGACGCGATGGCGCTGCACCAGCGGGCCGGCAACCGCTTCGGCCAGGCCTATGCGCTGACCGCGTTGGGCGGCGTGACGAGAGAGGCCGGCCGGCTCGAAGAGGCCGCGGCCCACCTGGACGACGCCCTGGCGCTGCACCGGGCGACCAACGACCGTACGGGGCAGGCCCGGACCCACACGGAGCTGGCGGCCCTGGCCGACGCGCGCGGCGACGACGTCGCGGCCCGTCACCACGAGACCGCCGCCGCCTCTCTGCTCGGGCGGAGCGGCGGGGTGTGAGGCCGGAGCCCCGCCCGCCGGGTCAGACCTCGGCGGCGGGGCCGGCCAAGGGGTCGTCGAGGACATCGTCGCTGAACGGCGTCGCCTGGTGGAAGTAGAGCCGCCAGCCCTCCGGGGTCAGCCGCCACAGGGAGCTGCGGTGCGAGCGGATCCCCTTGGACTCGGTATCGAAAGTGAGGTGCACCAGGTCGGCGCAGAGCTGCTCGCCCCGCATCCGGGAGGCGGTGAGCGGGCCGGGGCGCGGGGCGTCGTCCGCGGTGAGCGAGGCGATGATCGTCTCCCGGGTCCAGAGCCGGCCGCTGGTGCCGATCTCCCGGAAGTCGGTGTGCAGCAGGGAGGCGAGGAGCTCGACGGAGGCCCGTACCGCCGGGTCCAGCAGGCGGAGCTCGCCCTCGATGGCTGCGGCCACGGCGGGCGACGGCTCAGACACGGGTCATCTCCACGAGTTTCGCCACGGTGTTCCAGTTACGGGTGGTGGCGGTGAGGCCTTTGACATGGCGCGGGCGTCCCAGCGCGACGGCCAGCTTGGAGCGGCCGAGTCCGTCGGGGGCGTACAGATACATACAGCGGTCGCCGAGCCGGAACTCCTCCGGCAGGAACTCCGCCGCCGCCAGGTCCGCGAAGCGGTCGGCGTCCACGGGCCGGTCGAAGTAGGTGACGTGGAGCTGCTTGCCCTCCAGCTCGGCGGCGGGGAAGGGGCAGGCGTCGGCGACGGCGGCGAGATAGCCGGCGTCACGGACGAGGCAGTCGACGGCGAATCCGAACCGTCGGCGCAGGGCCTGCTCCAGATCGGCGGCCAGCGCGTCCTCGTCGCCGCTCCCGCTCCGGAAGACGGCGTTCCCGCTCTGCAGATAGGTGGCGACACCGGTGTGTCCCAGTTCGGTGAGCACGGTGCGCAGTTCGGGCATCGGGACCCGTTTGCCGCCGCCCACGTTGATCCCCCGCAGCAGCGCCGCGTACGTCGTCGTCATGGCCACCCACCCTAGGGGGTGTCCGGCCGTTCCACGTGGATCGGCGAGGGTCGGTGGACCAGGCCGTTCCGGTAGGCGTGGAAGGGCCTTGAAGAGGGCGCGGAACGCGGGAAAGCCTCCGCGGGCGTCGCGGGGACGGCCGCGTCGGGTCCACGCCCGGAAACGGCGCAGCCGCCGCGCCCCGTGGGGGAGAGCGCGGCGGCTGCTGTGCGCGAGGCCGGGCGGCGAGGGTACGTGACCACCCGCCGCCCGGCGTCCGGTCGGAACCGGGGTGGTTACTCGACGACCTTGAGGAGCAGGTTCGCCGTGCCCTCGGTGGCATTGCTGATGGCGTCCGGGGTGGCTCCCTCGGTGAGCGCCGTGGCGACGGCCTCCGGGGTCGCGTCCTGGTGGCCCGCCAGGTAGACGGCGGCCGCGCCGACGACGTGCGGGGTGGCCATGGACGTACCGGAGATGGTGTTGGTGCCGGTGTCGCTGTCGTTCCAGGTGGACGTGATGTCCGAGCCCGGGGCGTAGATGTCCACGATCGAGCCGTAGTTGGAGAACGAGGACTGCTCGTCGGCGTCCGTGGACGAGGCGACGGTGATCGCCTCGGGGACACGGGCGGGCGAGCCCTGGCCGGCGTCGCTGGACTCGTTCCCGGCGGCCACGCCGAAGGTGATGCCCGCGGCGATGGCCTTCTGGACCGCCTCGTCGAGCGCCGGGTCGGCCCCGCCGCCGAGGCTCATGTTGGCGCCGGACGGGCCCTTGGCGTTGGCGGCGACCCAGTCGATCCCGGCGATGACCTGCTCGGTGGTGCCCGAGCCGTTGTCGTCCAGGACGCGGACGCCCACGATGTTCGCCTTCTTGGCGACGCCGTGCGCGGCCCCGGCTATGGTGCCCGCCACGTGGGTGCCGTGCCCGTTGCCGTCGTCTGCGTCGTCGTCGTTGTCCACGGCGTCGAAGCCCGAGGTGGCCCGGCCCTCGAAGTCCTCGTGGGTGACGCGGACACCGGTGTCGATGACGTACGCGGTGACGCCCTCGCCGCCGGCGTCCGGGTAGGTGTAGGCGTTGTCGCCCGCGGTCTCGGTCTGGTCGATGCGGTCCAGACCCCACGACGGCGGGTTGTCCTGGGTGGCGTCGATGCTGAACTTCTTGTTCTGCACCACCTTGGCGACGGCCGGGTCGGCGGCGAGGCGCTTGGCCTCGGTCTCCGAAAGGCCGCTGGCGGAGAAGCCGTTGATGCTGGAGCTGTAGTTGCGCTTGAGCTTGCCGCCGTACTCCTCGGCGAGCTTGGACTTGTCGGCCTTCTTCTCGTCCAGCATCACGATGTAGCTGCCGGACACTGCGGTCGCGGCGTCCGCGCCGTAGACCGTGCCCATGGGAGCCGGTGCGGCTCCCGCGAACGAGGTACCGAGAAGGGTGACTCCCGCGGCGGCCGCCACGGCGGTGATCGCGGCGGTCAGCTTGATGCGACGGGTGCGCTGGTGCTTTGCCATGAAGAGGGCACTCCTCGTCATTCTTTGTGGGGGGATTGGCCCTCGGCCGGACGATCTCCGGGGGCTGGCTCGAAACCCTGACCGATTGACGAGCACAGATCAAGGCCTTCATGGAGGTGTGACTTCCTCAACAAGGTTTCGTAAGAGGAAATCGGCCATGGCTGGTCACACGGGTCACGGAGGGCCGACGGGCGCCCCACCCGCCCGGACCGACCGATTCCGCGCCACTCCGGGAGGGCGCCCGAACCTCCCATACCTCCTGCTCAGAGCCGCCCTTGAGGCGTCGGAGGCCGTCCGCCCGACCGTCGGCCGCACCCCGCCGAGAGCCCTATGGGGCAGGAGTGACCATGCGTGAAGACACGTGAAGACCCGTGAAGGTGTGCGCGCGAGGCGTGAACACCCGGTTCCGGGTGTGAAATCGCCAGGGCGTGCGTGCAGATGCGCCGACCGCCCCCGTCGCGACAGAGGCTTCACAGAGCCGAAACACAGACGTCCCGCCCCGGAAAACCGCAGGGTGCGGCACACGGGGCGGGACGGAGAACGTCCGGATAGCAGTCAGTCGATTCCGCTCAGCGCGACAGTTCCGCCTCGATGAGGTCGGCGGCCCTCGGAGTGCCGCCCTCCCGCGCCGTCTGCTCGCTCAGGCGCCCGCACCGGGCGGCGACTTCGGGATCGTCCACCAGGGCGAGCACCGCCGCGCGCAGGGTCGCGGCGTCGGCCTCCTCCATCGGCAGATGCCGGGCCACGCCCAGCGACTGGAGCATGTCGGCGTTGCCGAACTGGTCGACGGCCTGCGGGACGGCGACCATCGGGGTGCCGGTGGCGAGGCCCTCCTGGCTTCCGCCCGCGCCGGCGTGGGTGATGAAGGCGTCGGCCTGCTTGAGGACGGCCAGCTGCGGCACCCAGGTGCGTACCTCCACATTGCCCGGTACGTCGCCGAGTTCGGCGGGGTCGACGTGCGCGCCGATCTGGAGCACCACATGCCAGCCGGGCAGCCCGCCGAAGGCTTCGACGCACTCGCGGTAGAAGGCGGGCTGCTTGGTGAACGAGGAGCCGAGCGACACCAGCAGCACCTTCTCCGCACCGGCCGGCCGGGCCCACTCCCCCTGATCCGCGCGGTCGCCCTGGCAGGCGCCGACGAAGGTGTACATCTCACGGTTCACCCGGTCCGCGTTCGGCTGGAGCGCCTCGGGGATCAGGACGAGGCCGCGTCGCGGACGGGCCACGAAGTCGTCGCTGGAGACATGGCCGAGGCCGTTCTCGGCGAGCCAGTCGTCGAAGCGCGCGTAGTACGCCTTGCCGCGCTCGGTCTGCTTCAGCTCGGCGGTCATGGGCTCCCCGACCTCCTCCTCGTACCCCTCCCAGGGCACCAGGTTGGGCCAGAGGGAGACGGCGGGGACGCCCCAGCGGTGGGCGAGGACCCGGGCGGGATAGGAGGTGATGTCGTGCAGGACGAGGTCGGGCTCGTCGCCCGCGAAGGCCTCGGCGAGCCGCGGGAGCGCCTGGACGGCGTCGTTCAGGAAGGGTTCGATGTTGTCGATCAGCTCGGTGCCCCAGGCCTCGGGGTCCTCGTCGGTCGGCAGGGTCGAGGTGTAGATCACCGGCTCGGCGCCGGTGGCGGCGACCTTCTCGGCGAAGGAGGCCGGGATGGCGTAGCTGACACGGTGTCCACGGTCGACGAGCTCGCGGATGACGTCGAGGCTCGGGTTCACATGTCCGTGGGCGGCGATGGAGAACATGGCGATGTGGGCACGCGGGGATTCCGTCATGCCGCAGACCCTAAACGAGACGAGACGTCTCGTGCAACCTCTTTCCGTGCCCGGATCCTTCCGTGCCGGGGTCAGCGTTGATAGCGGGCCAGCACCCGATTCCCGTCCTCCACCAGCCGTTTGCTCAGCTCGCCGGCGTCGATCGCGCCGCTGTAGTACTCCTGGAGCGCGGGCGTCGCCACCTTGTCCTTCCACTCCGGATAGCCCCGCACCGACTGGGCCGGGGCCGGCCGCAGCCCCTCGGCGAGCGCGGTGCCGACGGCCCAGCCGTGCTCGGCCGTGCGCAGCGACGGATCGGCCAGCGCCTCGGTCCCGGTCGGCAGCATCCAGTCGCCGCGCGCCAGGCGCACCATGTTCGACGGCCGCAGCAGGAAGTCGATGAACGCGACGGCCTCCTTCTTGTGCGGGCTGTCCTCGGCGACCGACAGCGTCTGCGGGCTGACGCCCTGGACCGCGCCGCCCGGACCGGCCGGCATCGGCAGCACCGTCCACCCGAACCCTTCGGGGGCCTGCTGGATGACCTGCTGGCGGTAGGAGAACCCGAGCGGGAGCATCGCGTACTTGCCGCCGAAGAACCCGGGCAGCGCGTCCGACCCGCCCATGCCCAACGCGCCGCGGGCGGCGCTGCCGTCGGTGTTGACCTGGTCGTGGATGGTGCCGGCCACCACGCCGTCGCCCGGCTCGAAGCGCAGGACCGCCTTGCCCTCGTCGTCGCGGTGGAAGAGCCGGCCGCCGCCGGACAGGCCGAGGTTGAGGGTGACGGAGACCGGCTCCTTGAGCGGCCAGGCGATCCCGTACCGCCCCTGGCCCGTCAGCTCCTTCGTCACCCGCCGGAACTCCTCCCAGCTCCAGGGGCGCTCCGGGGTCGGGATGCGGGCGCCGGAGGCCTTCAGCAGTTTCGTGTTGGCGATCAGGACCCGGGGCTCCTGGAGGAAGGGCACCCCGTGGACGCCCTCACCGAACGTGGTGGTGCGCCAGGACCGTTCGGGGATGTCGGCCTTGAGCCGGTCGGTCAGGAAGGGGCGCAGGTCGGCGAGGTAGCCCCCGTACGCGAAGTCGGCGAGGTCGTCGGAGGCGTCGTGGATGACGTCGGGGGCCTCGCCGCCTTCGAAGGAGGTGAGCAGCTGGTCGTGGACGCTGTCCCAGCTGCCCTGGACGTAGTCCACCTGGACGTCGGGGTGGGCCGCGTTCCACTCCTTCACCAGCTGCCTGTTGGCGTCGACGGACTCCTTCTGCCAGGCCAGCGACTGGAACCTGAGCCGGATCGTGCCGTCCGGGTCACGCCCGTCGTCGCCTCCGGAGCAGCCGGTGAGCAGCAGGGCCAGTACGGCGACGGCGGCGGCCGCCCGGCGGATCGGCGCGCGCATCAGTTCTTCACCGCCCCGGCCGTCATCCCGCCGGTGATCCGCCGCTGGATGAAGGCGAAGAGGACGAGGGAGGGCAGGGTGGCGAGGAACGCGGCGGCGGCGAGCGGGCCGAGGTCGGCCACGCCCTCCGCGCCGAGGAAGTGGGTGAGGACGACCGGCAAGGTCTGCTTCTCCGGGGTCTTGAGCAGGACGAGCGCGAAGAAGAACTCGTTCCATGCGGTGATGAACGCGAACAGCGCGGTGGCGACGATGCCGGGGGCGAGCAGCGGGGCCACGACCGATACGAGGGTCCGCACCCGGCCCGCCCCGTCGACGGCGGCGGCCTCCTCCAGCTCGGTCGGCACGGCCCGTACGTATCCGGCGAGCATCCACAGCGCGAAGGGCAGCGACCAGACGACATAGACGAGGATCAGGCCCCACAGGGTGTTGATCAGATGCAGGTTCTTCAGGATCAGGAAGAGCGGAATGATCACCAGGACGAACGGGAACGCCTGGCTGACCACGACCCAGCCGGTCGCCGCGGTGGCGAGGCGGCCCCGGTGGCGGGCCATCACATAGGCCAGCGGGGTGGCGATCACGACGGCGATCACGGCCGCGCCGACGGCGGCGAGCAGGGAGTTGGCCGCGGCCTGGAGCAGCGGCTGCTCGTCGAAGGCCTGCCGGAAGTTGTCCAGGGTGGGGTTCTCGGGGATCCAGGTGGGGTGCAGGGAGCCCAGTTCGCGGGCGGGTTTGAAGGCGGTCGAGATCAGCCACACGAACGGGAACGCGAGGAAGACCAGGTATGCCAGGAGCGCCAGATACTGTGCGGCCCGCGCGGGCCCGCGGGTGCGCAGCCCGGTGGATTCACGCCTCGCCGGCTTCCGCCGCACCGTTCCTCGCCGCACCGTTTCCCGCTTCGCCGTTTCCCGCTCCGCCGTTTCCCGCCTCATCGGTCCTCGCCTCCCCTGAGCCGGCCGACGAGGTGGATCGCGAGGAGCACGGAGATCACCGCGACCATCACACAGCCCATCGCCGCGGCGTAGCCGAACTGTCCGTAGCGGAAGGCCTCCTCGTAGGCGAAGAGCATCGGCAGCCGGGTCCGGCCGCCGGGTCCTCCGCTGGTCAGGACATAGACCAGGGCGAAGGAGTTGAAGTTCCAGATCAGGTTGAGCGCGGAGATGGCGAGCGCGATCGGCTTCAGGGCGGGCCAGGTGACCGTACGGAACCGGCGCCAGGCGCCCGCCCCGTCCAGGGCCGCCGCCTCGTGGAGTTCGCGCGGGGTGTTCTGGAGCCCGGCGAGCAGGGCCACGGTGGTCTGCGGCATGCCCGCCCAGATGCCGACGAGGATCACGGCGGGCAGCGCGGTGGCGAGGCCGGTCAGCCAGTCGCGGCCGTCGCCGAGTCCGAGGTCGCGGATGGTCTCGTTGAGGATGCCGGCGTCCGGGTTGTAGACGAGCCGCCACATGATGCCGACGACGACCTCGGGCATCGCCCAGGGAACGATCGCCAGCGCCCGGGCCAGCCAGCGCATCCGCAGGTTCTGGTTGAGCAGCAGGGCGAGACCCAGCGCCAGGAGGAACTGCGGGACGGTGACGCCCACGGCCCAGAGCAGGCCGATCCGGAACGAGTCCCAGAACAGGGTGTCGTGCAGCAGGTCCTGGAAATTGAGGGTGCCAATCCACTGGGTGGAGCGGGTCCGGCCGGACTGCGCGTCGGTGAAGGCGAGAGCGATGCCGTAGAGGAGCGGTCCGACGCTGAGGATCAGGATCGGGATGAGCGCGGGCAGCACCAGGAACCAGGCGGCCCGGTCCCCGAACGCCTTGCGTTCCGGATGCTCCGGCCGCCCGGGCCGCCAGAAGCTCCCCGCACGCCCGCCCTGCCCGCTTCCGCCGCGCCCGCCCTGCCCGTCCCGTCCGTCCCGGCCGTTGTGCCCGTCGTGCGGGCCGTCCGGTCCGGAGCGCTTCGCCGCGGTCACCGATGTCACGAAGAAGACCCCTCTGTCCCGTATGTCACTGATGCACCTGAGGTGGACTTCATCCCGTTCTGACGTTCCGGGAGGCCTCCGTCATCGTGCTGACGGTCCGTCGGTTCGTCAAGGTGGCCGCCAGGGGTGCGAAAATCGCATCCATGAACGAGATGCGAGCGCGCGAGGTGCTCACGGCCGCCGGTTTCCCCGGCACGGCGGAGTTGCTCGCGCTGGGCGAGAACGCGGTCTTCGCGGCCGGCGACCTGGTGGTCAAGGTCGGCCGGGACGCCTCCGGCCACCCCGAGCTCCGCGAGCGGGCCGAGCGAGAGGTGGCCCTCGCCGACTGGCTCGCCGCGTCCGGTGTCCCGGCCGTCCGCGCGGCCGAGCGGCGCCCCCGCCTGGTCGAGGGCCACCCCGTGACGCTGTGGCACCGGCTTCCCGACCCCGTACGCCCCGCCGAGCCGCGTGACCTCGCCCCGCTGCTCTCCCTGGTGCACGCGCTGCCCGCCCCGACGGAGCTCACACTGCCGCGCCGCGAACTGCTGGGCGGTGTGGAGCGGTGGCTGAGCCTGGCGGGGGACGCGATCGACCCGGCGGACGCCGACTACCTCCGCGAGCGCCGCGACGGCTTCGCGGCCGCGGCCGCCGCTCTCGTCCCGCATCTGCCCCCGGGCCCGATCCACGGCGACGCGCTCCCGCGCAACGTCCATGTCGGGCCCGACGGCCCGGTCCTGGTCGACCTGGAGACGTTCTCCACCGATCTGCGGGAACACGACCTGGTCGTCCTCGCCCTCTCCCGCGACCGCTACGGCCTCGACCCCGCGGCCTACGACGCCTTCACCTCCGCGTACGGCTGGGACGTCCGGGAGTGGGAGGGGTGCGCGGTGCTGCGCGGCGCCCGCGAGACGGCCAGCTGCGCCTGGGTCTCCCAGCACGCCCCGGCCAACCCGAAGGCGCTCGCCGAGTTCCGCCGCAGGGTGGCCTCGCTGCGCGACGGCGATCCCGAGGTCCGCTGGTACCCCTTCTGAACGCCCCGGCGGGCTCCGAGCGGTACGGCCGCTCAGCGGCTCAGCGGCTGCGCGGGATCAGCGGCCAGGAGGACTCGACGACCGCCGCCGGGTCGGCCGTGCGACGCAGGTACGCCTGGAGCGAGGCCGACTGCTCGGCGGCCGCCCGGATCTGAAGGGCGTGCAGCTCGGCGGGCGGCAGGGCGCCGACCGGCCGGTGGCGCTCTCCCATCCGGCGCACCACACGCACGGCGGCCACCGCGTCGGCGCTCGCGTCATGGGCTCCGTCGAGCGTGACCCCGTAGTGGTCGCACAGCGCCTGGAGGGCCCGCTTGCCCTTGCGGTACTTGTCGACGTGCTTGTCGATCACCAGCGGATCGATGACGGGCGAGGGCGCCCCGCCGACCCGCTCCTCGACCGACGGCAGTCCGTACCTGCGGCATTCGCGGTCCAGCAGCGAGAGGTCGTAGCGCGCGTTCATCACGACCAGCGGGATGCCCGAGCGCAGCACGTCGGCGACCGCGTGGGCGATCTCCTCGACCGCGGAGGCGGCCCGCGCCCCATGCTTGCGGGCGTGGTCCGTGCCGATGCCGTGGATCGCGGACGCCTGTTCGGGTATGGCCACCCCCGGGTCGAGCAGCCAGGTCCGCTGCTCGGCGACCGCCCCGTCCGGCTCCAGCCGGACGAGTGCGGCGGTGACGATCCGGTCGCTCTCGACGTCGGTCCCCGTCGTCTCCAGGTCGAAGCCGACCAGTGTGCCCTGGTGCCAGCTCATCCCGATACCTCCTTCGTGACGCTCCCCCGTGGTGCTCCCCCCGAGTGATGACCACCTTCGCACGGGCCACTGACAGCGCCCGAAGTCCCCCTGCGGCCCACAGCCCGTCAGGGTCGCAGGGCGCATGCCCGTCAGGACCACCGGGCGCGCGTCCGTCAGGAGACCGGCCGGGAGTCCGTCCAGACCGACTCGAACTCCTCGCGGTAGGTCTCGAAGAGGCCGTGCTCGCTGTCCTGCCCCGCCCGCACCACCGTGCGCCTGCCGCCGCCGCGCAGCACCAGCACGGGCGCTTCCATGCCCCGGGCCCGGCGCAGATAGGGCTGGACGACGCCCACGGCGTCCGGTCCGTCGCCGTCCACCAGGTAGGCGGTGAAGCGCGGCGTCTCGTCGAAGACCTGGATCTCGAACGCGCCCGGGTCGCGGAGCTTGGAGCGGACCCGGCGCATGTGCAGGATGTTCATCTCCACCGAGCGGCTCAGCTCGCCCTTCTTGAGGCCGAGTTCCCGCTCGCGGCGGCGCACCGCGCTGCTGGCCGGGTTGATGAACAGCAGCCGGACCCGGCAGCCCGACTCGGCGAGCCGGACGAGCCGGCGGCCGGAGAAGTTCTGCACGAGCAGGTTGAGGCCTATGCCGATGGCGTCGAGCCGCCGCGCCCCGCCGAACAGGTCCTCGGCGGGCAGCTGGCGCTGGAGCCGGACCCGGTCGGGGTGGACGGAGACCACGTCCGCGTACCGGTCGCCGACCAGCTCCTCGACCGCGTCCACCGGCAGCCGGTCGGCGGAGGGCACCCCCGCCCCGCTGCCGAGGATGTCCAGCAGCCGGGCCGAGGCGCGTTCCGCCTGGGCGAGGACCGCCTCGTTCAGCGCGCGGTTGCGGGAGACGACGTTACGGGCGACCTCCAGCTCGTCGAGGGCCAGCTCGACATCGCGCCGGTCGTCGAAGTACGGCTCGAAGCACGGCCAGTGCTGGACCATCAGCTCGCGCAGCTGCGGCAGCGTCAGGAAGCTGAGGACGTTGTCGTCGGCCGGGTCCAGCAGATAGCCCTTGCGGCGCGAGACCTCGCGTACGGCGACGGCGCGCTGCACCCACTCCTGTCCGGCCGGTCCGGCCGCGGCCACCACCCACTCCTCGCCGTGCACCGGCTCGTAGATCGGCCGGAGCACCGCGGCGACCACCGCCCGTAGGCGCTGTTCGACCAGATTCAGCCAGATATAGGCCCGCCCGGCCCGCTGGGCGCGGGTCCGTACCTCGCTCCAGGCCTCCGATCCCCAGTCCAGCTCGGCGCCTATCTCCATGGGCTGCGCGAGGGACACCGCCCCGGGCGGGGCATCGGTCGATTCCCCCTCGTGACCTGCGTCACCTGGGGGTAGCTCGAACCCTCCCGAGCTCACCCGCGTACCGCCTTCCACTCCCCCACCCAACGATCACGGAAGGGTACTCCGGCAGCGCGATCCGACGCAGCCCGATCCGCAGGCGACTTTCTCAACTCCCCCACTGCGGAGGCTTGTTCCTTGCGGCGAGATCGGGTGGAGTGAGCTGATTCATAGTGATTGGGACCCCTGCCCCGGGGCGGGAACCGGACGCCCGCCGGGTGACGCGGTCCGGATGCGTGTCCGGGGCGGCACGGGAGTGTCCGAAGTTGACCGGTGCGGCCGGAACGGGCGACGGGACCCGGCCGCACCGCGTGACGTCCTAGGTGAGCACCGTGTTTTCGGGGAGTATTCGGGAAGTAACGGGCCGAGGAAAGCCACCGCACCCGGATCAGAAGTGGAAGAGTCTTCATCATGCAGGTCTGGCCGGGACACGCTTATCCCCTCGGCGCCACGTACGACGGCGCCGGTACCAACTTCGCGGTCTTCTCCGAGGCCGCCCACCGGATCGAGTTGTGCCTGTTGCACGACGACGGTTCGGAGACAGCGGTGGAGCTCCGCGAGACCGACGCGTTCGTGCGCCACGCCTATCTGCCCGGGGTGATGCCGGGTCAGCAGTACGGCTTCCGGGTGCACGGACCCTACGAACCCCAGCACGGGCAGCGGTGCAACTCCGCGAAGCTGCTGCTGGACCCGTACGCCCGTGCGGTCGCCGGGAAGATCGACTGGGGCGAGGCGGTGTACGGCTACCCCTTCGGGAGGCCGGACGCCCGCAACGACCTCGACTCCGCCCCGCACACCATGAGCTCGGTGGTGGTCAACCCCTACTTCGACTGGGGTGACGACCGCCGCCCCCGGACGGACTACCACCGCACGGTGATCTACGAGGCCCATGTGAAGGGCCTGACGATGCTGCACCCGGGCCTCCCGCCCGAGCTGCGCGGTACGTACGCGGGCCTCGCGCACCCGGAGGTGATCGCCCATCTGACCGAACTGGGTGTCACCGCGATCGAACTGATGCCCGTCCACCAGTTCGTACAGGACCACCGGCTCTCCGACATGGGGCTCACCAACTACTGGGGCTACAACACCATCGGCTTCTTCGCCCCGCACAACACCTACGCCTCCTGGGGCGACCGCGGCGAACAGGTGCTGGAGTTCAAGCAGGCGGTGAAGGCGCTGCACCAGGCGGGGATCGAGGTCATCCTCGACGTGGTCTACAACCACACGGCGGAGGGCAACCACCTCGGGCCCACGCTCTCCTTCCGCGGCCTCGACAACGCCTCCTACTACCGGCTGACCGATGATCAGCGCTACTACATGGACACCACGGGCACCGGGAACTCGCTGCTCATGCGGTCCCCGCACGTCCTCCAGATGATCATGGACTCGCTGCGGTACTGGGTGACCGAGATGCATGTGGACGGCTTCCGCTTCGATCTCGCGGCGACGCTCGCCCGCCAGTTCCACGAGGTGGACCGGCTCTCCTCGTTCTTCGACCTGGTGCAGCAGGACCCGGTGGTCAGCCAGGTGAAGCTGATCGCCGAGCCGTGGGACGTCGGCGAGGGCGGCTATCAGGTGGGCAACTTCCCGCCGCTGTGGACCGAATGGAACGGCAAGTACCGCGACACGGTCCGCGATCTGTGGCGGGGCGAGCCGCGCACCCTGGCGGAGTTCGCCGGGCGGCTCACCGGCTCCTCCGACCTCTACCAGGACGACGGCCGACGGCCCCTCGCCTCGATCAACTTCACCACCTGCCACGACGGCTTCACCCTCCACGACCTCGTCTCGTACAACGACAAGCGCAACGACGCCAACGGGGAGGACAACCGGGACGGCGAGAGCCACAACCGCTCCTGGAACTGCGGCGCGGAAGGCGAGACCGACGACCCGGAGGTCCTGGAGCTGCGGGCCCGCCAGATGCGGAACTTCATCGCCACGCTGATGCTCTCGCAGGGCGTGCCGATGCTGAGCCACGGCGACGAGTTCGCCCGTACGCAGCAGGGCAACAACAACGCCTACTGCCAGGACAACGAGCTGGCCTGGGTGCACTGGCCCGATCCGGACGAGCCGGCCGACGCGCCGGCCTCCACCCTGCTGGAGTTCACCCGGGCCATGGTGTGGCTGCGCCGCGACCACCCGGTCTTCCGACGCCGCCGCTTCTTCCACGGCCGGCCGGTGGAGGGCACCCACGACGAGCTGTCCGACATCGCCTGGTTCACGCCCGAGGGCGAGGAGATGACGCAGCAGGACTGGCAGGCGGCCCACGCGAAGGCGATGACCGTGTTCCTGAACGGCCACGCGATCTCGGAGCCCGGACCGCGCGGCGAGCGGATCGCCGACGACTCGTTCCTGCTGATGTTCAACGCGAGCGCCGAGACGCTGGAGTTCGCCGTCCCGGTCGACCACGGGGAGCAGTGGCAGGTCGTCGTGGACACCGCGCGGCCGGACGGGGTGCCGCCGGGGACCGGGCCGAAGGTGGCCGAGGGCGAGCAGGTCACGCTGATCGGCCGCAGCCTGACCGTGCTGAAGCGGCCCGCCTGAGGGGTGGGCGGAGAGAAATACCTGGAGTGAGTGTTGCGCCCGGGGTGACACGGATCGCCCCGGGCGGGGTACGTAGGAGTCCATGACGCCCTCCGCCACGTACCGGCTTCAGCTCCAGCCCGACTTCCCGTTCGCCGCCGCCGAGAAGGCCGTGCCGTACCTCGCCGAGCTCGGCGTCTCGCACCTGCATCTGTCGCCCGTGCTGGAGGCGGTCCCCGGCTCCCGGCACGGTTACGACGTGGTCGACCACAGCCGGGTCCGGGCGGAGCTGGGCGGTGAGGAGGGGCTGCGGTCGCTCGCCTCGGCCGCCCGGGAGCACGGGCTCGGCCTGGTCCTGGACATCGTGCCCAACCACATGGCGGCCTCGCCCCGGCACAACCGCCAGCTGTGGGAGGTGCTGCGCGAGGGCCCGGCCTCCCGGTACGCCCGTTGGTTCGACATCGACTGGGCGGCGGGCGGCCACCGGGTCCTGCTGCCGGTGCTCGCCGGGCCGCTCGGCCGGGAGCTGGAGCACCTGACCGTGGACGGTGCCGGGGAGGTGCTGCGCTACCACGACCTGGAGTTCCCGTTGCGCGCCGGCACGGCGGGCCTTCCGCTGCCGGAGCTGCTGGACGCCCAGCACTACCGGCTCGGCTGGTGGCGCCTCGCCCGCACCGAGCTGAACTACCGGCGGTTCTTCACCGTTCCGGAGCTGATCGGGGTGCGCGTCGAGCACCCGGAGGTCTTCGACGCCACGCACGCCAAGGTCCTCGAACTGCTCCACGACGGGGTGCTGGACGGGCTGCGCATCGATCATCCGGACGGTCTCGCCGCGCCCGCCGCCTATCTGGAGCGGCTGAACGAGGCCACCGGCGGCCGCTGGACGGTGGTGGAGAAGATCCTCACCGGCGACGAACACCTCCCGGCGGACTGGGCGGTCGCGGGCACCACCGGGTACGACGCGCTGCACCGGATCGACGGGCTGTTCACCGACCCGTCCGGCACGGCGGAGCTGGTCGGCCGCTACCGGGAGTTCGCGGGCCCGCCCGGCGACCGGGGCGGCGACTGGCCGGCGACGGTGCGCCGGGCCGCGTACCGGGTGGCGACCCATGAACTGGCCGCCGAGACGGCCTGGCTGACCCGGCAGGCCACCGGAGTCTGCGAACAGGATCCCGCGCTGCGCGACCATGCGCCGTGGGCGCTGCGGACGGCGGTGCGGGAGCTGCTGGTACGGGTCCCGGTCTACCGCCCGTACGTCACGGCGGGCGAGCCGCCGACGCGGATCGCCCGGGAGACGCTGACCGACGAGGCGGTACGGGAGGCGAAGGCGGTGTTCTCCGTGCCGGAGGAGGCGGCGGCCGTCGACGTCGTACGGGATCTGGCGCTCGGGCGGCTCGGTGGCGGGGAGCAACAGGCGGCGTTCTGCGCCCGGTTCGCCCAGACCGCGTCCGCGCTGCACGCCAAGTCGGTGGAGGACACGGCGTTCTACCGGTACGTACCCCTGACCTCGGCCACCGAGGTGGGCGGGGACCCGGGGCGGCCCGCGGTGTCGCCGGAGGAGTTCCACGCCTTCGCGGCCCGGATCGCCCGCGACCGGCCGGCCACCGGCACGGTCCTGACCACGCACGACACCAAGCGCAGCGCGGACGTGCGGGCCCGGATCGCGGTGCTGACCCAGTGCCCGGAGCGGTGGGCGGCGCTGGTGGCGCAGCTGACGGCGGCCACCACCGTCGCGGCCCCGGACCCACAACTGGCCTGGGCCGCCTGGCAGTCGGCGTACGGCTGCGCGGAGCTGCCGGCCGAGGAGCTGTTCGAGCGGCTGGAGCCGGCCCTGCTGAAGGCGGTGCGCGAGGCGGGCCTCTTCACCAGCTGGACGGAGCCGGATCCGGCGTACGAGCGGGCGGTGTCGGAGTTCGTCGCCGCCGGTCCGGGCGACGGGTCGGGCGTGGCCCGGACGCTGATCGCCGAGTTCGCGGACGCGCTCGCCCCGCATGTGCGCGCCCAGGTGCTGGGGGCGGCGCTGGTGCATCTGACGATGCCGGGCGTGCCGGATCTCTACCAGGGCACGGAGAGCGAGTATCTGGCCCTGGTCGACCCGGACAACCGGCGGCCGTTCCGGCGGCCCGAGGCGCCGGACGAGAAGCAGGCGCTGACGGCGGTCGCGCTGGGGCTGCGACGCGAACTGCCTCACGTGTTCGGCGAGTCGGGTACGTACGCGCCGCTGGCGGCCCATGGCCCGGCCGCCGCCCATCTGCCGGCGTTCTGCCGGTCGGGCGAGGTGGTCACGGCGGTGACCCGGCTGTCGCTGCGGCTGGCCGAGGGCGGCGGCTGGCGGGACACGGTGCTGGAGCTGCCGGCCGACGGCCGCTGGCAGGACCTGCTGTCGGCCTCGCCCGGCCGGGAGTTCCCGGGCGGCGCGGTGGCGGCGGCCGAGCTGTTCGCCGAGCGGCCGGTGGCGCTGCTGCGGCGGGTGGGGGGCTGACGACCACCGGGGCCATGGCCCTGCCCGTCAGGACGGGCATACGAGCAGGGTGCGCGGGCCCCGGGTGAGGAGGCCGCCCGCCACCGGGCGGAAGCCCTCGGCCCAGCGGATGCCGGGCATCGCCGTCAGCAGGGCGCGCAGGCCGTGTTCGGCCTCCAGTCTGCCGAGGAGCGCGGCGGGGCAGCCGGCCGGGCCGATGAGCAGCGGGTCGGCGTCGGTGCGCAGCGGGTCGAACCGGTCGGGCGCGCCGAACCGGGCCGGGTCGCGGCCCGCCGCACCGATGAGGCAGGCGACGGGCGCGTCGGCGGGGAGCGTGCCGCCGCTGACGGTCACCTCGGTACGGGTGCGGCGCAGCACGATCTGGACGGGCGGATCGCGGCGCAGCGTCTCGGTCCAGGCGCGCCCCAGCAGCGTCCCGGGGCCTGTTCCGGTCCCGGGTCCGGCCGTCGCCGCGGCCAGCAGGTCCGGGTCGTCCAGCATGTTCGCGAGGAACGAGGCGAGCGCGCGCTCGCGGAGTGCGGTCGGTCCGGAGCAGTCGTCGGCCGCCCCGCCGGCCCACCGCTGGCGGGCGGGCCGGGGCAGGGTGCTCAGGTCCGGGTAGGAGAGCCCGGCCGCCGCAGCCGCGGCCCCGGCGGGCAGCCAGCGGCAGAAGTCGGCGACCAGGTCCGCCCGGTCGCGCCCGGCGATCCGGCGGGCCAGGACGTACGCGGTCCGCTCGACGGCGGGTTCGGCGGCGCTCCAGGGCACGGCGGACGGGCCGCAGACCAGGCTGCCCCGGCAGAGGCCGAGCGGGACGGGGGCCCGGCCGCGCGGGGCCCCGTCGTGCGGGTAGCCGGTGAACCGGGGGTCGGTGAGGGCCTGGGCCACATCCGCGTACCGGCTCAGCAGCCAGGCGCCGAGGCCCGGGTCGTAGCCGAGGGGGTAGTCGGTGCGCAGCAGGCGGTAGAGGCGCAGCCGGTACGGATCCGTCGTGGCCCCCGGCGCCAGCAGTCCCGGCTGCCCGCCCGCGAGCCGGTGCGGACGGCGGGCGGCGGGCAGGGCCTCGGGGCGGTCGACCGGCATTCCGCGCCCCCTGGAATCGGTGCGCCGGCTGCCGGCGCGCGTCCTCTCAGGGGACCACCGCAGGGGGCGCGGCGCAGTCGGCGTACGCCCGTTCGGGTGAGGGTGCGGTGGGGTGCGGCGGGCGTATCCCGGTGACCGGCAGGGTGGCGAGCAGCTCGGTGAAGGCGGCCGCCGCCCCGGTCAGGGGGACGCGGGAGAAGACGGCCAGGGCGCGCAGCCAGGGCGGGTCGACGCTCAGGACCGCGCAGTCCTCGCCGAGAGCGCCGCGGACGGTGTGGCCGGGTGCGGTGGAGACGCCGACCCCGGCCGCCGCCATCCGGATCGCGGTCGAGGTGTGCTCGGTCCGCACGGCCGTACGGGGCTCGAAGCCCGCCGCGCCGCAGATGCCGTCGAGGAAGGGGCGGCCGTCGACGACCGGTTCCATCGCGCACCGGACCCAGGCCCGGTCGGCGAGCTCGTGCAGAGCGACCGAGGAGCGCCCGGCCAGCGGGTCGTCGAACGGGACGACGAGCACGATCTCCTCCTCGCCCACCGGGACGAGGGGCCCGCTCCACCGCTCGGGCACCGGCCCGAGGGCGAGGTCGGCGATGCCGCGTTCCACCTGCTCCTCCAGGGCGTCGGCGCTGGCGTACTCGTGGAGGACCAGGCAGACGCCCGGGTGGGCGCGCCGCCAGTGCGCGAAGACGTCGGGGAGGACACCGACGGCCACCGAGTGCACGGTGGCGATGTGGAGTTCGCCGCCCTCCGCCCCGGCGGCCGCGCGGGCGGCACGGCGGGCCTGGGCGGCGCTGCGGACGGAGCGTTCGGCGTGCGGGAGGAATGCCCGGCCCATCTGGGTGAGCAGGACGCCGCGCGGCAGCCGTTCCAACAGCTCGCCGCCGACCGCCCGTTCCAGCGCCTTGATCTGGTGGGAGAGGGCGGGCTGGGTGACGTGGAGCCGTTCGGCGGCACGGGTGAAGGAGGACTCCTCGACCACCGTGACGAAGTACTCCATCTGACGCAGGCTCATCAGCCCCCCTTCCACAGGACTTCACGCATCACCACGCCGAAGCACGTCCACGTGCCATGAACGTTGTGCATCGACTCCACACGCATTCTGCCTTGGACGCATGACCGGGCCGGGGGCGAGGGTGGATCCCATGACGCGGACGAACACGGAGCAGGCGACGGACGTACTGGTGATCGGCGGCGGCACGGGGGGCTACTCCACGGCGTTGCGCGCGGCGGCCCTCGGGCTGAAGGTCGTGCTGGCCGAGCGGGACGCGATCGGGGGCACCTGTCTGCACCGCGGCTGCATCCCGAGCAAGGCGATGCTGCACGCGGCCGAACTGGTCGACGGCATCGCCGAGGCACGGGAGCGGTGGGGGGTGAAGGCGACGCTCGACTCGGTGGACTGGCCGGCGCTGGTCGCGACCCGGGACGACATCGTGACCCGTAACCACCGAGGGGTCGAGGCACAACTGGCGCGGGCCGGCGTGGAGGTGGTGCGGGGCGGCGCCGAGCTGACGGGCCCGCGTTCGGCCCGGATCGGCGGGTACGGGGAGGTCGTGGCCCGGCGGGGCGTGGTGCTGGCGACCGGTTCGCGGCCGCGGATGCCGCCGGGTCAGGCGGTGGACGGGCGGCGGGTGGTGACGAGCGACGACGCCCTGCACGCACCGGGGCTGCCCGGGTCGGTGCTGGTGGTCGGCGGCGGGGCGATCGGCGTCGAGTACGCCTCGTTGCACCGGTCGATGGGGGCCGAGGTCACGCTGGTGGAGGCCGCCGACCGGCTGGTGCCGCTGGAGGACGCGGAGGTGTCGCGGCATCTGCTGCGGGGGCTCAAGAAGCGGGGCATCCGGGTGGAGGCGGGCGCGCGGCTGCTGGAGTGGACGGTGGTGGACGAGGGGGTGCGGGCCGTCGTGCGGACCGCCCGGGGCGAGAGCGTCACGGTGGCGGCCGAGCGGCTGCTGGTCGCGGTCGGCCGGGAGCCGGTGACCGAGGGCCTGGGGCTCGCGGCGGCGGGGCTGGCCACGGACGGACGGGGCCATGTCGTGCCCGCCGACTGGTCGCGTCTTGAGACGGCGGTGCCGGGCGTCCATGTGGTGGGCGACCTGCTGCCGCCGCCCTCCCTGGGGCTCGCCCACGCCTCGTTCGCCGAGGGGCTGTTGGTCGCGGAGACGCTGGCCGGGCTGCGTCCCGCCCCGGTCGACTACGCCGCCGTGCCCCGGGTCACGTACTCCTCGCCGCAGACCGCCGCGGTGGGGCTGACCGAGGCGCAGGCCCGGGACGCGGGGCACGATGTGGTGGTGAACATCCTGCCGCTGACCGCCGTGGCCAAGGGCATGGTGCACGGCCGGGGCGGCATGGTGAAGGTGGTGGCCGAGCGGGCGGGCCGGGTGCTGGGCGTCCATCTGGTCGGCCCGCAGGTGTCGGAGATGATCGCGGAGAGCCAGTTGGTGGTCGGCTGGGACGCGGAGCCCGCCGATGTGGCCCAGCACATCCACGCCCATCCGACGCTCTCCGAGGCGGTGGGCGAGGTGTTCCTGACGCTGGCCGGGCGCGGGCTGCACCAGCAGCACTGATCAGCGGCGCCGACCAGCGCACCGACCCACCGGCGCTGAACCGGGCGGTCCGCTCAGGCGGTCGGAGCGCCGGGGCCCGGCGGCGGGGGCGGCAGCTCGGGCGGCTGGGCGGCGGGCCGGGGCGCGTGCGGCGGCAG